>NZ_JBHXQO010000052.1:0-22210 GCF_042717135.1 Streptomyces sp. NPDC058620
GTACCACCCCAGCCCCGTCACATGCCGGTAGTCCCGCGCATACAACCTCACGAACAACTTCGCATTCCCCCGATCCGTCAACGAATCAGGTAACAACCCCGCCGCCGATACCTGCTCCTGGAGCAGGGCCACCCCCCTCTCCGCCGGAAGGCACGTCGCGGCCTCCGCTCCGGCGCGGCCGACGGGAGACGTGCTCCGGGCGATTATCTGAGCCGCCACGGACTGGGCGTCGAAGTCGTACAGCGAACCGTCCCCGGAGGTCATCCGTATCTCCCCAGGTACAGCGGACGGCGCGAACCCGCGGTCATTCCGCTACGGATGATCTGAGCCGCCCTGCGGTCCTGACCGGGGCGGGCCCCGGCGGCGGCGTCCTGGAGGATCTGCTCGGCCTGCTCCTGGGTGAGATGTCCTGCGGTGACGAGCCCGCCTGCGGTGTACGAGGCCCGGTTGAGCTTTTCCGAGAAGCCGACGCCCTCGGTGTGCGCGGCGCAGGCGGTCACTTCGGCCAGCACCGAGCTGAGCACGCTGAAGGCTCCCTGTCTGCCGCCTCCTGCGGCGACGACGGCCTGGAGGGCTCTCGGCGGTATGGGCTTCGGCCCGGCCGGCCGCTCCTGGGGCAGGTGCCCAGTGCGTTCGAGCTCCTCGGCGAGCCAGATGGGCAGCACCGCGGGTCTCCTGACCGGGCTGAGCGCGGTGTAGGTCCCCGCCCTGGTGGTGGTCCCCGGCGCGATGATGTACCCGCCGTGGGCACGGACGTCCACCTGCCAGGCCAGCGCGCGCCCGCTGCCCGAGCCCGCGGAACTCTGCCATGGACGGGCGTCGGGAGCCCGGTACCAGACGTGGAGGCCGCCGGAAGGGGTCCGCACACGCAGGGTGCTCCCGTCGGTGGCCGGGTCGGGGGCGTTTCGCAGGGCTGCCAGGACGGCCAGGGTGTGAAAGCCGTTCGTCAGGCCCGTGAGGTCCACTTGTTCCGGTATCGGTATGCCCGGCAGCAGACGGCTGCGATCGGGGAGGCCCTGTTGATGCGCATCGATGTCGATGACCACCAGACCTGCGGGACCGCACGAGACCCCGACCCCGAACTCAGGGTTGTTCCCCCACCACCGGCCGATCCTCTCGGCGTCGCGGGTGGCGGCCCGGAAACCGTGGCACCAGCGGCCCTCCGTGATGCACCGGCAGCCCGAGTGGGTGTGGCCGCCGGAACGGCGACAGGTGTCGCAGTTTCCCACCGGGGTCTTACGGCCGGCGGCCAGCGGGTGAACCGGCCAGCCCTGTTGCGCAGACCACCGGGCCGTGGCCAGGGACTGCGGCACAGCCCGGCAGACGAGGCCGGGACGTGCGGAGGAGAGTCCCAGAAGGCGCAGCTCAGGAGCCATATACCGTTCCTCAGTAGCGACCGTAGCGACCCAACGACCAACACAGATTAGCGAATACATCCCCTCTGTGCGGAAGTTCGTCCCCCCGAATCTTGCACCGGTTTGAGGCTGAAGACGCACCTACTGGGTCGTACATTTTCGCCAGCGACCGAAGCTCGTGAGTCGCTCAACCCGTAAATCGACATAGCAGCAGTTCGGAGCGCCTTCGGACGTCCGACAGCGACTGAAGCGACTCAACTCACCTATTTATGGAACACACGCGCACACACCAATGCCTTCATATACCCGGACTTTCAGTCGCTTGAGTCGCTACGGAAGTGAAGAAGCGTCTCCGACCTGGTGTTTTCCACCGCTGACTGCAAGCGACCGAACGGATCACGGGTCGCTGCGGTGCCCCGGTGACCAGGGTCGGCAGTCCCGCGGGAACGCCTCCGGCCGCAGAGGTCTGTGATCACCTGCTGCTGAGCGAGCGGGCCCGGCAGCGACGGCACATCGGTCGGCGGGCGGAGCGAAGGACAACTGCCTGACGCGGAGCGGCTTTCCGTCTACCACGTGCTGGGCCTGCCCGGCGCCAGCTCTGCACCGACCGCGCGCTGTCACGGGTGACAGCGCGCGGATCAAGGACCGTCGCCCTCTACGTCACCAGGAGTTCAGCCGCAGTAGTTGCTGTTGGCTGCTATCGCGGCAGGTCCACGTTGGGAGCGGGGGGTCTTGTCGCCGACGCGGCGGGGCTCGATGGTGCGGGGGTCGACGGCTTCTCCGGGAGCGCCTTCGTGGTAGGGACCGTCGGGGTTGGCGTCGCGGTCGTGCGGGAGGAGAAAGAAGACACGGCGGAGCTGAAGACCGCTGTCGGGGTCGGCTTCGGCATGGGCGTCCAGTTCGGCGTAGCCGACCATGCGCCCGTCGCGTTCGTAGCGGGGCTTGCCACGGCGGCGGGGGGTCTTGTCGAGGGCTTGGCGGACGTAGTCCAGTTCATCGGGGCTCTCCAGCCAGACCACTGCGTTCTCGTGGCAGAGGTCGCTCTCGTTCAGCAGCGAGCTCATGGCTGCAGCCCCTTTTCATTGTCTTTGTCCGTTTGCGGGCCAGTGTTTGTGTGGCTAGCACGTTCCCGAGTGGGGGCACCGTGTTCAGGATAGGCGGCCAAGGTTCGGGTGCGTAGGGCGCGAGAATCAGGCATGGTCACCCTGAGGTTCTTCGTCGGCGAGGAGACCGAGACCTGGGTAGTACTTCTTGCCGCTGGATTTCATCATGTCGGCAGGTGAGGCGAGGGAGAGTTCCTGGCGGACCCGGGTGGCGAAGGCGCGTGCGGTGGCAGGGCGGATGCCTTCGCCGGCGCTGCACCAGCTGCTGTACGTGGCGTAGAGCATGCCTTGCTCCACGCGGAGGTCTCCGGTTGCCCGGTCCGGGCTCTTGTCGGGGCCGGCGGTGGTGCAGCATTCCGTGAGGAAGCGGCCGATGTGGTCTTCCGTGGTGGCGTAGGCCTCCGTGGCGGAGCGGACTGTGGCAGGGCCGGCGAGGGGATCGCGAGTGGCGAGGTAGAGCTTGGCTCCCTCGATGAGCCATTGCAGGATGCCGGGGCCTTCGCTCTGCACGAGTTCTTTCGCCAGGTTGTCGATCTTCCGGGCGGCGGGAACGACACGTTCGAAGGGAATGAGTCGGATGCGACGCCAGAAGGCGTGGCCGCCGGTGCCGACCTCGGGGCGGTGGTTGCCGAGCAGCCAGAGCTTGTGGGTGGGGTTGAAGCTGAAGTAGTCCTGGCGCATGCGGCGGGCCATGATGCGGTCGCCACCGGTGAGGAGCTTGACCCGGGATTCGTCGAACTTGTCGTTGGGTTTGAGTTCGGAGCACACCACGATGCGTCGGCCGTGAAGTTCGGTCAGTTCGGTGGAGTGCTCGGAGAACTTGCCCTTCTCCATGAGGAAGCCTGGCGGGGCGGCCTGGGCGTAGTCGCCGAGGATCTGCGTCATGACGTCGAGCAGGACCGACTTGCCGTTGGCGCCGGTGCCGTAGAGGAAGGGCAGAACCTGGGCACCGACGTCACCGGTGATCGAGTAGCCGAGCAGCAGGTGGAGAAAGTGGATGGTCTCCTGGCCCTTGGCGTCCTCGCCGAAGGTGTCGTGGAGGAAGCGGTGCCAACGGGGGGTGGGCATTGCCTCGGGGGCGACGCTGGTGGCCCTGGAGTGCATGTCGGCTTCGGGGTCGGGCTTGTGGAGGTCGCCGCTGTGGAGGTTGACCACGCCGGCCGGGGTGCACAGGGCGTAGGGGTCGCCGTCCAGGACATCGGGGTCCAGGGCCAGCGCCGGGGATGCCTTGGCCTGGGTGAGCAGCGCCTTGATGCCGGGGGTGGACATTGATCTGCGCCGGTGTGCGTTGATTTCCCGGTCGTTGAAGTTCCCGGTCGGATCGGTGGCGGGCATTTGTTCGGCGAGGTCACCGGCTGCCCAGACCGCGGCTTTCTCTCCGCCGGTGCGCTTCCATCGGTACTGGTCCCAGTGGTACCAGCCCAGGCCTTCCACGTGCCGGAACTGGTCACCAAACATGACGGCGAACAGCTTGGCGTTGCCGCGGTCGGTAAGCATCGCCGGAAGCATGCCTTGCGGCATGGCCGGTTGGTGGACGGTGACGCTCGCGGTGTTCTGCTGGGCGGGGAGGCTCGGCTGCGTGGTCTGGACTTCGAGCTCGAGCATTTGCTGAGCCGCTGCCGTGGCGTCGAAGCGGGAGCTGTCAGCGCTGCTCATGGGCGTCCTTTGAGATGGAGCGGCCGGCTGGCGCCAGCGGACAGGGCAGAGGAAATGACGGCGCTGCTGTGACGGTGGCGGTGGGGGCGCGCGGCGTCGGCGGCCGCGCTGAGCAAGTCGTGCGCTTGGTTGTGGTCGAGGTGGCCTGCGGCTACCAGGCCTCCGGCCGTGTAGGCAGCGCGGTTCAGCTTCTCCGTGAACCCCATCCCTTCGGATACGGCAGCGCATGCTTCCACCTGGGCCAGGAGGGGTTCAAGAAGACCGTGAGCCTGCTTGCCGGCTGGGGCCGCCATTCTCGGGCTCGGGCGGAAGCCAGGTGTGGGGAGGTTGTTGACGGTGTGGCCTGTGCGGTGGAGTTCCGTGGCGATCCAACTGGGCAGGGGGGCCGGGATACGGGTCGTACCTAGGGCACGGTAGGTACCGGCAGGCGTCCGTGTGGCGGGGGTGACGATGTATCCGCCGGTGGCTCGGATGTCTACCTGCCAGGCAAGGGCGACCTTGGGGCTGGAGCCGACCGAGGACCTGTAGCGGGGGCCGTGGTCCGAGGTCTGGTACCAGACGTGGAGCCCTCCGGAAGGGGTTCGGACGCGGAGGGTGGAGTCATCGTCTGCTGGGCTCTTCTTGCCGCGGAGCGCGGCAAGAAGAGCCAGGGTGTCGAAGCCTGAGGCCAGGCCGTCGAGGTTGACGTTCTCGTGAATGGGGATACCTGGCAGGAGCCGGTTCCGGTCGGGAACTTCCACACTGTGGGCATCGATGTCGAGGACGACGAGACGCGCCGGCCCGCAGGAGACTCCGACCCCGAGGGTTGGGTTGCTCCCCCACCAGGCGTCCAGGAGTTCGGGGTCGGTCGTGGCTGCGTGGAAGCCATGGCACCACTTGCCCGCAGAGTGGCAGGGGCATTGATGCGGCCGGTGTGTGGTCTCCCGGCAGGAGGCACAGTTGGCGGCTGGGGTCTTACGTCCTGCGGCGAGAGGGTGGACGGGCCAGCCGTTCGCGGCGCACCAGCGTGCGACATCGTAGGGACTGGCGTGTCCCGCAGTACGGGAAACGCTGGTCTCGCTCTGACGCTGCACGCTGATCGTCCTTGCAGGGGGCCAACAGACTTTCAGCCACTGGCCACAAAAAGACCTGGTCAGAGCAGCTGTTGCTGACAAACGAGGGACCAAAGGGACTGAGTTTTCCAATGAGTCCAGAGCCTACAACAGGGCACTGGGCTTCTGTGTAGCCGTTTCCGACTTTGAGTCCCTTCGGTCCCTTTGCGTCCTTGGGAAGTTGGGTGAGGGAGGCGCCCTCGACCTGTTTGCGGCGCGTTCAGGGCCGGGCGTGTCGGCTTCGGTCCCTCGCCCCGCGGGGCGAGGGACCGAAGAAAGTCGGCCTGTTCGGTCCCTCTTCAGTCCCTCCGGTAAATGCGCAGGTCAGAGGCCTTTCGTGTCTCTTTCGAGGGACTGAAGGGACTGAAACTTCTAGTTATGAGCTACTCATGACTAGGGGTACTGAGTCTTACGCGCACGCATACACACGCACACGTGATCAGTGGAACAGGAAAGTTGAGTCCCTTCGGTCCCTTCAGTCCCTGACTTTTCTGCTGACATGGCCTTTGACCTGGTCTTATGTCGAGGGACTGAAGACAGGGACTGAGTGGCTCTGCGTCCCCAGGCCACGCGAAGCTACCGCCAGGGTGCGCGTGCCCCGGCGGTATCCACTGCCCAGGCCCGGTGGTGGCGCCGCCACAGGAAGCGTTCTCACCGAGGTGAGGTCTGATCCTGATCCCGATGCTTGGTTTCGGGACGTGAGGGGACGTGAGGGGGCGATCTGGTGCGGAGAGGCTCTGCTGCTCGCCGCTGGTCGGACGAGCTGTACTGAGCCCGCAGGCTGTTCTTGAGCGGGCCTGCGGACTCCAGGCACTCGGACACCCGGCACTGACCCGAAGAAACCAGGCCCGGGACCATGGAGCCGGGGGCGCTCCACGGTCACTGCTGGCGCAGCTCACCGAACCAGCGCACGATCGACGACGTGGCTCCCACGCTGGACCCCAGGTGACGAGAGCCCTGGCAGTCGACATCGCCCAGATCGACTGCCGGGGCGGCCACGCCATTCCTGAGCCGAGCCGCCTGGCAGTGTCCGGTGTCGTCGGTGACGACCTGCTCGTCATCGGTCGCCATGTAGAGCCGCACCGGGGCACGGGGGGCAGCGCTCGCAATTCCATGCCACTGAAGTCGTACGCGCCACTGACCGGTGCCAGCGTGCCCAGCCTGAACCAGCTGTCCGTACCCGCCTCCAGAGCCCGGCCGAGCCCCAGCGCCGCCGACGCGCCCTGCGAGAAGCCGGTGACCATGAGCTTGCCGTTCATCCACCGGCGTCGAACTGGGCTCGAACTGGTTCGGAGTTTCCCCAGTTCACCGGACGTGCGAGAGGCCGGGCCCGATCCTGTGCTCAGGGCTGATTCAGCACGGAGGCTGGGATCGTGGGACTGGTCGAGCACAGCGTCCACCGAGGCGCCTTGTCGAAGTTGTCGGAGTTCCGGTCTGAGTTGTACGCGTGCCTGACGTCGCGGGCGGATGCGCTGTTCGACGTGTGTGACGCGCTGCTGTGAACCGACGGACCGGTCCGCACCCTCGTGGACCTGGCGCTCGCGCCGGAACACCGACGCGAGCACGGGGCCTTGTACTCCGGGATCAACCGGGGCCGGATCGGCATCGCCCGGCTGCGGCGGGCCCTGGCCGGCGTGCCGTTGCCCCGGGCCGCCGATGGGCGCGCCCGGGGCTGGCAGTGGACGTGTCCCCGTGGCTTCGGCCGGATGCCGATACCTGCTCGGACCGCTCCTTCTGTCACACCTTCGGCCGGGGCCTGGGCAAGCACCAGATGGTCCCCGGCTGGCCGTACTCGATCGTCGCGGCGCTGGAGACGGGCCGGACGTCGTGGACCGCGCTGTTGGACGCGATCCGGCTGGAACCCGGCGCAGACTTGGCCGCGGTCACCGCCGAGCAGGTCCGCGAGGTCATCGAACGCCTCGTCACGGCAGGCCAGTGGCGGGACGGTGACCTGGAAGTCCTGATCGTGTTGGACGCCGGATACGACGCACCCCGGATCGCTCACCTCTTGGCCGATCTGCCGGTCGAGGTGCTGGGCCGGCTCCGATCAGACCGGGTGATGCGCAAGCCCGTTCCGGTGCCGTGGATCTGCCCGCCGCAGGGCGGCCGCCCGCCCAAGCACGGTGGTGAGTTCGTCTTCGGCCGGCCCGAGACCTGGGGCGAGCCCGCGGTGGTGACGGTGACCGACACCGATCGGTACGGGACCGCGACCGCGCAAGCGTGGGACCGGCTGCACCCCCGACTGACGCGTCGGGCGGCATGGGGTGACCACGAGGGCCCCTTGCCGATCATCGAGGGCACTGTGATCCGGTTGACGGTGGCGAAACTGCCCAGCGGCGGGGTGAACAAGCCCGTCTGGCTCTGGTGGTCTCGCACCGGAGCCCGCCCCGAGGACGTCGACCGATGCTGGCAAGCCTTCCTACGACGGTTCGACGTGGAGCACACCTTCCGCCTGCTCAAGCAGACGCTCGGCTCGACCCGCCCCAAGCTCCGGAACTCCGAAGCGGCCGACCGCTGGACCTAGATCGTCCTGGCCGCACACACCCAGCTTCGGCTCGCCCGCCCGCTCGCACGGGATCTCCGCCGACCCTGGGAGCGGGCGGCGGAACCGAACAGACTCACACCTGCCCGCGTCCGGCGCGGGTTCAGGAACCTGCACGTGAAGAACGGGCACGCCAGCCCGTGCACCGAAACCCACTCGGCCCGGCCCCGGCCGACCACTCGGATCGAAGAACAAGCTGCCCGCCACCCGCTACGACGTCGGACGAGTCCTCGCTACCGGTGAGTCCTACACACGACCCGCACACCACAACGTTGGCACCAAACCCCGCAGGACAGGCTGACAAGCGACATCGAGCATCAGCACACTGAGCACATGCGATACGAGGAGAAGGCGAAGCTCACCGCCGCGAGAGCCCTGGTCCCGGCGGCCATCCTTGTCGCCTCACCAGTGCTGCTGATAGTCGGAGCTCCGATCCGTCGCCGATACCTCCGCTACGTCTACCGGGTTGAGGCCCCACCGATCCTGGACAAGCAGCAGGGCCGAATCAGTGTCCACTGGTTCGTGGTCACCAGCCCTCTCCTCGCATGGCTCTGCTGGCCCACAGAGTCGCTCGCCCGACTCATCTCGCGCCGAGGTTAAACGGCAAGCTGACTTCGCGCTCCAGCACATGTCCGGTGCGGGGCGCGAAGGCGCGGGACGCCCTCAGCATGTCCAGGGACGCTGTGGTCTCGGAGGCGATGTCCATCCAGGGGGTCAGACCGGGTCCCTTGCCCATCCCCAGATAGTCGGACCCTGCGGCACCCGCCGCCGCAGGCGCGGACACGAACTTGGCGCGCTGCATGGACGGGGAATCGTCCTTGTGACTGCCGGTGCCGTGCGCGAAGGAGACGGCGCGCAGCCGTCTCTCCCTGTTGAGCGGCACCACGAACAGCCCGCTCGCCGTGCTGGGCCGTCCGTACGCATCAACGGTCCGGTAGACCAGCGGGTACGCGACCACGCCGTGCCGGACGGCGTCGTCCTCGAAGCCGGTCGCGCCCAGTTCGGTGGCCACGGCCTGTGGTGTTGCGAGCGTGTACAGCTTCTCGGAGGAGACCAAAGCGTGCCTCGGCCACGCTCCTCGTGTTGCGCCTGGGGATGGGTGTCGGGCGGGGTGGCGGCGGTCGGTGCGCTCAGCAGCAGGCCGCAGCAGACGGCTGCCACCTGTGCCCGGCGACTGCCACGAAACCAGGTTCCGCGGCGCGACGATGTCGAGGTGGAGATGACCACGATTTCCCCCGAGTGCGGCTCGATGACTACCGCTTCAGCCTCACGGGTTACGACCTCCGACGCACGGGTGCAGGCCCCAGAACGTCCTGGTGCCTGCACCCGCTTACGTTGCCGGAGGCAGCGAAACGCCATGCCGCCTCGGGGTGGTGGTGCCCGTCCATCGGGACGGCACGGCCTGACGCGGGCGTCGTCCGAGGACCCGCTCGCGGGTGAAGCCGCGAGCGGCCGGAGAAGCCGGGAGTGGCCCGAACCTGATGACAGCTCGTCGGCAGCGGCCTGCGGACATCGCGGGTCTGCCCAGTCTCAGTGGGTGGAGGCCTGCTGGTGTGCAGGTTCGAGCGAACCGTTGACGCTGCCCGCTCCGGCCGCCGGCTCACACACTCACTCGCCACCTGAAGCACTCATTCACAGCGGGGCTCGCGGGTCGTTCGGGGTGGGGTCTCTACAGTTCGAACTCCAGGTTCAGCACGTCGTTGATCTGTACCTCCTGCAGAGATCCGGCGCGGCGGCCGCCGTCCTGGAAGTAGACCTCCTTGAGGGCTTCGGCGGTGAGCTCGCGCAGCCGGTCGTCGCCGGCGCCCTGCTGCTGGGCGTCGAAGAGGCGGGCGGCGTGCTGGGGCGGGAGGGCCACGGTGAGGTGGCGGACGCGGTCCTCGTCCGTCGTCTCCATCGGTGCCCCGGCGTAGCCGAGGCGGGCGTGGACGTCGATGACGATGCCGCCGGTCGTCGCCGCCTTCTCCCTCGCCCTGGCCCGGATCTGCGGCTGCCACCGGGCCTTCACCTCGCGCTCCAGGCGCGCGGCGAGGTCCGGGCGGGGCGTCTTGATCTGGTCCTTCACGTACCGCTCGACGGTGCGTTGCGAGACGCGCAACATCTGGGCGACCACCCTGGTGCCCTTGTACTGCTTGACCAGGTAGCGCATCTGCGCGCCGGCCGACTTCGGCACGGGGCGGGTGAAAGACTTCTGCACCGCCTGGTCCAGGCCGTCCCCGAATTCCTTGTTCATCGCCTACCTACTCCCCGTTGTCCTTGTCGGTGACGATGCCGTCCTTGATGTAGCGGGCGAGGTTGAGCTCCGGGGCCTGGTACTGCTCCCGCACGCCCTCGCCCCACAGCACGGTCTGCGTGCCCTCGTGCTTCACCAGGCCCGGGTTCACCCCGAGCTTGAAGCCGCCCGGCAGCGGCTTGCCTTCGCGGTAGGGCAGGAAGTCCAGCGGCGATTCGCCGTCGACCGCGTACACGACGCAGTCGGAGTTGACCGCGACCGGGTACTGCCCGGTGAACGCCGCGTGCTTGACGATTTTCCGGTGGAGGTTGATCCGCGTGCGGGAGATGACTGCCGCGCGGATGTCCGGCCGCCACGTCGGGCGCTCCAGGGCCCGCCATCGTTCACCGGGCCTCCAGCCCTCGCCCCGGGGCCGCTCGCGCAGCTTGCCCAGCCCGCCCTTCACTGTGGCCTTGACGGCGGACACCACGATCGCCAGCTCCGGGTCACGGCTCTTGTAGCTGTTCATTGCCGCGAGGAAATCGGCCGGCGACAGGTCGGCGCCGACGCCGAGGTCGGCCATCGTGGCGAGGTAGGCGTCGCGCAGCCGGTTGTACCAGCCGTCCAGGTAGCGGCCGCTTTCGTGCCGGACGTACGCCTCGGTCGGTGCGACGTCGTAGCCGAGCTCCACGGCGTAGGCGACGGTCGGCGTCGCGTACCAGGCCGGCCCCTCCGGGCGGTTGCCCTTCGGCGTGAACGGGCTGGGCAGCAGACTCGCGTCCAGCTCCACCCACTCCTTGCCGACCTTCACGCGGGACAGGTCTACGTGGCTGAGGTCGACCAGCCACGAGCCGGGCAGCTTCGGGTCGAACACCGGGTTCCTGACGTGCGTCGGCGCGCACAGGCCGACGGGCAGCCCGTTCGCTCCGGCGGCGAACGCCATGTTCACGTCCAGGCCAACGAGGTTGCGGTGCATGCACTCGTCGTCGGTGAACGGCCGTGCCCAGTCGTACGCCTCCTCGAAAATCTTCTCTGCCGGGGTGCGGATGTGGAAGCGCGGCAGGTCTTTGAGCAGCGGGTGCCCGTCGGGGGCCTCGCACGGGGCGCAGTCCACCGGGTCCTTGCCCAGCGAGCCGGGGGTCTTGTCGTCGGCCTGCCGCAGAACGCCGGTCTCCTCGTCCCGCACGGCGTAGGTCGGCGGGTGCAGTGCTGTCATGAGTTCCAGGCCGGTGACGGCCGTGGAACCGCGCGGGGTCATCACGCGGGCCGCGTACACGCCCAGGATCCGTGCGAGTTCCGCCGGCGGCAGCTGTCCAGCGGCGCCCCAGTGCCGGTTGTCCAGTGCGTTCCACGAGGGGATGCACAGTTGGACGCACTGGCGGTCCGTGCCCTTGGCCGGGCGGTAGATCCGCGCCCAGGGTCCGAAGCCGCGCTTCGTGAGCTTCCAGTCGGCGCGGGTGAGCTGCTTGATGGCCTTGTGGCCCTCCGGGATCCGTCCGGCGATCCGCTCCTCCTGGGTGAGGGAGAGGGGGAGGCCGTAGCGCTCCAGCGCGGCCTCGGTGAGCACGAGCAGCGGATCGGCCGGCCTTCCCGGCCCGGACAGCTTCGGCGCTCCGAGCTTCGCCTCCTTGAGCGTCCAGTCCACCAGGGACGGGAGTGACTTGGCGGGCACGTCCAGGATCAGGCCGCCGACGCAGTACGCCAGAACCTTCCCGTCCTCCACGTCGACGACCGCCAGCGGACCGTTCTCGTACCGCGGGTCGATCTCGCCTGCCGTGGTCACGGCCGGGGCCGCCTTCTTCGTGCCCGGACGGCGCGTCGACGTCGACGACGACATCGACGACGGCCCGGTGGCGCGCGCCGGACGCGGGGCGGCTGCTGGAGCAGGGGCAGGGGGCCGGGTGTTCTCGGTTTCAGCCATGCCCGCGGCCTCGGGCGCCGGACCGGTGGACAGAGTCTGCTTTTCCGCCGGGGCGGGCGCAGCAGTGAACGTGGCCGGCACCGCAGCGTCCTGGACGGGGGCGACCGGGTCGGCGGGGTAGAGCTCGGCGAGCTTGTCCAGGAGTCGGGCGTAGGCGTCGCGCTCCGGCGGGCGGGGCTCGGTCTTGCCGGACTCCCAGCCGGATACCGTGGCCCGGCGCACCTTCAGTGCGCCTGCCACCTCATCGATCGTCAGGCCGTGCGCGGCGCGCAGCCGCTTGCGCTCCGCCGGTGACGGCAGCGCGGCGCGGGACGCGAGCAGTGCGTCGACCGCGTCGAACAACTCGGACATGGAGCACCTCCTGACCAAGACCCTACCCCGCGAAACGTACGATGCGCGTACGTTTGGCGTACGAATGGCGCGCGAAGTGCGTCCGGGGCACCATGTGGTGTTGTCCTGGTCGAATCGGTGCCGGTTCTCGCGAACGCCTCATAGCGGCAATGGCTGCTCATTGAGGACCCGCCATCGCAAGAATGCGAAGAGGCAGGTCAGGCCCACGCGATAAGGGGTGGTTCCCCGTCGTGTTCGTCGCCACGCTCTCCCTGGCTGCCGGGTCATCGCCGCCCGAGTCCGCGACTCCAGCACAGTGGCCATCACCAAACCCGCTGTGCCGGGGTCCGGCCGGACCCGGGCGCCTGGCTGATCCGAGGGTGGCAGCGGTTCGACACCGCGACGCGTAACGCCCTGCGGAAGGATCGTCTCATCTGCCCGCAGCCGCTTCTTAACTTGTGCACATGGTTTCCGGATGGGTGCCAAGGGCGGTGGCCGGAACGGGGCATTGACCCTCCCGGCCGAAACAGTTGACTCGATCGTTCGTCGACGCGATTGGCGTGAGCCTGAAGACTGAGCCGGTCCGCAGCCGCAACAGCCTTAACCCTGGAGACGACATGCGCACCCGTCTCGCCGCGGCCCTCAGCGCCTTCGCGCTGACCACGGGCTTGCTCCTGAGGGCTCCTGCGGCCAGCGCCCACACCTCCGACTACCCGGACAGCGAATTCGATGTCACCTTCGGGAACACGTACACGAAGGGCACGCTGACCTAGTTCAACCGGTCAGTCACCGTGGCGGGGGAGCACAAGTCGGTCGACCCGGCGAGTTGCCGTCCGGCAGACGTTTCCGGCGGCGCCGCGGTCGTGCCGGTCTGCCTCGACAACGGTGCCACGACGCCTCCGGTCACTTACCTGCTTTGCAAGCGCTACGGGCGGCCGTAGTCGGCCTCCGCCAGGGCCTTGTGGCCCGAGGCAGCAAATTGTGCCACGCGTGTCCGCAGGTGCCTTTGCAGTACGCCTGCCTGCGGCGGATGCCGGTGACCCAGAACACTGAGACAGGACACGGAACGCGTTGACGTGTTCGTCGGCGGGGAGCGCCCGAACCCGAAGCGAGGCGGCTCATGCACATCATCACCGAAGAGTTCGGCGCCTTGCCGCTCAGCTGGTTTCTGCAATGTTGCGCGGGATCCTGTGGTCGTCGAAGGACAGGAGGAACGGCCACATGAGGGCCAGCAGCGACGGCCTTCCACTACCCGTGCTCGTTCAGTGCCGCTCGTATCGAACTGATTCAGGAACACTTCGACATCCAGAGGCTGAAACCCAACTGGCCACGTGTTCCGAGATCTCTGCAAGTTCGACGGGCCGGTCGCTGAGGCCGGGCTCCTCGAAAGCGACGACCCGCATGCGAGAGCAGTCCCAGAGACAGGTGACGAGGTTCCCGTCACCCGGCCTGAAGACCGGCGGGACGACAGGCGCGGTGACATGCTCGAAGCCTGACCAACAGAAACCTCGCCCTGTGACACGAGTGAGAAGACGCCAAAACTGTCGACGGAGTGCACGGCCTGGCTCCATATTCGACGCAAAAGCTGTTCTGCTCACAAAAGCGACCCACAGAATCGTGCCGTAGACGCCCGATCTCCGAGCTCTCGGTGCCTCGGGGTCCTGACCTGGATGGGAGGCCGTCAGATCGACGTACGTGCGATTTCGACGACCATGGGCATCACCTCAACAGCCCAATGGGGTACCTCAAGTGATGCTGAGGGACAAGGAAGTGGGCCGCGGAGTCGTTCTTCGGGTGACCGCGAGGCCCTCAGAGCGACGTGACCTGATGACCCGACTCATCGGACCGTAGCCCAAGGGGCGGTGCCCACCCCGGGAAGGCATGCCCTCCGGCTTCTGGTTCCCGGGGAACCCTCAACCCCGAAGGTCAGGCAACCGTTGACGTGGTCCGCTCGACACTCGATGCCCTCCGCTCCCCCGAACCCTCGGCGCCGAGCCTGCGCCAAGATGTCGCGGTGCGTGTCGGCCCCTTCGGAGAACGGGCCCACACCCGGCCGGGAGACGACCACGGGCCCGAAGTCATCGATGTCGCCCTGCGGCACTTTGGCGGCTCGCATCTACGGCCTGGTCGCGAATGGGAGGTCGGTTGCCATCGGCGGCAGCGAAGGCAAAGGCCACCCCGAGGCCGTGCGCACAGCGCATCAGGTGGGGCTGCCGTTCACGATGTGATCGGACAGACCTACGCGACGCGGGTGAGGGACTTCGCGCCCTCCAGCCGGGCCTCGGCTTCGAGCGCCTCGACGTCACCCCTGCGGCAGGTCGAGGCAGACAATGCGCTCGTTCCCAACAGTCGAGAAGACGAGCTCAGCGCCCACCGATGCCTCGCATCCAATGGTGCGATGCGAGCGAGAATCGCACCAGGCCTCTCTTCAGTAGAAAGCACGGTGTGCGCGGGGTGGAGAAGGCCGGCCAACCGAGCAGCTCACACATGATGAGTTGTCGGCTGTTGCGCCATCCTCCACGCAGACCTTCGACCAGGCCATGGCGATGCTGTTCATCCAGCTCGGGCCTCCACCAGAAACGACGAAGACCGAGCACACGCCCGCTTCCAACGGCGACGGAGGGGTCCAGCAGTGACCACGGAAGACAGCGGGTCCCTCCCCGCTGCGCAAGGCTCGAACGACGACCCGATGGTGGCCGCCGGTGTTCGCGTTGCGGCGTAGCGACGCCGCCGACATGGCTGCCATTTCCTTGGCCGGGCGCGCAGCGAACAACGCCGCCGCACAAGCGCAACCGCCGGGCCGCCGCCCATGGTCTGAGGATTTCTCGGTGGATACATGGCTGATCATCAGGACCCGGCCGAGGTGTTGGGGCTGGTGGAGCTGGACACCGACGAGGGCCGGGAAGGCGTGATCTACGGCCCTGGCTCCTCCTACCCGGCAGTGGGCATCCTGTTCGTGCCCCTGGAGCTGATGGCCGACGAGTCCTGACGATGCGCCGCTCCCCCGCGAACCTGGGGCAAGGTGTGCCGAGCGGGACAAGGAACCACCCCTACGGACACGGGTGCCCGCCCCTTCAACGCCCCAGTGCCTCGTCGGGCCGATGCCGGGAGGGCCTGCTGCGTCTGCCGGGAACTCTCGGTGGGCGGGAGCGGGCTCCGGCCGAGTGCTGATGAGCCGGCAGGAGGTGGAGTCCACGCTGACCATGCTCCAGTCAATCCGGCCATCGGCATCGGCGCCTGCCTGGACGGCCCGCAAGACCCCTTCCCAGCTGCCGTCGGCTGACCACCTGCGGCAGGTCCCGCCACGGCAGGCCAGTCCGCTGCCGGAACAGGATCCCGTTGATCACCCGGCGGTGACACTGCCACCGCCCGCCCCGGCCCACACTCCTGGTGGATGCGGCTCCAACCGAGCCCATTCGTCATCAGAGAGATCACCCCGCCCCATGCCGACCGCAACGATCCGCCACAAGGCGAGTCACGCGACCCATCGGACAGGACCTAGAGCGTCCACGCGGCGGACGACCGGACTGCAAGGCGGTGCCCTTCGATGTTCTCGGGCGGCCTGAGACTGTCTGGTTGTGTTGCTCGATGAGCGGGCTCAGACATCGAATGAGGCGTCCCCTTTGTCGTCGCAGTGTGTTCGCACCAGCCGTTAGCTTGCTTCGCTCCATGATGTTCTGGAGGCTCCGGCAATGTTGGCGGGTCGCCGCTGGACTCTCGGACATAGGCGTAGCTCGACAGATGGCAGGGACCGTGGCTCGATTGGACTTGCAGCAGGTTGCGTAGGGGTTCATCGCCCTAAAGGCTGCTGAGCCGGACAGTCGTGGCAGCTGGAAGCAGACCAGGGCCCTGAGGAGACCGTCCTGCTGCCCCCACCGCCCGCGCGCCCTTGGCAAGCCCTCACCTACGGGGCCTGCCGATAACCGTCACAGCCCGGGACCGTCGTAATATCCGGGACGCGCCTGGAGAACTGAGCTGAAATAGTAGCCCTGCTCCTCCTCGGGATCATCACCGTCCGCGAAGGGACGCCCAGGCTCAGCAGCAAGTCAGGTGCCACCAAAGACGCTAGGTCCTCTGCATCCGCGAGGACCGTTGTCTGATCGTGCATGCGGCGAACAACCTCGCGTGCTGGCAGGCCGAATACGTCAACGTCGCCGAAGCGCACGCTGTGCTTGGGTTCGACGGACGTCCCAACTCAACTGCCTCCAAGAGGCCGCGAGTGCAGCTGATGCTGATCATCAAGCCGCTCGGGCGGAAGATGTGTTGCCCAGGCCGGTCAGAGTCGACGTTACCGACGGGTCGCGCAGCGACAGCAGTGCCGCGTCTGTCTCCTGGCACGGCATGCCTATCACCAGAGAACCGACACCTCTGGGCGGGACGAGCTCGAAGTCCATACGGACATGATCGCAAAGGTGTCTTCGCTACCCTGCTTCGGCTGCTCGTCACCCTGCGGGGGAGTGCCGCTCCTACAGCACAGCAACGCATGACTTCAGATCGGCGGCCAGGAAGACCAGGTGGGTGCCTTCAGCGGTATCGACTCGTCCCAAGGCGACTGGTTCATCTCCCGCACGCCGAAGATCCGGCAACCCCTGTTCGAAGTCCTTGCAGGTGGAGACGCCGTCCTGCGCCATGCATTCAGCCCGCCATGCGTAGATGTCGAGGTACTGGTGAGCCGACTGCAGCTTTAGCACTCTCGGGACACGTTGGGGAGACATCGAGCCGGACGGTTTCAAAACCGGGTTTTGAAACCGGCACGCCGAGTACCACCTTGCGAGGCCATGCATGACATCCTGTTCCGGTCCGCTAGTACCGACCCACACCGGGCCGGGAAGCATACGGAGCATCAGGAGTACCACTCATGGCACGGATTACCGCGCTCATCAACCGCAAGGGTGGAGTCGGCAAGTCGACTCTCACCGTGAACACAGCGGCCATCACAGCCCACGTCCTGGGCGAATCCCCCGCAGGCGACCCGCACTACGTCGCCGCCGTCTCCGCCGACCCGCAAGGCTCCACCACGTGGTGGTCAGAACGAGTCGGCAGCGACCTTCCCTTTTCCTTTGAGCAGATCAACTCCAGGGAAGACCTGGAGCTGTTCTCCCATCTGAAGAAGTCCCGGAAGGTCAAGCACGCGTTCATTGACACCCCGGGGTGGATGGACCTTCCCGAGGACGAGAAGGAAGAAGCTGGCGACCCCTTCGGCAAGAGCACTGCGGCCGACGCCATGCGTGCCGTGCTGGCCAACGCCGACGACCTCATCATTCCCGTCGAACCTGAGCCGCTGGGCTTCATGCCAACCCGCGACACCATCGAGGAAGTGGTTAAGCCTCTCGGGATCCCCTACCTCGTCGTGATTAACAACTGGGATCCCCGCGACGGCGAAGCCGATCTCGAGCAGACCAAGGACTTCGTCCGGGCACAGGGCTGGAAGCTGGCGAATACCGTCGTCCGGCACTACAAGGTTCACACCCGAGCTGCCCTCGAGGGCACCGTCGTCACCCAGTACAAAAAGAACCGGGTCGCGATGGAGGCCCGCGAGGACTTCTACCAGCTCGCCCTGGAACTCGGTGCCGGGAAGAAGGATCGCCGCTGATGGCCGCGAAGAAGCCATGGGCCGACCTACTGGACGGACCCGGAAAGACCGGAAAGAAGGGCGATGCCACGGCCGAGCAACCGGCCCAGCCCGCCAGCCCGCCCACCACCGTGTACATGCACACGGTCATCGGGAGCCCGGACAACCCGCGGACCGAACTCGACTACAGCGACGACGATGCTGACTTCCGTGAACTGAAGAAGTCCATGCAGTCCGTCGGCCAGCTTCAGCCGGCAGTCGCCATGTCGAGCGAAGCCTTCAGGCGGGCCAAGCCGGAGCACGCCACCGCAGTCGAGGGCGCCGAATGGGTCATCGTCCTCGGCAACAGGCGCCTCCACGCGGCCCGGCAGCTCGGCTGGACGAAGTTCGACATCCGGGTTCGCGATCGCCTCGGAGATGAGGACGATGACAAAGTCGACGAAGCCGTCATCATCGAGAACATCCACCGCAAGAACATCCCGCCTTATAAGGAGGCGGAGTTCCTGCAACGGATGGTGGATCGGCACGGGTCCCAGGAGAAGGTGGCCGAGCGCATCGGCAAGTCCCAGATGTACGTCTCCAATCGTCTGGCACTGCTCAACCTGACGCCGGAGCTGAGGGACGTCGTCGACACCAAGCAGATCAAGGTGAAGACGGCCGAACAGATCTCCAGGATCAAAGACCCTGAGGAGCAGAAGGCCAGGGCTGCACAGGAGATTTTGAAGTCCTCACAGCCCCGGCCAGCGCGGAGGAAGGCAGAGGTTGCCCCGGAAGGGAGGCCGGTTCAAAACCCGGTTTTGAAGTCGGGCCTAGCAACTGCGGAGAACCATGATGACGAGGCCGGCCCGGGGGAGGCGAACCAAGGGACTCTGACGCAGAGCGGCGCCGTCCCTGAGCCTCGGCCAAGTGGTGCTGCCAATACTGATCGACCAGAACGAAGCCACCTCCAAGCTGCCATCTCTAGCCTGGAACTGCCATGGCATGACGGCGGTGCCCTCATGGAGCAAGCATTCCAGCGCCTGGATCCCGTCCAGCGCAGCGCGTTCATTCTGCGCTACTTCCAGATCAGTCGCGGAGTAGATGCGGTTATCGAGGACATGAAGGGGACCCTGAACACGCATGCCCGGGCGTCCCTGGCCACCATCCTGCAGCAGGTCTCCGAGGGCCTCCTGAAGGACGCATAGTCAGCTAGAGGGCTTCCGCTTCTCCGTCGGACAGGCGGAGAAGCGGAAGCTTGCGTCGCTTGATCAGGTCGACATACATGCTGCACTCACTTCGGATGAGTGCGGCCTCTTCTTGCTCGCTCACTTTGTAGTGGCCGAATCGGCGCATACCTGCAGGTCTCCCGATTCCCGCGTGGCGTGGCCCTTCAGGGTGCCGAGCCCGTGGTTGCAGTTGGTGCAGTTGAGACCGCGGTTACTGAGCCTGAACTCGTGATGTCGTGAGGGGTGACGGCTGGTCGGTGGCTGCGGTATCACCGGAGTCATGCGGTATCCACAAGGTGGCGGGCTGACCGCCGAACGGCAGCAGTTCCGCGAAGAGTTACGGCTCAAGGCGGCCGAGCGGTTCGCCCTGGGCGAGGGCAGTACCGCGATCGCCAGAGATCTGCGGGTCAGTGTCCGCTCGGTCCAACGATGGCGTCACGCGTGGACCGAGGGCGGCCCACGATCCTTGCGGTCGCAGGGGCCTGCATCGCTGCCGAGGCTGAGCGAGAAGCAGTTCACGCAGCTGGAGGCGGAGCTGGCCAAGGGGCCGGCCGCGCACGGGTGGGAGGACCAGCGCTGGACGCTGGCCCGGGTCAAGGCGGTGATCGGCCGACGCTTCCACCTGACCTACACCATCCAGGGTGTGCGCAAGCTACTGGTGCGCAACGGCTGGTCCTGCCAGGTCCCGGCCCGACGGGCGATGGAGCGGGACGACGATGCGGTGGCCGGGTGGGTCAAGGAGGTGTGGCCCTGCGCGGAAGGCTCGCGGCGGCCCGTGGAGCCTGGCTCGTCTTCGAGGACGAAGCCGGCTTCTCCATGACGCCGCCGCACGCGAAGACGTGGTCCCGGCGCGGCCGGACCCCGGTGGTGAGGGTCCGCGGACGCTCCCGCAGACGGATATCCATCGCCGCCCTGACCTGCTACAAACCCGGCCAGCGTTCTCGGCTGATCTATCGGCCTCGCCGCGACGACGGCCGGCGTGACGGACGCAAGAGCTTCTCTTGGTGCGACTACCGTGACCTGCTGATCGCCGCCCACCAGCAACTCGACGCCCCGATCGTGCTCATCTGGGACAACCTCAACGTCCACAAGGCCGCCGGACTGCGGGAGTTCGCCGAAGCCCGGGACTGGCTGACCATCTACTACCTGCCGCCCTACGCACCCGACCTCAACCCCGTCGAAGGGATCTCGTCGCTCCTACGACGCGGGTGGCTCTCTAACGTCGTCTTCAGCACCCCAGAACACCTCGTCCAGACCGTCCGGCGCGGCCTACGGCACATCCAGTACCGCAGCCACCTCATAGACGGCTGCCTCACCGAGACCGGCCTGACCATCAGACCCGCCTGATCAGCAGCACGACATTCCGAGTTCAACCTCAGTAGGCGTTCGTCGGTTAACGCACACGCGCTCGGAGGGCTTGTTGCCGCCAATGGCGCGCCGCCTGTCCTGCTCTTATCGGCGGTACTCCTCCTATTGCGGGCCATTCGAGGGATTAGCGGCTTCGGCACCAATCCTCTCCCGGCTAGGTGCCGAAGCACTCATGGACTTGCCTCAAAAGAGCGCGAGCCGCTGATCGATAGGAGTTTCGTGCGTACTCGACTTACGACCGCCGCCGTGGCCACTGCTGCCGTGGCAACCGCCCTGCTCTTCCCCGCGGTGGCCACCGCCAAGGGAGGGGCCGATCCGTTCGCACCGCAGGACCGTGCCGCACGGCAGGGTCTCGTCAGCGTGGGCCTGACCACGGACCAGCGCCTCGTCGGCTTCGACGTCTCCGACCCGAACGACGCCTGGTCGTTCGGAAAGATCAGCGGCCTCCGGGGCGACAACCAACTGGTTGGGATCGACTTCCGCGTCCAGAACGGCAAGCTGTACGGCGTCGGAGACAAGGGCGGCGTCTACACGGTCAGCAAGGGCGCCAAAGCCCTTAAGGTCTCCCAGCTGACCGTCGCCCTCCAGGGCCGGCACTTCGGCGTGGACTTCAACCCCGCCGCCAACCGCCTGCGCGTCATCAGCAACAGCGGCCAGAACCTGCGCCACAACATCGACGACCCTGCCGCACCGGCCACCACCACCGTCGATGGCACCCTCACCAACCCCACCATGCCGCCGTCGACCGCCCTCGGTGTCACCGGCGCCGGGTACACCAACAACGACCTCAAGGCCGCAACGGCCACAACACTCTTCGACATCGACACCACAAATGACCGCGTCTCCCTCCAGTCGCCTGCGAACGCCGGAACCCTCGCGCCCACCGGCAACCTCGGCGTCGACGCCGGCCCGTCGGCCGGATTCGACATCTACTACCGGGCCTCCAACGGCTCGAACCACGGCTTCGCGGCCCTGAAGACCGGCGGAAAGCAGCGCTTCTACAAGGTCAACGTCCTCAACGGCCGCACCGACCTCATCGGCACCTTCCCCTCAGCCCACCGGGTCGTCGACGTCGCTCTTCCCCTGGACCAGCACTGACGGACACGCCCCCGGTCGGCAGGCTGCCCCAGCCTGCCGACCGGCCACCCCGGCCACGGTGCTCCACCGATGCCTGGCAGGTCACATCTGTCCCCGGCCTCGAGGTACGCCGCGAACCCGGGGTGACCGAGACACGTCTGCTGGGCTGGCAAGGATTGCTGTCGCCCTCACTTCTCTGCTGCCTGTATGACGAACGGCCCGCGCACGCGGAGCAAAGATCCCTTGCAGCGGTGCCAAGCCGACGCGGGACGGGCTAATCCAGGCAACCAGGTAGTCACTTCCCCAGGCCGGCTCCTCGCCGGTGCGGCGAGGAGCCGGCACGGCGATTGCAGAATCCAGCGCGGCCCGCCCTATCGGACCTACCCGACCACGCTGAGCATCCCGGATGCACTATTTCAAGTGGCAATAACGCGAGCGGCAGATGACGGTGGGCCATGTTGCTGCGTATGAGAAGCCGACAGCGGGTCGGCTTGGCGCAGCAGACGAAAGGAACTCATCGATGCGCTCTGCCCGCATGATTTTCGCCGCAACAGCCGCTGCCGCCACCTTGGCGGTTGCTGCTCCCGGCGCGTACGCGATCACCGCAGGTGACTGGGAAAAGGACGACTCCGCCCACAGCGGGCAGCGTGACCACGACAAGCCGAAGGGTGGCATGCACACCGGCTCCGGTGCTCTGTCCCTGGTCAATGCGGACGACTGGTCCAAGGACGAGCAGAAGGAAGACGGCTCCAAGCACGACAAGCCCAAGGGTGGCATG
>NZ_JBHXQO010000052.1:22308-42005 GCF_042717135.1 Streptomyces sp. NPDC058620
AGGTGCTCTGTCCCTGGTCAATGCGGACGACTGGTCCAAGGACGAGCAGAAGGAAGACGGCTCCAAGCACGACAAGCCCAAGGGTGGCATGCACACCGGCGGAGGCGGTCTCGCCAGTAGTGGTTCGAACGTAACCGGCGCCGTGGTGGTCGCTGGCGGACTGGCCGCGTTCGTTCTTTACCGTCGCGGGAAGACGGCCGACGCGGCATCGTGACTCGACCGGACGCAGGGGTCGTCCCCCGATGGTGCCCCCTGCGTCCGGCTCCACTCTTCCCTTCGCCCAATTCAGGATCTAGCGCCCGAACTTGAAAGGTGGCCCTGGTGACGACCGGACCAGACCCCGCCGGCGTGAAAACAACCCATCACACCCCGCGGTGGGTTGTCCCCGCCGTGTTCTGGGCGGTGGTGCTGGCCGTGCTCCTGCTCGTGTTTGGTCCGGGGACGTTCAAGCAGGATGCGACCTCGCCGGCGGAGACCACTGCCCTCTCTGCGGCCGGACAGGCTCCGGCGGCCGCGCCGGACCCCGCCCCGTCGTCCTCGGCAAGCGCTGACCGACCGGCCAGTCCCGCGATGCCCAGGTCGGCTCCCACACGCCTGAAGATTCCCAAAATTGGAGTCGACGCGCCATTCACCGGACTGCAGATCGGTCCTTCCGGCGCTTTGGACCCGCCCCCGGCAAACGACAGTAATCTGGTCGGTTGGCATACCTCTGGTATTTCCCCGGGCGAGCGGGGGACCGCGCTCATTGCCGGTCACCTCGACACTGCCACCTCTCCGGCTGTCTTCGCCCGGCTTGGTGAACTAGAAACCGGGGACACCTTCGAGGTCAGGCGTGCTGACGGCACTACAGCCGTTTTCCTTGTCGACTCCGTGGAAAGCTTCCACAAGGACGACTTCCCCGACCGGCGCGTCTACGACGACACGCCCGAAGCTGTCGTGCGACTCATCACCTGCGCGGGCGCCTATGACCGCACAGCTAGGGATTACACCGAAAACCTTGTCGTCTTTGCTCACCTGCACCCTGATTCCTAAGTGCGGGAAACGGGGAACGGGGAACGGGGAACGGGGCGAGCTGGCCCGTCGACAAGCGCGTGCGCTAATACGCCGGGCCAGGGGGGGGCGCTCACGCGGCGGCCCTCGGGGCGCTCGACCTGGTGGCTGCGTCCGAAGCGGACGCCAGCCCGCACCAGCGCCACGAGATGGGGTGCGTTGACCGCGCGCCAGCGAGCCTGAGCCGATTCAATCAGCTTGAAGACCATGGCGAAGGGCTGTCCCGTAATCCCTGGTGGATCAGCGCGCGGCGTCAGATGCGGTGCATCGCAAGGCGGAGGGACGTCCGCATACTGGATGTATTCGGGCGTTCCGACAACGCGGCGAAGTGCCGTAGCTGTCGTCGTGCGCCCGCCAGGGATTACGGGACAGCCCTGAGGGCGGCTCCCCGGCTGCCGGCCCCCTTGGTGACCTTCGTCCGCAACCGGACCGTGGCGAAGGTCGACTCGATTGGATTTGTGGTGCGCGGATGGATCCAGTGCTCGGCGGGAAAGTCGAAGAAGGCCAGCAACTCGTCCTCGTCGTCCGTGATCCGCTTAACGACCTTGGGGTGTTTCGCCTGGTAGGCGCGCTCGAAGGCGCGGATGGCCCTGGCTGCGTGCTCCTTGTCCTCGGCGTTGCAGATCTCCTGGATCGCGCGTTTGGCCGCGGGCTGGGCCGACTTCGGCAGCGCGTCCAAAACGTTGGCCGTTTTGTGAACCCAGCACCTTTGATGGCGGGTGTCGGGGAACACCTCGTTCAGCGCGTTCCAGAAGCCGAGTGCGCCGTTGCCGACGGCCAGGACCGGGGCCCGCATGCCCCCGCGGGCGCAGTCCCGCAGCAGCCCGGCCCATGCCTCGGACCCCTCGCGCCGTCTCACCTGACCAGGAACTTCACCGAACCGAAGTGATCGGGGGCGCTCTGACCCGACTCCAGGAAGGTCACGGTCGCACCGTCGTGGCAGTCCGTACCCCGGTACAGAACGGCGAGGCGGTCGGTGTGGTTGGCCGGCCCGTGCGCTTCACCCTGCAGCGTGTTGTAGCAGTGACCGTCCTGGGGGTCGTGGATCTCGAATCCCCCAAACCATCCGTCCACGCGGTAGGCGAAACTTCCTCGCCCCGCCTGAGCGGGCGTCGCGAACGCGGTGGACAGGGCCGCGGCGGCGACGGCGACAGCCAGCGCCTTTCGGAGGTTCTTCATGCGCTTGCTCCCTCGGGTGACGTCTCTGCGGGTGGCCAGTGTGTTCGCCCGGATACGTCTGCGGGACGACCGTCACCCGAATGGCCGTGGAGGAAACGATCCCGCCTCACTCGCCGGAGTCATCCTTCGCCCCGTAAACCCCGCTCCTGTGATCGCCTTACCTATGACGTCGGGCTCGCGGCGGCTGGTGCCGCTCCCTGATCCGGTTTGATCGACAAGACACCCACAGTGGACCGCGTTGAGATCCCAGCCTCGTGGACGTGATGCCCCTCAGTGCCGGGTCAGGATGTCGTGGGTGCCGACGCGGCGCCACACGATGTGCCGGTCCCCGCGGACTATCTCCGAGCCGTACTGCCACGTCGCCCGTCCGTTGCCGTCCCAGGTGAGCTCGAAGACGCCGGGTGCGCGCCGCGCGCCCTTGATGCGGAGGCCGGCGCGGACGGGCCCCCAGCGCGAAGGTCGTCTACGAAGGCGGTCACGGCCTGGCGGAAGGCGCGGCGCTGTTCGGGAGTGAGGCAGTGGTGGTCGACGGTGAAGCGTGGCAGAGCCTCGTACGTGGGCACGGCGAACTCCTCCAGGAAGCACGAAGCCCCCGGCCGGGGGCGGGTGGTGGTCGTTCGTGGTGAAGGGCGTCGGTGACGTGGTGCGCTCAGCGCTGGTGGGTTGGCGGGGGAGTCGTGCGTTGGTGTGTGGTCGATGACGGTGGAGTTCGGTTGGTGTGCCTGTTCGTGGCGGGTGGGGCTCGTGTGGTCGGGGCGCAGTGATCGCACGGCACGGTCAGCTCTCGTAGAGGGCGCGCATCATGTCTGCCCACTCCTGCTTGCTGGCGCAGTTGTTGCAATGGGGCACCTTGTCGGTCCGCGTGGGGTACGGCGTGTTCGACGCTCGGATGGGCGTGGGAGCCGCGCGAGGTGACGCCCGGCCGCCGGCCCGTCATGGAGATCGCGGGCATCGACCAGCGGCTGATCTGCTGGCAGTCGACCCGCCGCCAGCAGATCGAGGACGCCATGTCCGTCCTGACGGCCAAGTACGAGGAGAAGCACGGGCACGCGCCGGGGGAGCGGGCCGCCTACGCGCTGGGCTGCCAGGCCGCCGACCGGACGCGCATCTCCATGCCGCCCGTGTCCTCGATGACCGCGCAGGCGGTGTCGATGTCCCCGGCCAGCAGCGCCCGGATGTGGGCGAAGGCGTCGGCGACGTCTTGCGGCTCCATCGGAGCGAGCGGCGCGGTGACGGTGTTCTCGGGCGTGACAGCTCCTCACGTACGGGCCGCCCCGCTGATCGCGGCGGCCTCGGAACCGATGTTCTGATCGCGGCCCTGTGGACATAGTCCGCGCACCGTCGGTGAGCGCCGTCTCGTGGCTGTCGCGCCGCGTTTCTCCTTGACCTGGTCCGCTACGTGCGACATATCGCCCACTTCGATGGGGGAGATATCTCCGTCCCGGCACGCTGAGCGACGACCGGGGAAAGGCCGCTGCCGGGCGGGGCGCGCCGCTGGGAGACTTCGGGGATGATCACGCAGCGGCTGCCGTTCCCGGTCCCGGACGAACGCGCCCACCACTTCGTCGACAGCTACGCCGACATGCACGACCTCGTTGAGGACCTGGTCGTGCCCGACGGCGTGCCCGAGGCCGCGGCGACGGTCCTGCGCACCGCCCGCGAGCTGCTGCGCCAGTCGTACTACTGCTACGAGTTCTCCACCGTGGCGGTCATGCACTCCCTGATCGCGGTGGAGATCGTGCTGCGCGACCGCATCCCGGACGCGGGCAAGAAGCCGCTGCACGGGCTCATGAAGCAAGGCGCCACCGATGGGATCCTGACGGCCCGGCAGGCGGAGTACCTCGACTACGGTCGGCAGATCCGCAACGGCATGGCGCATGGCCGGACCGCGCGCGCGGTGATGCCGCCGGCCATGGCGGTGCCGATGGTGGCTACCTCGTTCGCGATCGTTTCCGAGCTCTGCGCGACGCCCGCCGGGTGATCACGGCTCGGTAACGGTGCTCGGGCGAGTTGGTGGGGCGCGTCATTCGAACCGTGCGGTATTCCTGCCCGGTGCCGGCCCAGTCAGGAGTGCCCTGATGGCGTCCCGGTCGGTGGGAAGGCCAATGTCGTCGAACCATGAGGTGATGAGCTGGGTGTGTCGCCAGCACACATCGCGGTCGGCGAGAGCGCTCAGGTAGCGGTGCTGAGCGAGAGTGAGGTCGGTGCCCTGGTCGTAGCCGGAAGGGAAAGCTGCTGCGAGTAGCGGTCCCCAGTCCTGGGCGATAGTGAGGGTGCTGCAGAAAAGCACAGAGGCCGTGGCGGCGGGCGGGAGTTCATCGAAATCGGCAGCGCGTTCGATGGCCGCAGACAGGAGGGCATAGCGCAGACGGCCTTCGATATGCGAAAGCGGTTCCCCGGCGCAGGGGTCGGCGGCGGTTGGTTCGAGGAACCAGGAGTCGATGACTACGGGTTCGAGTAGAGCGCGGAGGATCGTTCGCGTCGCGTTGGTGTTGTCGGCGCATGCCGGTGACAGGGCAGCGCAGGCACGGATGGCGGGGTCGGGATCCTGGAGCCAGATCGTGGTGTCCTGGCCCCAGGCACCGATGGTCAAGACGGTGTTGGCGCGTTCACGCCGGTCGGTGCTCTCGGTGAGCAGCCGCCGGAGAACTTGGGTGGTTCCGGAGATTCGACTCGCCAGGCTAGGAGAATGAAGGAGCGCTGCGGTAGCGCCGAGGGCGGCCGCACGGACGGTGGGGGCAGCGGCCAAGTGAAGTTTCCCCGTGATGCTGGACAATCGATGCTTACGCTGCGAGGGCGTGTTCTTGCTCGTGTCGCTGGCGGGTCTCCAGCGGGTGAGGTAGCCCCAGACTGGATGCCTCCGCAGCCGCTTGCGGTTGTAGAAGGTCTCGATGAAGGTGAAGATCTCAGCGCGGGCAGTGGTCCGGTCGGGCGAGCGGCGAGTGCCGATTTCCGCTTTCAGTCGCACCGCCTGCCGGCACCCCGAGTGTCAGGGGGGTGGGTTTGACGACTCCAAGGGCCTTTCAACATGAATGTTGCAGGCAGTACTGGCGCCCCGGGCCGGGATACCCACCAGCGAAGGTCGGGGTGCCGGCAACCCATCAGCGAAGATGCGTCCCCGACCCGGGCGCCTCCCGCGGTCTGTCTGCGAACAGCAGAAACAGCAGAGCCTCACGTCTTGTGACTGCAGGTCAGGAGACCTTCGGGAAGTCGAACTGTTTCCAGGTGTCGGCCCCAACGTAGGGGGTGGTCCTGAGGAACAAGGCGTGTTCCTTGGTGGCGCCAAACCAGGTGAGGAGGAGCTTGTTGTCTACAGCCGGACGGATGCTATGCCCGGTGACGTTTCCCCACATGTCTTTTTCGGGTTGGATGTTCCACTCTTGTGTGGTGTCGCCGGGCCGACACGTCCTCGCGAAGAGTCTCGAAGCCTAGGCGATCACAGCACGTCAACGAGTCCCTGGGTGTCGGCGTACGCCTGAACGTGCTCAACCCCGTACAGGTGAACGTGCTCAGTTGATGATGCGCTGACCACGGGCTCTCGTCAGTCCGCAGACGGTCGACGGCGCTGGGCAGCCGGGCACTTCTCATGCCACCTTGATGACAACCTTGCCCGCAGTGTGACCGTTCTCGACGGTGGCGAGGGCGGCCAGGGCGTCGGAGAGCGGATGGACCGCAGTGATCACGGGTGCGAGAACTCCGTCGAGGGCCAGCCGGGCCGACCGCTCCAGGCTCTCCCGGTCGAGGCGCCGCTCGACGAAACGCCCACCGAGATCGGGCACAGACATATCACCCACAGCGATGACGTTGCGGGGATCCCGGGCCAGCGGAGCGACCGTCCGCAGCGAGGTGCCTCCGACCAGGTCGACGATCCCGTCGAAGCCGTCCGGAACCAGCTCGCGTGCCGCGGCGACGACGTCCCCGGCGGTGTAGTCGATGAACCGCACCCCGATGGCCTCGGCCTGCTCGCGCTTGGCGGTACTCCCGGTGCCGATCACACGCAGCTCGCGCCCGACGGCCAGCCGGGCGACAGCGAGGCCGACCCCGCCCCCGACCCCGTTGACCAGGACCGTGGCACCGGCCGGGAGGCCTAGCTGGTCGAGCACGTCCACCGCGGTCGTCCCGGTCACGGGCAGTGTTGCCGCCACGGTCGCGGACAGGCCCGCCGGGATGCGCGCGGTGTTCGGCGCGGACAGCACCGTCGTCTCGGCGTAGGTGCCGCCACCAGTGAGTGCGAAGCCGAAGACCGCGTCACCCACTTCGAGCCCGTCGACGTCCTCGCCCCGGGCGAGAACGGTTCCCGCTGCCTCCATACCCAGCACACGGGGGAACGGACGCCCGCCGTCGAGCCCGGGGACCAGACCCGAGCGCAGCATGTGGTCGAGGGGATTCACGCCGGCCACGTCGACCCGGATCAGTACTTCGCCGCGACCAGGGACGGGATCGGGACGATCGAAGAACTCCTGCACCTCGGGCCCGCCATACCTGCCGAAGCCCCACGCCTGCCCCATCTTCTGCCGCCTCCCGTGTGACCGACCCGGTGATTCCGGGCTCTGCAGCCATCCTCACCTCTCACATCGATGTCAGGGGCAACCGACTGAGATGCAGGTCACAGCATCAGGCCAACCGTGCCGCCGGCTCCGGCGACGTGGACAGCTCCGCCCGGTGCCGGCTGTTGGCTCTGATCAGCACGTCGAGCGCATCCCGGGTCTCGATCAGGTGCGCGATGTCGTCGTCGATCCGGTCGCGCTCGCGCATCATCGCCGTGAACGTCTCCTCGGCGACGCCCAGGTCACCCGGGACGTCCACACACGGCAGCACAGTCGCGATCACTCGGCTGGACATACCCGCGTCGAACAGCTGTCGGATGAGCGACACGCGCTGGACTGCCTCAGCGGAATAGTGACGCTGCCCGGTATCGGAGCGTGAGCTGGTCAGCAGGCCCTGCTCTTCGTAGTACCGCAATGAGCGCGGACTCACGCCCGTGCGTGTGGAAAGCTCGCCGATCCGCATTCCTGAGAGCCTACGCTCGCGTACTCCAGGTGCAGACCGCCGGCGAGTCATAGACACCCGCGGACGCCGCCACAGCTGCAGGGTTGTCGTCCCGGTCCCACAACTGAGCACATTCGTCTGTACCCGCCTGAGCACTTTTCTATGTGCTCAGCCAGGTACGAGTGAAGGTGCTCAGATGTCAGGGGCTGGTCAGGTCCAGGTGCGGTCGAGGAAGTCGGCGATGAGGGGGGCGATTTCGGGGAGGTTCTCCTCCAGTGCGAAGTGGCCCGTGTCGAGGATGTGGAGTTCGGCGTCGGGGAGGTCATCCAGGTAGGCGTGGGCGCCAGGTTCGGGGAAGAACGGGTCGTTGCGGCCCCAGGTGATGAGGGTGGGTGGGGTGTGTTTGCGCAGCCATGCCTGCCACTGCGGGTAGTGGTTCAGGTTGGAGCGGTAATCGAAGGCCAGGGCGATCTGGGCTTCCTTGCGTCCGGGACGGTCCAGGAAGTGCTGGTCAAGGGTCCAGCCGTCGGGGGCTACGAGTTCGGGGTCGCTTGTGCCGCCCTCGTACTGGCCGCGCGTGGCGGGCAGGGTCAGCAGGTCGCGGATGATGCCTTCGTCGCCGGGGACGTCTGGGCGGAGCTCGATGAACTCGCTGGCGCTCTTTGACAGACCCTGTTGGTAGGCGTTGCCGTTCTGCACGACCAGGCCGGCGATCCACTCGGGGTGACGGGTTGCCAGCCGGAAACCGACGGGGGCGCCGAAGTCGAAGACGTACATCACGAACCTTGCCAGACCGAGTTGTTCCACGAATGCCTCGGTGATGTCCGCGAGGCGGTCGAAGGTGTAGGCGAAGTCACTGGGTGCGCGGGTGTGTCCGAAGCCTGGGTAGTCCGGGGCGATCAGCCGGTATTGAGCGCCGAGTGCGTCGATGAGACGCCGGAACTGGTGGGAGGCCGATGGAAATCCGTGCAGTAGCAACAAGACCGGGGCGTCCGCCCGGGTCGGCAGCGATTCGCGGTAGAAGACTTGCACTCCGTCGACCTCGACGTGACGGTGGACGATGCGGGGGATGACCAGCGGCGCCATTTAACATGCCTTCCTGTCGAGATGATGCATTAGTTCTAACGGGCCCCAAGCTAATGTGTCAACCTGCCCATGTACCATTAGGTGCATGGTTGATTCCACTCCGCTGACAGGTGAGCCTCTAGCCATCGACCTGGTCAACACCCGCCCGAACACCGTCGACGGCCCGGTCGACCTGCTCGCCGACGTCACCCGGCTGCGGTCATGGCTGGGCCTCCAGGCCGAACGCTTCCCCGAGCCGACACCGGACGCGGCGGCGCTCACCGATACCGACCTGGCTGCGGTACGCGCCGTGCGCGAGCACATCGCGGCCGCCGTGCAGGCCGCCCGGCACGGCGAGCAGCCACCCGCCACGGCCCTGGACGGCCTCAACGCGGCCTTGCACGCCGCGCCCGCCATCCAGGAACTGGTCTGGGACGGCGGCTCAGTCACGCTCACCTCCCACCGTCCGGGCGCCCCCGGCACACGCCTGGCCGCCCTGTTCGCAGAGGACACCGTCTGCCTGCTGACCGATCCGGCAGTCCGCACGGTCCGTACCTGTGAGGGCGAAGACTGCGTGATGCTGTTCCTGCCAACCCATCCGCGCCGCCGCTGGTGCTCGGCCTCCCGGTGCGGCAACCGGGCCCGCGTGGCCCGGTACTACCAGCGCCACAAAGCCAACTGAACCGCCGACACCGTCGGGCCGGCCAGCGTCACTTACGCATGGCGCCGGGCCTCCGTCTCAACCCGACTTGGCATGCGCCCTTCAGCGGACAGCCAGGACGAGCACGTTCACTTGTACTGGTTGAGCACATTCACCACCCGTACCCCGACACATGCTCCTACGGTGCCAGCACAGTTCCCAAGGAGGGTGCCCAGGGGGCCGACTCGGCACTCACCCCGCGTGTTCGCCTGAACCCGAAGGCCGAACCCACGAAAACACGACAGTCCATCCTCGGGTTCCCGCGGAAAACCCTTCAGTTTGCATGAACCCACGGGGCTCTTCGGCCTTGGGGACCAACGGAACAGCCATTAGCGCTAAGGACTTGATCTTGTTCCCTGGGTCGCCGAGGTGAGGACGCCCTACCGCATTTCGGCGTTCGGGTGGGGCTGGGACTGGAGCCGATCGCGCAGGTCGATCTCTTCGGCGGTGAGCGGCTCTCCCGGGCGGCGGATACGTACGGGCTTGGGCCGCAGCGGCAGGCCGTCGTCCACGGCGGCGCCCTCGGCTTCGGCCAGCGCCCGGTAGAGCGAGGCGACCGAGGGGTTCTTGCCTGCGTTCTTCCCGACCTTGATGGTGAGCTTCTTGGCGATCTCGGGGACGGGGATGCCCTTGTCCTTCAGCGCGACGGCGAAGGTGAGCATGTCGTCGTCGATGACCTTCGGCCGTCCGCCGTGGTTGCCCTTGGACGCGGCGATGACCTGGCCTTCGAGGGTCTTTTCCCGGATGTAGTTGCGCTCGATCTGCCCGGCGACCGCGAGGACGGCGAAGAACATCGCGCCCATGCCGCCCGGGTCGTAGATGCCGGTGAGCGGGCCGGTGAGGAGTTCGAGCTGGATGCCGCCGGCCTGGAGCTCGGCGGACAGAGTCATCAGTTCGGCCGCGGTGCGGGCCAGGCGCTTGAGCTCGCGCACCGTGAGGATGACGGGCGTCTCGGGCGCGGCTTCCTTGAACTGGTGGGCCAGCGCGAGCGCCTTCTCCAGCTCCCCAGTGCGCGGTGGCCGCACGCATGCCATGACCGGGCGGTCAGGCGGCCATCCGTTTGCCCGGCCGGCCCGCGCGGCGCAAGCGGGTCAGCGCCAGGCGGCCGAGGAACATTCCGCCCAGCGCCAGCGGGACGGCAACGACGGCGCCGACGAGCCCGTTACCGGTACCGGGGCCCCCGCTGGAGGTGGCCAGGTGCAGCACGGCGAGGACCGTGCCGACAATCCCCACCGCGATGGCCGACATCCCGCCGGTGCGCGCGCTGCCGGTGCTGATCCGGCCGTCGGCGCGGGCCATGGCCAGCCAGCCGATCACCAGGCCGAGCAGACTTGCCCCGAGGGCCAGGTTGGCCCCCGTCCGTCCGTCGCCAATGATCCCGCCCTCGGCAGCCGCCACCAGTACTGCTGAAGCACTCATACCGCTCTCCTCCTTCTTCTCCGTCGCTGAATCCGAGCTGTGATGCGCCTTGAGAATGCGCCCCGGCCCCCCTGCAGGTCGTCCCGCAGGCGCAGGCATTTTCCCCTGCCGCCGCTGCGGCATCTGGCTACTGCGGATGCGGCAGGCGGTGCGCAAGTACCGCGCCCGCGGTAGCCGGCCGATCGTCCCTGAGCCGGACTCGCCCGCCACCCCGTCCGGCTACGGTGCACCCATGAATAGAGGGCGGTTTGCTGTCCCGGCCAAGGTCACCGACTGGTCGATCGCCGTGGGCGTGGCGGCGCTGCTGCTGGCCACTGGGCTGTCCGGGCCACACCCGGCCGGGGGCCGCGAGCTGCTCGGCTCCACGCTGCTGGCGGCTGGCGCGCTGGCGCTGGCCGCGCGCCGCCAGGCACCGCTCGTGGTGCTGGCCCTCGCCGGGCTGTCCGCAGTGGGTTACCAGGCGGCCGGGTTCGAGGTGCTCGCCGTCTCCTACCTCGTCGCGGTATACAGCGCCGTACGCGCCGGGCATCGCGCCGTCACCCTGGCCGCGTCCGTGGGCCTGCTGGCCGCACTCTTCCTCACCTCCGTGGTTCTCCCGGGCGGGCCTGCGCGCGAAGTCGTGGCACAGGCCCGGACCACCCTGGAGATCGCCTGGCTGATCGCCGCCTTTGCCGCCGGGGAGGCGGTGCGCCAGGCCGAACGGCGGGCGGACGAAGCCGAGCGCACCCGCGAGAAAGCCGCCAGGCGCCGGGCCGATGAAGAGCGGCTGCGCATCGCGCGGGAGCTGCACGACTCGCTCACCCACCAGATCTCGGTCATCAAGGTGCAGTCCGAGGTCGCCGTCCACGTGGCCCGACGGCGGGGCGAGCAGGTGCCGCAGGCCCTGCTGGCGATCCAGGAAGCCGGCCGGGAGGCGAGCCGGGAGCTGCGCGCGACCCTGGAGGCGCTGCGCGACGACGACCTCACCCCGCCGCGCGGACTCGACCACATCCCCCACCTGGTGAAACAGTTCCAAACGACGGGCCTTCAGGCGACGCTGACGATCGACGGGGATCCGCACGCCGTGCCGGCTGCGGTAGGCCGTACCGCCTACCGGATAGTTCAGGAGTCGCTCACCAACGTCTCCCGGCACGCCGCCGCCAGCACCACCTCGGTGCTGATCGACCACCGGCCAGGCACCCTCGCCATCCGTGTCGACGACGACGGAAGGGCCACGCCGGACGCCGCACCGACGCCTGGCCTCGGGCTGCTCGGCATGCACGAACGCGTCACCGCCCTGGGCGGCCGCCTGCGCACCGAGCCCCGCAGCGCTGGTGGCTTCACCGTCCAGGCCGAACTCCCCTTGAGCGGAGCGTCGTGATCCGGGTCCTGCTGGTCGACGACCAGCCGCTCCTGCGCAGCGGCTTCCGCGCGCTGCTCGACCTCGAAGACGACATCGAGGTGGTGGGCGAGGCCGCCGACGGCGAGGCGGGCCTGGCGCTCGTCAGGAAAGAACTGCCCGACGTCGCGCTCATCGACATCCAGATGCCTGTCATGGACGGCATCGAAGCAACACGGCGCATCGCCGCGGACCCGGCCCTGGCCGGCGTGCATGTGGTCATGCTGACCAACTACGGCATGGACGAGTACGTCTTCGACGCGCTGCGCGCCGGTGCCGCCGGGTTCCTCGTCAAGGACATCGTCCCGGAGGACTTCCTGCACGCCGTGCGCGTCGCCGCCCGCGGTGACGCCCTGCTCGCGCCCTCGATCACCCGCAAACTCATCGACCGGTACGTCACCCAGCCACCCCCCACCCGCACCGGCGGCCTGGAGGAACTGACCAGCCGCGAACGCGAGGCGGTCATCCTCGCCGCACAGGGCCTGTCCAACGACGAGATCGCCGGCCGCATGGTCATCAGCCCGCTGACCGCCAAGACCCACATCAACAGGGCCATGACCAAACTCCACGCCCGCGACCGCGCCCAGCTCGTGGTCCTCGCCTACGAATCCGGCCTGGTGACCCCGCGTACCTCCTGACCCCGCGCCGCCAACCGGTGGGCGCCCCAGACCGTCCCGGGCACCTGCGGCGAGAACGGAATCTGCACCATCCTGTCGCCGCACTGACAACCGGACACCCGCTCTCACAAATGAACGCAACGCGGCCGAGTTGATGACGCTGTCCGCCGAGCTCCAGGCCGGCGGCATCCAGCTCGAACTCCTCACCGGTCCGCTCACCGGGATCCACGACCCCAACGGCATGGGCGCCATGTTCTTCGCCGTCCTCGAGGTCGCCGGGCAGATCGAGCGCGACTACATCCGGGAAAAAACCCTGGAGGGCCAGGTCACCGCAGCGGCCAAGGGCAACCACGGCGGACGGCCGAAGGTCATCGACGACGACATGGCTCACCTTCGCCGTCGCCCTGAAGGACAAGGGCGTCCCCGTCCCCGAGATCGCGAAGAAGCTGGTCATCAAGACCGGGAAGAACGCGGGCAAGAACCCCTCGGTCGCCTCGCTGTACCGAGCGCTCGCGGAGGCCGAGGAAACAGCGGCGGCCGACGGACTGCCGCTGCGGCCCAAGCCCGTCCGCATCCGCCGGCCCGGGGACCCGCTCACCTCCGAGGAGATCGACCTCCGCGAACGCCTCCAGGCCCAGCCCATGTGATCAATCTCGGAAGGGCTCCAGGGATGTCCCCCAAGGCCGTGTGCCACGATCCGTTGATTCAGGGTTCTGTGAATTCAGGTTTCCGTGTACTGTCGGTGGTGTGCTGACTCTCGCTGCTGACATCGAGGTGCTGGCGCGGTTCGGCCGCGCCCTCGCCGACCCGATCCGCTGCCGGATCCTTCTCGCCCTGCGCGAGGCCCCGGCCCACCCCGCCGACCTCGCCGACACCCTGGAGATCTCCCGGACGCGTCTGTCGAACCACCTGGCGTGCCTGCGCGACTGCGGCCTGGTCGTCGCCGTCCCGGTCGGCCGCCGCACCCGCTACGAACTCGCCGACGAACGCCTCGGCCACGCGCTGGACGACCTGCGCACCGCCGTCGTCGCCGTCGAGGCCGACAAGACCTGCGTAGACGCGGACGAGAAGGGCTGCTGCTGAGATGGCAGCCGAGATACCCATCGACAGAGGCCCGGCCCCGGCCCGCCGCGACGTCCTCGCCCGCCGGATACGGCTGCTGGTCGCGGCCACCATCACCTACAACGTCGTCGAGGCGATCGTCGCAATCACCGCCGGGACGATCGCCTCCTCCACCGCGCTGATCGGCTTCGGCCTGGACTCCGTCATCGAGGTCTCCTCTGCCGCCGCGGTCGCCTGGCAGTTCTCCGCCCGCGACCACGTGGTGCGCGAAGCGCGGGAGAAAACCACCCTGCGGATCATCGCGGTGTCGTTCTTCGTGCTCGCGGCGTACGTCACCATCGACGCCGTCCGCGCGCTGGCCGGCACCGGCGAGGCCGAACGCTCCATCCCCGGCATCGTGATCGCCGCTCTCTCGCTCGCGGTGATGCCGTTCCTTTCTGCCGCCCAGCGCAAGGCCGGCCGCGAACTCGGCTCCGCCAGCGCGGTCGCCGACTCCAAGCAGACCCTGCTGTGCACGTACCTCTCCGCCGTCCTCCTGGTCGGCCTGGTCCTCAACGCCACCCTCGGCTGGTCCTGGGCCGACCCAATCGCCGCCCTGGTCATCGCCGCCATCGCCGTCAAGGAAGGCCGCGACGCCTGGCAGGGCAAGGGCTGCTGCGCGACACCCGCCGCCGCAGCGGTCCCCTCCGCTGTTCACCGAGACAGACGCGTGCGCTGCCGCCCCGGCTGCGACTGCTGCGGCTGAACCGACACTCACACAGGGCCCCGGCCATCACGTGGCCGGGGCCCTGCGCTGTCCATGATCAAGTGCTTAGCGCCAACGGCTGTACCGCTGGTCCCCAAGGCCGTTCCCGATCAGGGCCTCGACGATCTCCCGCTCAGCGAGCCGGATCTCCTCCAGCTCCTCCTTGGCCTTCTTGATTTTCATGGCGACCCGCTTGCAGAGCATCGTCGCCAGGTCGTCCCGCACCCGCATCCGCGCCTTGTGGGCCAGGCAGGCCAGCAGCGCGACCCGCTTGATGACCGCGTAGTCCCGCAGTTCGGAGGCGTCCGCCGCATCCGCCTCCCCGGCGAAGTCGGTGACCTTCGGCGCCGCGACACCGTCCACCCACGCCGCGGTGTCACCGAGCTCGTCCAGCCACTCCAGGTGCGTGAACAGGCGCTTGAAGTGTGACCAGGTCGGAGCCAGGGCTTCGGTGTAGTCGGCGGGCGCCCGTTTTGTGATCATGCGAGGCCGAGGAGTGCGAGGGGTCGGCGGGCGTCGCGTGCGTTGCGACGGAGGCCGGCGGCGATGTTCTTGACGCCGCTCAGCCGGAGGGCGCCGACGGCGAGGTTGCGCCAGGTCGCCATCGCGCGGGGTGCGTTGCCGGTCCGCAGCTGGGAGGCGTCCTCGGCGAAGGTGGTGTCGCGGACGTGGTGCAGGGCCTCGATCTTCCAGTGGTCGCGGATCAGTCTCGCGAGTTGGACGGGGGTGGCCTGCTCGGCGGTCAGGCTGGTGACCGCGTAGACGGTCGTGATGGTGGTCTTGCCGTTCCTGCGGTCGGTGCGGCGGCGCTTGATCTGGACGGCCTGGCGGGCGCCAGGGAAGAGCAAGTTGTTTACGGTGGCGACCTTGATCCGGCGGATCTCCGCGCGGCCGTGGCCGGTGCCCCGGGTGCGGCTCTGGAACGGGATGTCCTTCCAGGGAAGGGACTTCAGCTGCTTGCGCAGCTTCTTCTGGTTGCGGCGTGCTCGCGTTGCGTATGGAGCGCGTCGCTTGTGACCACGGTTGCGGCCAGGTCGGCGACGGTATCGAGCAGCGGCTGGAAGCGTGTGACCTCACCGGTCTTCTCGCCGACGTCGAGCTGGGCCAGGACCAGCCCGGTGGTGTGCTCCACCGCGGCAAGTAGGTGGATTCTCCGCCCCTGGGCCTTCGCCGCACCGCGCAGGGACTTGCCGTCCACGGACAGTCCGCGCAGCCCGGTGCTCTCGGGCCGGCGGTCGGCAAGCCATCCGCCCGGTCCAGGGCATCACCGTCGATGCGTGCGAGCAGCCGGCGGACCGTCGCCTCCGAAGGCACCAGCCTCCGGGGCAGTACTGGATCGAGGCGCACGCCGAGTCGCTGCAGCACGTGCGGCGGCGCGTCTGCGATCCACTCGCCGACCGCCAGCAGCGAGGTCGCGCCAGTCAGCACCGCGCACGCGGTCAGCGTGAGCACGACGGCCAGGGCATGGCGCACGCCGCGCGGATCGCGCGGATCCGGCACCTGAGCCAGCCGCTCCAGCAGGCCGGGCACCTCCCCGGGCCCGACGTCGGACTGCTCGCGGAGCCGGTCAAGGGCAGGCGGAATCAGGGATGATGCGTCGGCAGGCACGGTCTTCCAGGCAGGTCACGGGACGTAGAGCACTCCATGATCACGGGAACCTTCCCTGCATCGTCCCCCGGGTCACAGCAACGCCGCAGCCTCGCCTGCCACCCAGGTCTGCCAGACACGACGGGTGTTCGGCAGGTCAGGGCGGTCAAGGAGCCAGAGCACATACCCGGCATGGCACCGGGCCCACGGACTGTCCGAATCGGCTGCCTGATCGAGCCTGCCCCGTAGATCAGCGCTGTCGACAGCCCGGGCGACCCGCACGTATTCGCGATCCTTGCAGCGATACGCCCGGTGGACGACGATCTCGACCAGGTCGGTGAGCTTCGCCTTGATCGCCTCCTCCTGGCAAGCACGGGCCACGGCCCGGATCAGGCTCTGCTTCGTACCCCACGCCTTCGCATGCTGCGTCCACTCCAGCGAGTACCTCGCCTCCCACTCCAGGAAGAGCAACACATAGGACAGCCCCGGCCACGCCGCCAGATCCCCGTCCCCAGGACCACCCCACACCCCATCAGGCAGCGAACACCTCTGGGCTTGCTGATGCCTCCGGCGCGCCTGCAGAAAGGCTGACTCCCGGCACTGCTCGTCCGCTCCCAGAGGCCGCGTCAGCAGCCACATCTCGTTGGACCGGGCGAGCGCGTCCGTGACCTTCCTCTGGGCCTCCGCCAGATGGACGAGCGCGGCACCTCTCACAGCCGGATCCTCCGCTATAAGCCCGAACGCCCAACCCAGTCGCTCAGCCCATGCACAAGCGTCGTCCGCATCTGTACCTGCCTCTTCAGCCACGCACGGGATCATCTCCTAGCGCAGTCGGCTCGCTCCAACCGACGGTACGGGGGAGACGCAAGGGCTCCGAGGCGCAACGGACGTGAGCAGGAACCGCCCGCTCGCCCTCTCTTCATCTCAAGTGATCACGAAACGGACACCCGCCGACTACGCCGAAGCCCTGTGCTCCTGGTGGCGATCCCGGTCGCTACGAAGGCCCTTGCTGCGCCACCTTGGACAGGGCCAAGACGATGTCGGCGGCGCGGCGTCTACCGCGCCGCCGACTCCCACCGAAGCTGCGGTATCCCAAAAGATGAGCGCCACCTATATCTGTTTCAGTCGCTTCAAGGGGATCCGAGGAGCGAGCATTTTAAGTATTCTGAAGGCGATCAATACCGCTAGCGGAAACGCGACCTGGGCGGTTACTCATGCGGCGAGCCTCTCGGATCGCCGGACCGGCTTTGTGCGAGCGAGAGCGCCGCCCCCCACCGCGCCGAAGTGGCCGACCCCTACCTTGGAGGTCGGCGCCACACGTCGGCCATATCCCGAGCCGCCGCCCGCCCACGCCGGGGTGGCAACGACAAGGGGCCCCGCTTCAGGTGCCGCATTAACCCGCTGTCCGTGGTCTTCCGTGGCGGGAATGCGTGGGATCTTCCGCCGGTCTTGGAGACGTCTGTGACCACCGACAAGCAGTTCAAGCGCGCGGCCCAGGAGCTTGCCGAGTGCGAAGGGATCTCGTGCACCGCAGCCGGCGACGCCTCTCCGCCGCCCCGGAATCCGTCGTCAGCGATCGGCTGACAACCAACTTGATGGTTGTCAGCCGATCGCTGACGAGTCGCCCCCGCGCCTCTACTCGACTGCTGGCGCCCCATGCCCCGGTGGACTGTGACGGCACCGAGCACCCGCGCCGTGTGCCCAGTTGCTTACGACTGCTTCAGCCGGGAGGGGTCGAAGGCAGCCCCTGCGTGGGAGACGCTCTTTCATCCACCTCGCCTGTTTCAGCGTCGACGTACACCGGGTACACATCGTCTCCAGCGGAGACGGGTATGACCCACTGGGCTCGCCACTCGCCTTCGCGTCGGACTGCCAACAGGTTCCCCTCTCCCGTCTTGGCGCCACGTGAATACTCGGAGGCGGCCTTGGTCGCCTGGCCCTCACTCACTCGGCGAGGAGGCAGGATTACAGCCCCTTCTGTGTGACGGGTCAGTAGCTGAGAGACATGACCTGCCCTGTTGATCTGTACGTCCAGGCGCATAGGCATGAGCACTCCGTCGATCCGGCTGCGCCAGCTGACCATCCAACCAAACTCTGCTTTGTCACCGACGGGGAAGGACTTCACATGAGACTTTTCCAGCCCCCATGGGAACCGTTCCTTGGCGTACCTCTCGGCAATCTGAAGTGCGGCGTCGGCATTGCTGGGAGGCGACGCCGAATCTGTTACGGGGAAGCTGCTGGGTCCTGGCTTGCTTGAATTTTCCAAACTGACTGTGAGCTGCTCCTTGTCCGGCCAGCTCAGTTCGGCGAACCCTGTCTCCAGTGCGATCAGCAACATGTCGGATCCGCCGTTCTGCCCGGACTGGAGCTGAACGTTCGCGATCTCGAAGTGGTCATCGAAGGCTGCCGCCAGCACCTGCTGCGCCTGCGCCTTCTCGTCTCCGCCTGCGATTTGCAGGCTGGTGGAGTCCAGGGCCAGCGGGGTGATCCATATTTTCCACACCACGGCACACGCAATAAAGCCGGTCCAAAAATGATGGCCGTCGGCTTCAACGCGGCGCGCGCCGGAAGGAGATCACCCCGGGTAGCGCGAACAGCGACCCAGGCAGCGAGCGTTCCCAGCCCTGCGCCGAGAACGTTCATCTGAACGTCGCTGCTGTCGCAGCTCCGACCGACCCAGGGTGCCAGCGCCTGGCACAGCTCGGTGACGACCGACAGCAGGGCTCCCCCCAGAAATACTGGAAGTACACGCCGGGTGGCAAGGACCCCAAGGAACCCGATGGGTAGGAACATTGCCAAATTGAGCAGGCCCTGCTCCGTTGCGAACGACTCACCGTAATTTCGGTTGAGTACGCACTGGCCGGACACGTGCCCGGGTGAGGGGAAGAAGATGGTAACGCTCAGCTCCGCTGCCAGAACGGCCGCGAGCCCTGCGTAAGACCATGGGCGCTGGAGGTACCGCTTCGCTGCCAGAAAGCCGATGAGGCCCGCAACGATTACGACAGCGACGGCGATCAAGACGAACATGCCTCGACCATTGAACACAGCTTGCAGCATTGGTGCGCAACGCCTTCGACGGGAGTACCCCGTCCCCGCACGACCGCAGGGACGGGGCGCTACGAGAATGGGCCTATATCAGCAGGTGCCGGAAGGAGTCTGGAACGTACCCTGCCCGCTCACCGCCAGCAGCCCGTTCGTGGAGTAGCAGTCCGAGGACCAGGCGCGGCTCCACGTGGCACTCTTGGTCGTCCCCGCGGACTGGCTGAACTGGGAGCCCCAGCTCGTCGAACCCGCATAGTTGAATCCCAGCTTCGCCGAGATGGCACCGCCGCTCGACTTCTCGTACCAGGTTCTGACGCTCACGTCGCCCGAGCCCTGGGTCTTGTCGTGGAAAAGCCGGCCACTGGAGAGCGTGGTGCAAACCCGGCCATAGCCGAGCTGGCCGCTGCCCGGGCAAGACTCCTGAATAGAGACGTCACCACTGGGCGCCGACGTCGATGCGCTTGCCGATCCGGTTGCGCCCATTGCTCCGACCATCAGGCCAGCCACTACTGCACTTCGGGCCATCTTGTGAGTGAATGCGTTCATCCCCGCCACCTCTTCGAAAGTCGTTGGACCCGCAGGTTCGCGGGCAGCGGAGAGAGGCGTAAGCGATTCACCAAGGCACGACAAAGCCCTTATGTGCACTGCGTCCCCCGCAGCCAGCTTGTCGCAGCTGGTGATCGTCACGTTATGTTGCGTCGTATTGAACGATCAAGCATTCGGTTGCCCCTTGCCTCAAACTGGCCCTCGGCCAGTCCAGATAGACCGTGAGCCTTTTCCAACCTGACGGGTGGTTGGGCTGGCAGCCCCGGCGGCGGGCATGAAGAAAGCTCCTGGTAGACGGGTTCACGACCAAGATCACCA
>NZ_JBHXQO010000053.1:0-39922 GCF_042717135.1 Streptomyces sp. NPDC058620
CCCGCCTGGCCCCCCGGCGCCCGCGAGGCGCCCCGGCGGGGGGCGCGCGGCTGCCTCTCGCCCGCCCCCACCGCCCGCGGCCCCCCCCCCCCCTCGCGGGGGCGCGGCCGACCGCGCCACAACCCAGCACGTTCGCACCTTCTGTGGCACGGCCCCACAGCCACCCTGAAAGCAGCCGCCGGGGCTCTGGCCATCACCCTGGGCATAGCCCTGACCTGCCTCGGCATATCCGAACTGGTGACGGAACCCGCGCGGGCGCCCGGACCCGTCGACATAGGCACGGTGTCAAGGTCGCCTACGGGCAGTGGAAGGACGAACACCCAGGCCGCGGTCCGCAGGCTGCCGGGTTCACCGTGGCCTTCCGTGCCGAACACGGGCACGGCCCCTCGTTCAAGCAACTGGGCGACGACCTGGGCTGGACACTCCCGCGCCCTGTCCTCGGCTTCATCATGGTCCGTCTGTGGCGAACGAATGGCTGACCAATACCAGGCAGGCCCCCTGGACGCTCCGCCCGGGAGCAGCCGCTCAGCAGCAAGGCATTGCTCTGCCCGCAGCACGTAGGCCTACAGCCTCCGCCGAGAACGCCAGCTTCACACAGCTCCAGCGGCACCTGGACCGGCTGGAGAGCGCTGTTCGCTCATGACCATCCCTGCGCAATCTGAGGTTCCCCCGTTGTTCGGGAGGTGCGACCTACCGACCGGTACATGCTCGCGTTGCGCTATCAGGTCATATAGGGCTTTGCTTGTATCGGACGTTGTTTCGCACAGAGGAATGGATGCATGCCATGACTACTGCGAACCCGGCCGGCTCCCCTGGCCGCCACACCGGCGCCGACCCTGCTGGCAAAAGGACCCGGCGCCTGGCGACCGAGACGAAGTCGGCCCTGAAAACAACCGAGTTCTTCGTCTACATCGCCAGCGTCATCGCCGTCCTGATCGCCTCGATGCTCGTGGGCACCGAGGACGACCATGGAGACTACTTCCGGGCCGACAAAGCCTGGCTGTACATCGTGCTCCTGACCATCGGCTACATGATCAGCCGCGGACTGGCCAAGTCCGGCAGCCGCGACCAGTACGACTCCTGACACCGCTCGGCAGCCCCGCGACAGAGGCCACCGACGACACGGGGAGCCGTGACGCGCCGCCGAGCCGCATCCATCTCGAGCGTGGCATCGCCGCTTCCCCTCGCAAACGGGTGATCCCGGACCGTCACGGTCATTTCCTGGCCCCTAAGGGGGAACGTCTATCGCAGACAGACTTATCGGTCCTTGCGGGCCCCAGCCAGCCTTCACAGCGAGCCGCCCCCGCCAGGCCAAGGTCCGGCGGGGGCGGCGCAAGCACGGTGTTCCCGGCAGGGCGGGAGCGGGCCGTCAGTCCTTGGCGATGGCCATTCCGAGGAAGATACCGACGATCAAGGCCGCGCTGCCCGCGGTCATCACCGCCCATGTCCCGCTCTGCGTGGCGGCGAAGGTCGAGGTCATCCCCGCCTGGGCCGCGGCCTGCGTTGCCTGGGCTCCGGCCATGGCCGCTTCCTGCACGGCCAGACCCGTCTCCAGCTTCTGGACCTTGCTCTCCAGCTCAGATGTCTCCATCGTGCGGTTCCTCTCCACCGAGGTGCCGGCTGATTCCGGCATCAGCCTCGATCCCTTCCCCGCCACTGCGACGTGGCCGCGCGGTCAGCCTCTGGAGCACCCGTTTGCCGATCACATCCTGCTGGGGGCTGTGCCCCGGCCTGCAGTGGGTGGTGAATGCCATGCATGTGTGAAGAGATCAGGACGGCCGACAAGGCCGGCTCCGTCAGCCCGGTTCACCATCGGCGACTATGCCCTCGAAGTCGAGCCGATGCGCGAGTACGGGGCCAGGAGCGGGGCGACAAGCTGTCCACGGTCAAGCGGATTCGTGATCTTGCCCCGCCGCTGGGTCGTCGAACGCTCCCTCGCCTGGATCACGCACGCCCGCAGACACGCGAGAGACTACGAACGGCTGGTCCAGCACTCCGAATCGCTGATCACCTGGGCCGCCATCACCCTCATGACCAGGCGCATCACCTGCCGGAGTTCCCGCCGCAGCGGACAGCCGGACTCCCGCGAAGCTCACCGAGGGTGGCGTCCCGCCAGGTGGTGCAGGGGATCAAGGCGCCGGAATCCGCAGGTCATCGCCGCATCAGCGCGGTTCCGGGTCGCCCGTGGCGTTGACGGCAGGTCAGCCGCTGCGCGACCCGAGAGCCGTATCCCATGGGCTGGCAGATTGATGTGTCTGGACAGTCCGTAGACGCATTGGTGTGCCCTGGTCAGGCTGAGGGGACTTCTCCTGTGTTTCCGCTTCTCAACCTGGGAGCTCGTATGCGCCGTATGAAGATGACTGCCGGCCTGGGCACCGCGGCTCTGACGGCTGGCATGCTCCTCGGGCTGCCGGCGACGAGCGCGCAGGCGGCCGATTACCCCACCACCCCGGGGATCCATGTCCCTTACGGGGCCACCTACACCCTGGGCACGGCCACCTGGTACAACCGGTCGGTCACTCTCGACGGTGAGCACCGGGCCATCAGCTCCAGCGGATGCCGGGCGACCTCCATGACGACCTACGACGCCAATGGACAACTACTGGGCAGCAACCGCACGGGTGTCATCTGCAACCGGACGGCCGGCTTCACTCTCAACGTTCGCGCCGACGTTCCGGGCGGGGCTGACCGAATCGAGGTCTGCCTGACTGACGGCAACTACGCTCGCCTGGCGTGCAAGCCCTACTACAGGGACCTGGCGCCGTCGGCCAGGGGGAACTGAGCAGCAGTCACGTGCCAGACCTGCGGGTGCGCAGTTGGGCTGGGTGGAGGCGCGGCTGTGCCAGCTCACTCAATCTGCGCAGAGCGCGCGGCCACGAAGCTCCCCGCCTCGTACCAGCCACTCACGACGCCCGCCCGCCGACACCTCCGCCAGGTAGAACGGCTCCACCGAGACCGCTCCGTCCTCGCCGAACTGCGCCCGCTCCACGAGCCGGTGCACCAAGCTGCTCGACCGACACCCCACCCCGCTCCGCGAACGCAACCCAGCGCCGACCCGTCACCGTGGCCCACCACCTTCGTACGCAGCTCATCCGCCGCATCACGGCGCGCCTGCCGGGCGGCCGGATGGCAGCCCGCTGTGTGGTGTAGGGGACCTCCGCGGTTGAGTGCGCGGTTTCCGCTCCCTGGAATGCACCGTCTGCCGGTGCCCGCTCCCTGCTCAACTGGCAGACCACCGTGTAACTGTCCTTGGTGAACGGGCAGTTCAACCTTGGGAGGTACACGGTGGCCTTGTCCCAGCATGACCTACTTCGCCTGCTTGAGTCACTACGTTCGGCTGATGGTCTTGAACTCGTCCGCGAGGTCGCCGAACGACTGCTGCAGGAACTGATCGAGGCCGAGGCCACCGCCCGGATCGGCGCCGAGTGGGGCGAGCACTCCGACATCCGCACCACCTGGCGCAACGGGCACCGGGAGAAGACCGTGACCACGCAGGCGGGCGACCTGGAGCTCGCGATCCCGAAACTGCGGGCCGGCAGCTTCTTCCCGAGCCTGCTCGAGCGCCGGCGCCGGATCGACCAGGCCCTCTACGCGGTCGTCATGGAGGCATACGTCCACGGCGTCTCCACCCGTCGACGACCTCGTCAAAGCCCTCGGCTCGGACACCGGAATATCGAAGAGCGAGGTCTCCCGGATCTGCACGGACCTCGACATTGGCGGCGGAACAGGGGGCGCGGCGCACCTATGCCGGGTCTTTGGCAGTCACCTGGCGTTTGGTGAACCGGTGCCACCAGTGGTGGCGTCGGGGATGCACTGCGCGACCCATCCGGCGGCCGATCAGCAGGTAACCAATGAGGGCACCCGTGGTGTTGAGCACAACATCATCGACGTCGAAGGCGCGCCCGGTAATGAGGGCGCCTTGGACGAGTTCGACGAGGATCATCACAAGAGCGGTGGCCGCCGCTACGCGGACCAGTCCTCGCGTTCGGGGTACCAGTACTGGCAGTAGAACACCGAACGGTATCCCCATCACGATATTGCCGCCGAGCTGCTTGACTGTGTCGGGGGCCATGGGATGCGCGAGGTACGCACGGATGGAGTCACCAGGGCGCAGGTTATTGTGCGTCAGCGGCACGGATGCTGCCGAGGGTTCCAGAGTCAGCCGGGCCAGAACCACCGCGAATACGACCGACCCCGCGAAGGCCAGCATCATGGCCAGCACCCGGCCGAGCGTAGAAAGGGGAGGTTTTCCGGGAACCCGCTCCCCAGAATTCTTCGCGGTCTTGTCACGCAGGACTATCCGCGCCATTACGAGCTCCCAGCCAGGGGTAGTTTGCTTGGACGTTCCGGTACCCGCGTTGTGGAGCGGCGCTCTGCGCGGCGGTTCACGCAGGGACGGTACGTGTCCCTACAGTCGGCTCGCCCAGGAGATGTGGGCGGGCATGCGGAGCAACAGCGCGTCGTCGGGTACCTCAGCGACCGTGGCGGACATTGACCACCGCCGAATCAGTTTGATTGTGTCATGGCCGGGTTCGCTGGCGTGACGCCCGGGTTGTTTGGACCTTGCTGTTGGCGACCGCAGCCGGCGGCCCAGCCAGTGGAGACGGGATCACGAGCGGCTCGTGCACGCGTCACGATGGCGCAAGGTCTGCCGCCTTCGACGAGCCTCAACTGGGCCCCGTGTGACGCTGGGGGTCGCGGTCCCACGACATCGAGACCGAACTGGTCGGCGAACTCCGGCCTAGGGAAGGACCCGGAGCGCGCGGTGACCCTGGCGGAGCAGCTGGAGGCGGTCACCCGTAGAGCCAACAGCCAAGACGCTGAGCCTGACCGGAGAGGCTTCCCCCTCATGCTTTCGGCCGACAGCCCAGAACAACTACACCTCAGGCCCCGCCCCGATAAGCGGGATATCCGAATCTCGCTCAAGGTCGAGTAGGTGGCCGACCGAGAGCACGGCAGCGCGACACTCGACAACAGCAACGACCGCAACAGCTGCCACCACGGACCGGCCACCCCACTGAAGCGAGCAACACTGTCGGCATTCTCCAGTCGCCCCCCCCTGATGCCTCTTGGCCGAACCGCCCGGCCATTGGGTTTCCTTGGGGTGAGAGAGCGGCAGGTTCTTATCAGCGGCGGATCTTGGCTAGTTCGGCGTTGAACTGGGCACCGATGAGCAGGGCGAGGTTGGACAGCCAGACCCACACCAGGAAGACGACGATCCCGGCGAGGGAGCCGTACAGCCGATTGTAGGAGCCGACCTGCGAGGCATAGAGAGCGAAGCCGGCGGAGGCGGCGAGCCACAGGATTATGGCCAGAGCGTCTCCCAGAAGTCTTTGCCGCACGCCGCGCGTCTGGGCAGGGCCCGAGCGGAACAACACCAGCACCAGGACGGCGACCAGGCCCAGCAGAAGTGGCCACTTCAGTACGTTCCATGCGGTGCCGGCCATGCTGTCCATGCCCACGAACCGGCCGAGGGCGGGGGCCGCTTCGGCGGTCAGGATGAGCACCAGGGCGCTGGTGACCAGGAGCGCCAGCAATACCAGAGCGGTGATCACCAGTCGTGGTGCTGTCCTCCATGCGGGGCGGAGGTCCTCGACGCCGTGCATGGCGTGCAGGGCTCGGCGGAAGACTCCCAGGTAGCTGGAGGAAGACCACAGAGCGCCGATCGTGCCGAAGACCGCCAGAACCCAGGCAGCCGTTCGCTGGTCGGCCATGCTCCTGAGCGTGCTGTGCATTACCGGGCGTGACTCGGCCGGGACAACAGCGATCACATTGCTGATGAGGTTCTCTGTGGCCGAGGGGCCGGCGATCCCGATCAGCGAGACCGTGACCAGGAGGGTGGGGAAAAGCGCGAGCACCGCGTAATAAGTGAGCGCGGCGGCGCAGTCCGTCAGATTGTCGTTCCACACCGATGCCGGTGTCCGCCGCAGCGCGGTGCCGATGTCATGCCGGCCGGGCAGGCTACGCGCATACGTCGTGGCAGCAGGCGGTATGCAGGAGACGGTGCTCCGGTGCTGGCCGATGGGGTGCAGTCGGCAGCGTCCGGCTTCAGCGCAGGTGTCGGCGAGTTGCTCACCGCGCTGCCTTCCACTCGTACCCAAGGTCCACCGCTCTTGTACGTAGGTTCTCCAATGCGCCGCTGCCCAACGTTACGGGCACTGGGGCACGGTGAGCCGCATCGCGCTCTCGTGCAGGCTGGCAGGGGTTACCGGACACGGCGCTTGTTATTGCCCCTGCCCCCAAACGCAGAGCAGGGCGGTGGTGTCCGCGACCACGGCCAGATCGGCCAGCAAGGTACGTACCGGATGGCCGCATCGTCGCCGTAGCGGACACCATGTGCTCGATCGTCTCGCGGGGCGCGGGGGTTTCATGCCCGCCGGAACGGCCGGGGCCCAACCAAGGTGTGCGAACGGCTTTACGAGGCGCATTGACTACGATTGTGCGTCGATCCGCCCGGGTGCCCGGGTCGACGAACCGGACCATGACGGGTGCCCCGCGACACAGGGTTCACGACCGGTGCAGTCCCTGGCCGCACGTGGTCCGAGAGGGGCGGGCCAGCCGGGAGGCCGGACCCCGAGAGCCTCATGGTGCAATGGGGCCTGTCCGGTGCCGCTTCGGCGCGGATTTTCGCGTATCCGGAACGACAGTCCCGGGCGGCATCGAGCAGTAAGGGGTCGCTGTGAGCGCAGGAGAGCCGGATGGCGTGGGGGCGTCTCGGCCTGGCGCGGGCGGAAGCCGCCCTGGTTGGGCGATGACTTTGGCGGGAGTGTTGGAAGCTGCGGAGGCCGCGGCGCCCGTGGAGTCGCTCGACGTGGTCGCGCGGATGCTCAGGGAGCACCTCGGGGCGGCGTCCGTGTCGTTCCTGATCACTGACTTCACAGGCAGTTCGGTCGTACGGATTGGGGCCGCGGACAGCGTCGAGACCGATGAGCCGGCCCCGCGGATCCCGCTGCGCGGCACCCTGTACGAGGACGTGATCCGCACCCAGCAGCCGCAGGTCGAGCACGAGGGCGAGAGTCGGCATGTGCGCGTGGTCGCCCCGGTGACCAACCGCGGGGACGCCATCGGACTCCTGGAACTGTTCGTGCCCGCGGTACCGGACGCGGAGGTGATGCGGGAGATCGGCGAGACCGCGCACGCGCTCGCGTACATCGTCATCGCCAACCGGTCCCACAGCGACGTGTACCAGTGGAGCCGGCGCACCAAGCCCCTGAGCCTTGCCGCGGAGATCCAGCACCGGCTGCTCCCTGCGTCGCTGGCGTGTGAGGCGGCGCAGTTCGCGGTCGCCGGGGCCCTGGAACCCGCCGAACACGTCGGGGGCGACACCTTCGACTATGTCATCGACCGGGACACCGTCCAGCTCTCCGTGACCGACGCCATGGGCCACGACGTCGACGCCGCACTGCTCGCCACCCTGGTGGTGAGCGCCCTGCGACGAGCCCGGCGGGAAGGTGCCGACCTAGCCGAACAGGCCCGCCACGCCGACCAGGCCATGCGCGACCACGGGCGCAGCGGCTTCGTCAGCGGCCAGCTGCTGCGCATCAGCCTGCTCGACGGCCGGACGGAGTTCGTCAACGCCGGGCACCCCTGGCCGCTGCGGATTCGCGACGGGAAGGTCGAGGAGATCGTTCCGAAAGTCGACCGGCCGTTCGGTCTCAACGTCCGTACATCACAGGCCAACACCTACCGCATGCAGACGCTGGACCTACGGCCAGGCGACCGGCTGATCATGCTGACCGACGGAATGCTGGAACGCCACGCCGAGAACCTCGACCTCGCAGACCTCATCATCCGCACCCGCGAACTGCACCCCCGCGAAGCCGCCCGCACCCTCATCAAAACGATCGTCGACGCCGGAGACGGTCACCTCCACGACGACGCAACCGTCATGTGCCTGGACTGGCACGGCGTCCACAACTCCGAGCGCGACGCCACCAACGGCGCCGACCTCACCGACGCCTCACCACCATCAACGACAGGACCAGCCGCTCTCCACCGATGACCCGGGCGGTCGAGGGCAGGAGGCACGGCACGCAACCGGGCCTATCCGGCTCGGGTCAACGTCTGCCTTTCCGCTCGGCGCATGCCGTCTCCTTCGTGGCGCGGCCACCGGACCGAGCGGGCCAGAACGCAGAGCACCGGCTTCTTTAAGCTTGAGTTTTAACCCCCGGATCGGGCCGGCTGGGGTCCGTCCCGCGGGGAAGGAGCTCGCCGACGGCGGTGCTTGACCTCCACCGGACTTGAGCTACGAGAGTGTCCCTATGACACTCTCAGCACAACGACATGCGGCGGTTCGGAACTGGATCAAAAGCACGGCGTGCTCCTTGACGACCGTTGACCCCCTGGCGCCGTTGGAGGACCTGCGGCCTCTCTTGGGCATGCTCGGGGAAGACGCGGCTGTGGTGGGATACGGCGCCGGGACACGCGGAGCGCATGAACTCTTCGCCATGCAGGTGCGCATTGCCCGGCTTCTGGTCGACGAGGCCGGATTCCGCGCCGTCGCCCTCGACCAGGACTGGACGCTCTGCGTGCTGCTCGACACCTACCTCCGCACCGGCACCGGGGATCCGGTCTCGATGCTGGAGGCCGCGGAGCCGTTCGCCCGCACGGAAGAGGTACTCGCCCTCCTGCGGTGGATGCGCGCGTTCAACCAGACCCACCCGAACGAGCCGGTCCGCCTCGTCGGGGTCAGCCCCCATGAGACAGGGACGTCGGCATACGGCACCGTGACCGCCTACGTACGCCGGGCCGCGCCTGAACTGCTGGGCGAGGTCCTGGCCTGCTACGCCGAACTCCGGCCGGATGGCAAGGTATCCGCGCACACACGTCGATTCCGCGCGCTCCCCGACAGGAGCATCTGGCGCGACCGCGCACAGGATGCCTACGACCTTGTAGGAGCGCTGCCCGGCCACGACGGCCACGCTTGGGCGCTCCGCAACGCTCGCGTGATCGTCCAATATTATGAACTCCACGACCACCCCGACGATCCGTCGGATCCACACAACATGGACTACTACGAGGGGGCGTTCGCCGAGAACGCCGCCTGGTGGTACCGGCACACCGGTCACAAGGTGCTGTTGTGGTCCTCCTGTACCCATGCCTCCAAGGGGCGCACCCGCGCCGTCGTCTTTCCGCCGGATCCCGCAAGCGGTTCCCCGAACGCCGGTAGCCACCTCCAGGACCGCCTCGGATCCCGGTACCTGTCGATCGGCCTCACCTTCGGCGACGGGGAACTGGCCACGTACAGCGACGCCCCGCCCCATCGGGTGCCCCGGCCCGCCCCGCCCCTGGTGGAGTCGGTCCTGGACGCCATGGGCGGCGACTATCTCCTGGACCTTCGCGCGGATCCCCCGCGCTCGGTCGCCGACTGGCTCACCGGGACTGCCAGAACCCGGGTCATCGGACCGCGCTACGACCCGGACAACGACACCGCCCACCACATGACGGGAGGATCCCTGGCCGAGTGGTTCGACGTCCTTGTCCACGTGCGGCACGTGACGCCGGCCCGCCCGATCCGCGTCGAGTCCCCACCGAACCCGGAACGGTTCAGATGCCGGTAGAGAGTGCTACGTGGCGCCATTCGTCAAGTTCACGTCGCACCCGGTCCAGCTTCGCCTCGACACGCTCGATCGCATCCGCGCCCAACTGCAGTCGCAGCGGCGGCTCGGTGACCTCGGTGATGTCGACGATGGCCTTCGCTGCCTTCACCGGATCTCCTGGCTGACGGCCGTCGTAGTTGGCCAGTGCCTCGCGCACCGGCCCCGCGCCGACGACGTAGTCCACGATGGAGGCCGGTTCGACCTGCATGCTCGTCGAGCTGTTGAGGAAGTCCGTGCGAAAGCCGCCCGGCTCCACGATCGTGACACGTACGCCCATCGGGGCCAGTTCGCCGTGCAGCGCCTCGGAGATGCCCTCGAGGGCGAACTTCGACGCCCCGTACAAGCCCGCCGCCGGCGCCGTGACGAAGCCGCCCACGGAGCCGATGTTCAGGACATGTCCGGATCGCTGGGCGCGCAACGTCGGCAGGGTTGCCCGCAATGTGTTGAGTACGCCGAACACGTTGACGTCGAAGAGAGCGCGTGCGGCTCTGTCGGACGTTTCCTCGATCGCGCCCACGAGGCCGTAGCCGGCGTTGTTGACCACGACGTCGATCCGTCCGAACTCCGCCAGGCCGGCCTCCGCCGCGGCCGTCAACTGCTCGGGTTCGGTCACGTCCGCGTTGACCGCCAGCAAGCCGTCCGTCTTCCCCGGGTACGCCTTACGCACCGCCGCCGCGTCCCGCGCCGTCGCGATCACGCTGTGCCCGCGCTCCTGCGCCTCGCGGGTGATCTCCGCGCCGAGCCCACGCGATGCACCGGTGACAAACCAAACGCTCATGCTCTCCCCTTGTTCCAATCGCCTGACCGGCCGACTTGCTGACGGCTCGACACTAGAAGCTAGAGTCGGGTCTAGATCAAGAACTGCGTTACGGAGCGGTCATGGACCTGAGCATCGGTGAAGTAGCGGAACGCAGCGGGCTCAGCGTTCACGCACTGCGGTTCTACGAGCGGGAGGGCCTGTTCGCCAACCCAGTGCGCCGCCTGTCCAACGGCCGTCGGATCTATCACGAGGAAGATCTGGAGTGGCTGGCGATCTGCACGAAACTGCGCTCCTCCGGCATGTCACTGGCGACGATCCGGCAGTACATCGAGCTAGCCCGCCAAGGCCCGGGCAACGAACACGAGCGACTTGAGCTGCTGCGCCGGCACGAGAACCACGTGGAGGCCCAGATCCAGGAACTGCACGAGACCTTGAATGTGATGCGCCACAAGGTGCGGATCTACGAAGATCACCTCGCACGCGGCGAGGCCGACCAGCTCTGGAATCCGTCGCACGCGGAGACCGCACAAGCCGGAACTCACCAGGAGCACCGCCCCTCAGGGAGAACATGATCCTCCGGTTACGACCTGTGCGGAGTCGACCGTTACGCCTACCGCTCCTTCACTCTCTGTGCCCAGTCCGCTGGCCTCCGCGGCATCCGTCTACACACCGTCGGCTCGATGCGGTCCGTGCCGAGCGCGAGGAACTCGTGGTGGCGATGCGCGTGTGGGAACGGATGCACGCCCAGCTGGACGCCGAGAGACCGTCGGCGCAGGCAGCGACGGTGCAGGTGGGCGGGCGCGGTGTGCTGCTGGTCCCGCACCGGGAGGCGGGCGCGGGCGAGGAGGTCCTGCCGCCGGACTACCAGCGACTCATGAAGATCGTGCGGAATGCCGGTGGCCTCATCCGGGTCAAGGACGTCGGCGTCGAGCTTGGCCTCGAGGTCGAGGCGAAGGGCCGACTGGAGCCGCTGCGCGGCAAGTTGAGCAAGCTCGCCGGGCGGGGCTGGCTGCGCGAACTGCCTGACGGACGCTTCCAGATCGCACCGTAGGGACGAGGGCCGCGCCCGTAACCGGCATGCCCCCGGCGGCCGTTGGCTCGACGTGTGCATGAAGAGGATCAACGAGCCCGCCGGGGACGCCGGCTTCCCTGTCTACCAGTGCCGCCTGCCGGTGTCCCGAAGGACCAACGAATACTGCACCGATCTGCTGAGCCGCCACCTGAAGAAGATCGGATCCCGCTGGCGAGCCCTGCCGCCCGGACGGATCGTGATCATCGTGCTCGCCGTGCTCCGCCACGGCCAGCGCATCGCCGACATGGCCGGCGGCAACGCCGTCGGCGACACCACCGTGCGCCGCTGGCGCGACGAGCTGATATCCCTGCTCGCCGCCCGCGCACCCCGCCTGGACCGCGCATGCAAGAAGATCGCGAAACGGGGTGGCGAGGTCGTCCTCATCGACGGCACCCTGATCCCCACCGTCCGCCGCACCGGCGCCGCGAACAGGCCCAACTACTCCGGCAAACACCGCCGTCACGGCCTGCACTTCCTCGCCCTCACCGACGAGAACGGCCGCCTGATCTGGATCTCCGCGGCCCGCCCCGGCCACACCCACGACATCACCGCAGCCCGCCGCGACCACATCCTCACCCACCTGCGCGCGGCCGGCCTCGGCTCCCTGGCCGACCTCGGCTTCCTCGGCCCCACCGCCGACAGCGACGACCCGGTGATCGTCACCGGCTACAAGGCCACCCGCGCCCGCAAGCTCACCCCCGGCGAGAAGCAGGCCAACCGGGTCCTGGCCGCCGCACGCGCTCCCGTCGAACACGGATTCGCGCACCTGAAGACCTGGCGCATCCTCACCAAACTCCGCACCGACCCCGCTCGCGCCACCGACCTTCTGCGCGCTCTCCTGGTCCTGTCGAACCGCGAGCTCTCACGCTGACAGATGATCAGTCATATTCGGCGCGGTACGGCTCCGTCCTGCCATCGGTAGAGGTCGCGCAGCAGGGAAATCTCGGCGCCGTGATGGATCAGCTCCCTGTTGACGTGCAGGACCCTGTTCTCCATGGGAAACCGCTCGGGACCCACCGTGGGCGGACTGTCCAGGTCAGCGTCCGAGAGCTCGCGGACCCCCGCGTTCCATCTCCCATACATCTCATCGAGCTGTTTTAGCGCCTCGTCAGCGGTCCCCGCGTAGGCGAATGCCTGGGACTCGAGGTCCTGGCCGCCGAAGTGCCATCCGACCCGATAGCCCAGGCAGGAGACGATGATGTGCGCCAGCCGCCAGGCAATCGTGGTCACCGGCGCAGGCACCGGGGCAGGGGACGCGAAGTCCATCGTCCATTCCCCCGAACCTTCCGACATCGGTGCGGCCGACGTGCCACGTGGGCGGATGCTCCAGCAGCCGCGCACCGGCTCCCAGAAGTACTCCTCGTCGGTAAGACCCTCCAGCCGTGGCCGCAGGTTCTTGCTCCAGTACCAGTCCAACTGGTCCGCGAGTCGCTCACTTCTTGTCATTTCCGCACACTACATACAACGGAGACCTGGCTGCGCCCCTCGCGGACGCCGTCGCCGGCCGTGGGCCGCGAGACGTACCGCACCAGGAGATGACGCTGGGGCCTGATGTGCCCTTCGGGCCGCGCCGCCGCGAGCGGCTCAGCCTCGACCGATGACATGACGGGTGATCAAGACCGCAGACTCCCGCCCGAGATCAGCATGAGTATCCCGAGCGAGCGCCACGCCAGACCTTCCGACCTGCATGTTCGAAGATGGCGAAGACTCACTGGACTCGACACCCACATGATCTTGGAAGCCCGCGCCTGCCCTGCATCCAGGACTCCACCAACGCGCGCCAGGACAACACGCCCAAACCGCAACTGCGCCGAAGCCCTGGTCCGACTTGGAGCAAGTGCGCGCTTCGTGGTAACTCGGGACCGGCCGCGAAGAAGCCGTGATGATCTCTGAACGCTATCGATGACCTGCTCCCAGATGACAGGGCCGCCACGGTACTGATCCAGAGTGGGTCAGCCGGTCGCGTTCGAGCAGTCGACCCAGGCGACGAGGTCGGTGCTGAAGTCGGGATCGTTCACGTGGACGACGCCGAACCTGATGTGCTGTCCCTGGGACAGGGGCTTGAGGCAGTCGATCGGGCTGCGTTCGTGCCAGGTGCCGTTGGTGTCCTTCCACGGCACGGCGCCGAGTCCGAAGCTTTTTCCCGGCTGGCGACTGTCGAGGGAGACCCCGAACTTGTCTCCGTTGATTCCGACTGCCGAGACCGTGCCCTGGAACACCTGCGGGGTCGCAGTATCCGTCGGTAGCGTGTGGCCAATCCCGAATCCGACACCGGCGACCACCAGGCCCGCGACTACCAGCAGCGCCGGCTTCGACTTGATCTTGCGTATTTCCATCCGCGCAACATACGCCGATTCCGTCAGTGCCGCGCCTGGTCGGCGTGACGGGCGTGTGCCTTCCTGAACGCGTTCACCTTGAAGTTGATCGCGATGTCAGGCAGGCACACCTCGCCCCGGGCCCCGGGCCGGCCTGGCGAGCTGAACAGAAGGACTTGACAGGGAACTCCACTAACGCGCACCAGGACAACACGCTCAAACCGCAACTACGCCGAAGCCCTGGCCTCTGGACCGGCGCCGGGATGGGCGCCATGTACTTGCTTGCCCGCGCCGCCGGTACGGAGCCCGGCCGGGCTGCCAGGTTGAGCCGTCCTGGCCCCAGGTGATTGGGAGACCATCGTGTCCGTCGCGTTTCGCATCAGGTGCTGTCTGTGCCGCAAAGAACATCCCGCTCGCCCAGGACGTCTACGAACTCGATGCGGAATGGCAGCGCCGCGTTCCCAACATGGTGGGCACCTTGGCCGCTCCGGTGGGAGTACTTCAGTAGCGCAGGGCTGCGGCGCATCCGTCCGAGGCGCTGTGGCCGTCGGGGATCTCGGTGAAGCCGGCGTCTCCGAACGTGGCTGCCCTCAGTAGTAGAGCGGCGGCGGACATGGAGAAGGCATCTCCCGCTGTGCTCTGCAGCGCCTCAGCGGAGGACGTGACGCGCTTGGCATCCTCGGACGAGGACCACTTCACTGGGTCGCCTGAGCGGTCGGCCGACAGCAGCAGCGTCTCGACGCGGCCCTCGGCCAGGGCTTCGGTCACCGCCGGGATCGACGAGATCCCGGTGCCGGTGCCGGCTGCCGCTGTGTACCGCTGGAACGCCTCGTCATGGGCGCGAGCGGACGCCTCGGCCAGCGCCTCGTCGACCGACTTCCGTAGACTCGCCAGCGCGTCCTCGCCGCCGCGGCCGCCGGAGATGTCGACGACGGTCACGTCCAGCGCCGACAGGGCGGGCTGATCCCGAAGCACGGCCGTGGCCTTGTCGTCTCCGCCGATGAACACGACGGCGGCGTCCACCGACGCGACCGCCTGGGCGATCTCCTCCGCGACACCGGCGGTGTTGCTGTCCCACACGTTCTCGGTCCTGCGGTGATAGGAAGCCTTCGACGGCCCGCCGGCCTTCACCCGCGTGATGTGAAGCGTGCTGCCATTGAACGACCTGCTGCGCGCCGCGTCGAACGCGCCGACCCCGTAGCCATCGATGTCGCCGCCCTGGCGGTCGAGTGCCACGACGACATGCGGCAGTTGGCGGTCCCGGTCCAGGACTGTCTCCAGTGCGTCCGCCACGGGGCCCACGACGGCTCGGTTGGCCGCGGGGGGCGCCGCGAGTGTGTGCACGGCGAGGAGTCGTCCGCCTGCGGCGTACAGCGACTCACCTTGCGGCCCGACGATCTCGGGCGAACCTCCCACCGCCGCAGCCACCGCATCCAGGGTCGCGGCATCGACGCCCTTTCCGGCCAGTTCCTTGCGCAAGCCGTTCCACACGAGCTCGATGCGCTTGTCCGCGTCCTGATCCTCACGGCTGGTATCCAGATGAACGGACACCACCGGCCCGGTCGCTTCGTACAGCGGACGCAAGAACGAAAGATCCACAAGGCCCTCCGGGAGAGATCACACATCAGCTAGAAGCATCATCCACAGCTAATGCGGCCAATCAGAACAAACGCGCCGATGCGGGCAGTACGGCGTGTCTTGGGAGGCGCTGGGATGCCATGCCGATACGCACGGGAACCCGCCCCCATCGGTTCGCGGATCGATCGATGATCTGCACAGCACGTCGGGGCGCAGACCAGGAGGGCGCCGGCACGCTCCCGCGATGCCGGGGAGCTTTGCTGGTCAGCTGCCGTCCTCTGCGGGGCCGAGAGCGGCGCTCTTACGTGTGCGGCTGAGGTGGGGAAGCGAGTCGTGGGTAGGGGCGCCGGTGATGGCGCAGACCAGAAGGTTCACGGTCGCTCGTGTCTGAAAGCCGTGGCGGTTCATGAGCAGGGTCGAGGCTTCATTGCGCGACTCGACGTCCGTGATGACAGCGGCTGCACCGAAATCGGCAAGGCGGTCGCGGCAGTGTGTGACGAGCCGGCCAGCGACGCCCTGGCCCCGCGCAGTGGGGGCGACAGCGATCCATTCGAGGTAGCCCCAGTCGGTGCGCTGCTCGAAGGTCATCGAGCCGAGCACGAACCCGCACAGGCTGTCGCCCTGGAGCGCGACGAAACACGCGGGGTGGGATGCCTCGAAGTGTCCTGCCACGGCGGACAGGGACCACCCTGTATAGGGCTTGACAGCAGTGTCGAAGGCACGATGCCCGAGCCCGAGGACGTCCGGCAGATGCCCGACTTCCATAGCCGCGATGGCCACGGCCGGTGAACCGTTCGTCATACTGCTGCTCCTCGTGGCGGGCGCACGCACTGGGCACGTCGTGCACGTCACCGGATCATCCTGCATCGCAAGATGTCTGCACTGATGCCACGCCTGGCCGCACGGGCGACGGACTCCTACACGGGAGCACTGAGTACATGCCTGGACGCACTGAGAAACGCCCCCCGCTCGGATCGAGATTCGTCACAGCGGCCGCAGGAACCCTCGCGCAACGCCTCCCTCACCAAGGCGCGATATGTGAGCGAGGTACTGGAGTTCGCTCTCGCTCTGGGCGAGTTGTTGCTGTCCAGCGGGCAGGGGACCGAGGACGTCGAGGCAGCGATGCTCGGGATCACCCACGCCTACGGCCTGCCGCGCTGCGATCCACAGGTCACCTTCACGATGAAGTTGTCCACCTGGTGGCGCTGACCTGCGGCGTTGTGGTTCTGCGGGCCTCTGACCTGCGGGGACGCGTCTTTCAGGGTCTTTCAGCTTCGTACTGCGTTACGCGGCCGATTCTCCCCACGGGCTCCCCAAGCCTTCGATTACTCCCCATATTCTCCCAGAGGTGCCAGCGGGCGAGCACTGTGGCATGGGGAGGACGGTTCTTCCGGTGGGTATGCGACCAGCACATTGAGTGATCACGGTGCGCTGTGGCCGCCCGGGGCTGCCGCGCGATCGGGTGGCAGCTGGCCTGGCTTGCCCCGTGGGTGGGAAGACGTCTCGTTGCCCGAGCGGTGGGTGCAAGTACGAACCGGGTGGCATGGGATGCCTATGACGTCCTGAGCCCTGACGGGGTCAAGGTCGAGGTCAAGGCGGGCCGGGCCCTGCCCGCTGGCCCTGCTCGTCGGCCAACTTGCTCGCCCAGGCCGTCGCCGGACCCGGTCCGGCCCGACGCCGTCCACCGCGGCATTGCACCAGCGGTCAACGACAGGTTCCCCCAAAACCTCGTAAGCACCAGCTGGGGTGGCAGGGAGACTCAGGTTCACTGACGGTTGAGCATGTTGACGCTGTGGACGCGCGAACCTACGCACCGTCTGCTGACACGGCTGCGGGAAAGGACCCAACGATGCGCCCTGCCCGAGCTGTTTCTGCCGCGACCACCGTGACGGCCGCCCTCGCGATCGCCGGCCCCGGCGCCTCCGACCCTCGCAGCGACGACTCCTCGCGCCGGTTCTGACGCGGCCACGACTTCATCGAGTGCAGCGACCTCGCGTCACGACCGAGAGGATGGCCCATGTCTACCAGGCTGCCTAGTGCAGCGCCGCGTTGATCTTGCGGGGGTCAGGCTGCCTTGAGTGGGGTGCCGTCGTAGGTCCAGCGGAAGGGGCGGGCTTCGTCGTCGTAGACGAGGGTGAACTCCCGGATCTGGTCGATGAGGTCCTGTCGTGAAGCGAACTCGCCGCGTCGTAGCAGGCGGCGGGCCAGTATCGAGAAGAAGAGCTCGACCTGGTTTAGCCAGGAGGCGTGCTTGGGCGTGTGGTGGACGACGAAGCGGGGATGTGCGGCGAGCCAGGTGCGGGTGGCCTTCGAGGTGTGTGAGGACCCGTTCTCCATGACGAGATGGATGCCAAGGGCCGGGTCGATGGTGCGGTCCAGCAGGCGCAGGAAGCCGATGAAGGTGGCCGAATCGTTGCGGGCGATGTCCTCGACCAGGACCTGCCCGCTGTGGACGTCCAGGGCGGCGACGATGGACGCGGTGCCGTGCCTGCGGTATTCGAACTCGCGACGCTCGGCGTCGCCGGGACGCGCGCGTCGGGTCGGATGCCGGCGCGAACGGGCCTGCATGGCGGTCTTCTCGTCCACGCTCAGCACTACCGACTGCGGCGGGCAGCGCAGATAGAGCGCGCAGACCTCGGCGGCCTTCGCATCGAAGTCTGGGTCGTCGGGGCGGGTCAGCCAGCCCCGGACCTGGTGGGGCTTGAGGTCCAGGTCGGCCAGGATGCGGCCGACCTGGGAGGCGGATATCCCGTTCAGGGCAAGGGATTTGGCGATCGCGCGGTGGGTCCACTGGCTGTCGGTGGCGGGCTTGGCCGAGGTGACGGTGGCCACGATCGTCAGGTGCACCTCGGGTCCGTACCGGCGCCGGCGCCCTGGGCGCTTGCGGTCCTGTAGTGCGGCCAGTCCCTCCATATGGAACCGCTTGCGCCAACGCCGCACGGTGGACAGGTGCACACCCAGCTCGCGGGCGATGGCGGCGTTGGCCTGCCCGTCGGCCGCGGCCAGCGCCACCCTGGCCCGCTGGACCTGTCGCACAGCGGCTGTCCGAGAACGAGCCAACTGTCTCAGTGTCCCGCGTTGGACCTGGTCCCAGCACACTGTGAACGGGCTGTCGACCGCCATGCTCCTACCCTTTGACCTGGACGAATCCGATGGGCCGGGGAGCGGCCGACTAGTACGACCCGCTGCCTTCGACCTCTCCGAGGCGAACTGTGACCTGGCCAACCTCGCCGCCATCTTGGTGACGAACCGGCTCCCTGAGCAACCGGTCGAACGGGGGTTGGGCGTGGGGTCATCCAGCCGCCGTGAAAGCCCCGTTGGTGAGGATCGGAACGGTGTCGCAGTCGTCCAGTTCGGTCGCGATGCGCACGTCGTCGGCAAAGCCGCCGTCCGTGAGTTCCTGGCCGGATGCGCTGGTAGTGACTGCGGCGATGACATCCGAAGTCGCCTCGAAACAGGCAGCCGTGGCTGCAGCCTCGGGTGACAGAGAGCCACCGCATTGCTTCCGCAGTGCTGCGAGGACCGCTCCGGCGCCGAGCAGGTCCTCCAGCGCGGGGCGCAGGCTGCCGTCGGGCCATCGTTCGCCGGAGGCGATCACGGCGACGGGACGGTCGAGGGTTCCATAACCGTGCTGGGCGAGCCAATGGCCTACCGCCGTCGCATTGCGCAGACAACTGGCAACCACCAACGACTCGCCTGCCGCGGCGGCGATCGAGGAACCGTTGGGAGAGGGCAGGACCAGGCGCGGGGCAGGAGGAGCACTTCTCAGCGCCGCCGGAGACAGCGACCACGGTGATGCCGATGTAGCCATGCGTCGTCCGACGGCCAAACGCGCGCCCATCTGCTCGGCGAACCTCGACGCTGACTCATCACGCCAGGCATAGGGGAAAACTCGCGTCCCGGACTCCACAGCCACCGTCACCGAGGTCGTGAACGACAACACGTCGACGACCACCAGACATGCGACATCCGCCGCAAGCCGTTGTGCGCCGACGGGCCCCCATTCGAATCGCGCTCCACTGCCTGTTTGTAGAAACCAATCGTCCATGGGCGACGACAATGCCACTGCATCCAGGCACCAACGCCAGCGGGGGCTATCCTCCGTCGGAGCTGCCGACCCCTGGTCAGACCCTCGCAGGATCAACGCGGAGCTGCACTAGGCTGCGGGACTTGCGGACCAGTCCTCTGCCCCGTGGTCTTGGACTCCTACTGGTGTGGCCCGTGGCGCTCGCCGTTCTGCCGGTCAGCCTGATCACCAGTTTCTCGGCCCCTCCTGCGCCCGCACCCTCAGCACCGGTGGCCGGCCGATCCCACGCGCCCAGTTTCACACCCAGCTCACCGAGTCCGAGAATGCTCGCAGAACCGTGGATGCTCCGTGCACGTCCGATCCGCTGCAGATCCCGCAACTGCGGATCGACGCTCCCTTCACCGATCTTGAGATCGGCCCGTCCGGAGCCTTGGACGCGCCGCCCCCGGCAACGTGAACCTCGTGGGGTGGTTCGCGGGTGGCCCCTCACCGGGGGAGCCCGGCACTGCGGTTGTCGCCGGCCATGTCGACACGGCGACCGCCCCGGCGGTCTTCGCCGAGCTCAGCGAGCTGGACCCCGACAGCCGATTCTCCGTCCATCGCGATGACGGAACGACCGCGACCTTCCGCGTGGACAGCGTCGAGTCCTTCCCCAAGGACCATTTCCCCGACGACCGCGTCTACAAGAACACCCCGGACGCGCAGATCCGCCTGATCACCTGCGCCGGGGACTACGACCGCGGCGCCGAGGGCTACACCGAGAACCTCGTCGTCTTCGCCCACCTCGACGCCACCTCCTAGCCAGGCATCCATTCCCGATGACCGCGGCGCGCAGTCCCGCCGGGAGTGTCCGGCCCGGGCATCCGACGGAAACCTGGGCGCGGCAAGGGCCGCCACTCGACCCGGCCGCAATCCCCGCATCCGCGTCGTGGTGTCCGAGCGCTCGGCCCGTCCCATGAGGCCGACTCAAGGACCGCACGAATGGCTTCCGTGACGTGCTGTGACGTGGCGGCTGTGTTTGTGTCACAGGGTGACGCCCGGCATTCGGCCTGGGCATGTCCCCCTGGGAGAACCGTATGCGTACAGCAATGCTCGCCCCCGCCCTCGCGCTCACGCTGACCGGCGCCTTCGCGTCCGCGGCGGCAGCGGACGAGAAGTACTCGGATGGTCTGCAGGCCGTGGGTCTCACGGTCGGCCAGCAGCTCGTCAGCTTCTCCGTGGACGCGCCGTCATCGACGCGCTCGCGCGCCCACGTGCATGGTCTCAAGGGTGACCGCAAGCTGGTGGGGATCGACTTCCGGGTCCAGAACGGCAAGCTGTACGGCGTCGGCGACAAGGGGGGCATCTACACCCTCAGCGGGGACGCGAAAGCGAACAAGGTCTCCCAGCTAACGGTGGCGCTGCAGGGCAAGAACTTTGGCGTCGACTTCAACCCCGCCGCCAACCGGCTCCGCGTCATCAGCGACACCGGTCAGAATCTGCGCCACAACATCGACGACCCCGCCGCCCCGCGCACCACCACCGTCGACGGCACGCTGACCAACCCCGCCGTCGCGCCGTCCACCACGCCCACCACCGCCCTGGGCGTCACCGGCGCCGCGTACACCAACAACGACCTCAACACCGCGACCGCGACGACGCTGTTCGACATCGACACCACCAACGACCGCGTCTCCTTGCAGTCCCCCGCCAACGCCGGCACCCTCGCCCCCACCGGCGGCCTCGGCGTCAATGCCAGCCCGTCCGCCGGCTTCGACATCTACTACGCGCCCAAGACGGGAACCAACCAGGGCTTCGCCGCGCTCAAGGTCAACGGCACCTACGGCTTCTACCGCGTCAACATCCTCAACGGAGCAGCCGAGCGCCTCGGCGCCTTCCCCAGCAACCGGCAGGTCTTCGACGTCGCCCTCCCCCTCGACCAGGGCCGTGCCACGCCCCGCGGCGGCATGGACACCGGCGGCGGCATGATCGGTAGCCTCAAGTAGGACCGGCGCGGCCTGGCCCACACGTCGGACCAGAGCCCGGAGAATTCACTTTCGCAGCGCAACGCGATCCCGAACCGAAGCGGCCTCCAACCGTCGACCGGGCCGGCGGTGCGGTGCAGGTGGTCACCGACGCCCCACCCTTCGGCATCCGTCGGTGCGGGGCGTGCACATCCCGACGGGCGCTGTCCAGCCCGATGCGAACGACTTTGGACGGGCTCCCGGGCGGGCGGCGTGACGGCTTCACCCGGGAGCCCGGTACGACGGACAGCCCAGGAAGCTGGCCCTGGGCGCCGTTGATCAGATGATCGGCCGTGCCTGGCGCTGCACACGCACGGCGCGCCGCTGCGGCGTGATGCTTTCACTCGGCCGGGGCAGGCAGAGCCTTGTACGGCTACCGCCCCCGGCCCCGGCCGCCCTTGGGGATCTACCTGCTGTAGTCCCCGGCGTAGCCCTCGTGGCCGTTCTTGCCTTCGTCGTGGGCGCGGTCGCCGCCGTCGTTGACGCAGGAGTTCCCGAAGCTCGGGTTCAGCAGGCCGATGACGTTGAGGGAGTTCCCGCACGCGTTGATGGGGATGTGGATGGGGATGTGGATGGGGATCTGGACGACGTTGCCGGACAGCACGCCCGGCGAGCCGAAGGCGGCACCTTGCGCTCCGGCGTCCGCGCCGGCCGTTCCGGCGCCGGCGAACATCAGGGCGCCCGCGGCCGGCGAGGAGGATCGCTCGCCGTCTCGTCTGGGGTACCCCGTAGTCGGCGGCATTCAGGATCCCGCACCACACGGAGAATCCCCAGCGGCGCAGGACGGCCGCGTACTGCTTCCACAGGGGCAAGACGTCGGGCACTTCCTCCATGGCGACCCACTCCGGCTCTCCGGCCGTGTTCAGGGCGTGGAGGTAGCGCATGGGCTCGGCTGCCAGCAGTGAGCGCTCGTCCCGGCAGGCGGCGAGCAGCTTCTCGCGGGTGTCGCGGCCGGCGGCGAGGTCGGCGACCGCCTGGTGCACGAGTGGCTGGTCCACCAGGCCGAGGCGCTTGCCGGCCATCGACCACGCCTGGCATGGCGGACTCGCGATCAGTCCCCGTGTCCGGCCGACCCATGGCCACGTCGGATTCATCGCCACGTCGGTCCGGATCGTCACCTGCCCGGCGGCAGCACGGGTTCTGCAGGCCCACTCGTCCCATTCCAGGCCGACGTCCCGCACGCCGAGCACGGTCAGTGCACGGCTCCAGCCGCCCGGACCCGCGAAGAGGTCAAGTATCAAGAGGTCAGCCCGAAATCGCCCTGCGTCGGCGCGTCCGTGTCTCCGCGGCACGCCCACGGCGAGCAGCCGTCGACCACGCCGTGCTCCAACTCGTCCGCGTCAGCCGCTTCTTCCTGGAGAGCTGCCCTTTCGGCGGCGTGACGTGATCGATCGGTGCCTCGCCGAGAGGAACGCGCGAGCGGTGGAGAAATGCCTGGCCAAGCAGATGGTTGCCGGTGGCATTGGCTCGGGCGTTGCCCTGCCGGATCGCGGCGTCGAATTCCACAACGTCCTGCCACTCGGCAGTACTGGTGTCGCGGATGTTCCGCCACTGGGCATTTCCGTGGAATGGGCAAGTTATTTTGGAATCCCGTGCCGTGTCGGCGGATAGATCCCTCGTGTGGGTGGGGGTGTAGCGCCTCGGTAGGCTCCGGGCTATGACCCTTCAGTTGTCCCGAGGAGGCGCATGTGGTTGAGCTGCGCGAGTTCGCGGCGGCCGACGTCCCGTTGCTCATGGCGTGGATCGCTGGACCCACGGAGTTGCTGACTTGGGCGGGGCCTGCGTTCACGTGGCCGCTGGACGAGAGCCAGCTCGCGGAGTACGCAGCTGAGTCGGCGACGGATCGGCGGCGTAGTTGGATGGGGCTGGAGACGGACTCGGGGCGAGTTGTCGGCCATGCCTCCCTGCGGATCGACGCGGCTGTGTCGAGCGGTCGGTTGGGCAGGGTCTTGGTGGCGCCCCAGGCACGCGGTCGGGGGTATGGGACGGCGTTGCTGGAGCCCGTGCTGACGGCGGCCTTCGAAGAGCTACGGCTGGACCGTGTGGAGCTGGGGGTCTTCGACCACAACGAAAGCGCGGTGCGCCTGTATGAGCGCCTCGGGTTCGTGGTGGATAGGGTGCTGCCGGACGTGGAACGCGTCGACGGCCGCCCCTGGAGCGCGCTGCAGATGGTCTTGGAGAAGTCGGCCTGGGGCCGAACGGCCGCCGGGTAACCGCAGCCTGCGCCCGGCGGCCTGACCGTGCTGATGGGTATTCGGGCCTGCGATGACGGGGTCTTCGAGGTCATGAGGAAGGCTTTCGTGAGGTCTCCTGTGAGTGGGTCGGTGATTGGGCTGGCGTGATGCTGCCGAGCAGGGTGGTGAGCGGGACGAAGGCGTCGGCGGTGCCCAGTTCGGTAGGCGTGGGGCCCGCTGGGGAGGGGATGTTCGCGAGGCGTTCCGCGAGGGCCGTGATCGCGTCGCGGTCACCTTCGAGGGCTTCTCGCTCGTCGTCGGTGAGGTCGACGGTTTCGAGCATCTCGGAGATGCCATCCTTGACGGCGAGGATCTGGCCGGCGCTGCTGTCCTTGGGCTTGTAGAGGGGGCAGCGGGCGCAGGAGAGCCGGTGCGGGCACTTGGCGAAGAAGTCGTAGGTGCAGTAGCCGTCGCCGAGGTCGTAGCACTTCCAGGGCTGTCCGTCGGCGGCGGCACCGGTGAGGATGCTTTCGCGGTCGACGAGCACCTGGATGGTGCGCACGTTGCGGGCGAAGTAGTCGGCCTTCTTAAGATCACCCACCGCCTCCCAAACAGGCCGACAAACGCTGCTGCTGAAAGTGAACAAAGCCACTCGTAGGTCTCCGCGGCGCGGATGATCGCCGAGTACAGGTCTCCGGTCGCTTGCCGCCGATCCGGCGAAGAGTGCCCGGAGACCTGTAGGACGTCGCGATCGACCCATGGGTCGCCCAGGCCCGCGCGGCCGATCTGCCGTATCTGCACGCCTTCACCCGCGCTCTCGAGCGAGACCGCGACGCCGTGGTCGCCGCGTTCACACTCCCGTACAGCAACGGCCCGACCGAGGGCGTCAACACCAAAACCAAGCGGATTGCCCGTCAGATGCACGGACGAGCAGGCTTAACCCTCCTTCGCCACCGCATCCTCCTCGGATAACACCACGCAGAGTCACCACCGAATGTGAGACAGAGCCGTTTGTTTGACAGACCCTCGCCTACCTGCTCGGCGACCACGTCGCCGGCCGGCTGCCCGAGGCCGTCGCGACCCCGACCCCGAGGCCGTCACCTGCCACCTCGGCGAGCGCGGCGTCCGCTACACCACCTGGGAGGGCTGGTACCGGCTGGACGCCCACGAGCGCGACCTCGGAGCCCAGGACGGCCGCGAGCGCGTCAAGGTCGTCGAGCGCGAGGACGTCGTCCGCGTCCCCGGAACACCGGCGGCCCCACGCCTGTGACCCCTACTCACAGCATGAACGCCTGACTGGTTGACGTCCCCGCCGGCCGCGCACGATGGGCCCGCCGGGTGGGTGCTCCACGCCGAAGCGGAGCCGGGTGCCGCCGTCCTGCCCGGCCCCGGTCGCGCGCGGCTCCCCCACCGTCCGAAAGGCGCCGAACCTTGAACGCTCCTCCCGAGAACCCCGGCCCCGCGCCCGAGACCTTCTCCCGGCTGCGCTACGCGGGAGTCTTCACGCTGCTGTTCCTCTTCGGGACCGAGACCTTCCTCATCTCGCCCCTGCTGCCCACCATCGCGGACGACATCGACGTCAGCGAGGCCGCCGCGGCCTCCAGCGTGACGGCGTACGTCCTCGTCTACGCGATCTGCGCGCCCTTCCTCGGCTCGCTCAGCGACCGGTTCGGGCGCCGGCGCACCCTCGTCGGCGGCGCGGCGCTCTTCCTCGTCTCCAACGCCATCGCCGCCCTGTCCGGCGGCCTCGCGCTGCTCGTGGTGTCCCGGGCCGTCGCGGGTCTCGCCGCCGCCGCCGCCGGGCCGGCGATCTGGGCGCACATCGCCGAGACCGTCCCGGAGCGGCTGCGCGGCCGGGCGCTCGGCCTCGGTATGGCGCTGTTCTCCGCCGGCCAGGTGGTCGGCGTGCCGCTGGGCGGACTGCTCGCCGGCTGGGCCGGCTGGCGCTCGGCCTTCGTCGCGATGGCCGTCGGCACCGCGATCGCCGTCCCCGTGCTGCTCCGGCAGCTCCCCGCCCACACCGCCGCCCCCGCCGGGTCCGTGGCGCGGGCCGGTGCGCTCAGGTCCGTGTTCGCCGCGTGGGGCGACCCGACCCTGCGCAGGGCCCTGGCCGTCAACACCCTCTTCAACGCGGCGAACCTGGGCGCGTACACGTTCCTCGGCGCGCTGCTCGTCAGCCGATTCGATCTGTCCGTGTCCGAGCTGGGGCTGATCGGGATCCTCGTCGGCGCCGGCAGCGTCGCCGGGTCCCTGGCCGGCGGACGGCTCGGCGACCGGGCGCGGGCCGAAGGACGCCAGGTCCCGCTGCTGCCCGTCTGGGGCGTGCTCCTCGCAGGCGGCATCGCGCTCACCGCCACCGGGCCCGGCCTGGTGCTCGCCCTCGCGGGCGTGGTCCTGTGGTTCGTCGCCAGCGGCGGCTTCGTGACGGACCAGCAGACACTGGCCGGAACCGTCAGCCCCGATCTGCGGGCCACGTCGAGCGCCTGGCTGACGTCCACGATGTACGCGGGCACCGGGGTGGGAGCCTGGGCGGTCGGTTCGTTCGGCGACGTCGCCACGGGCTCGCTGGTCATCGGTACGGGACTGGCCCTGGCCGCGGCCCTCGGCGCGCTCACCGTCGCCCGGGGCGGCACGGCGCCGGCCGCGGAGAGCGCGGACCGTACGAAGACCGCCGCCGCAGACCCCACCTGACCTGCGGGGACCCGGCCTCCGGGTCCGGTCGCTGCCGACGGGTCCTCGTCGAACGGTCAGCCGGCCTCGCGGTCCCCGACCGACCGCAGCGGCCGCTGGGCCAGCGACGCCATGCGGACCCCGTCCTCCGCCGACGACGGCGTGAACAGCAGCACCAGCGCGCTGGGGTCGTCCACCGGGTGGAACGAGGACAGCGACAGCGAGATCCGGCCCGCCCCCGCCGGCTCCACCGCGACGGTGCGGGCCGTGAGCTCGGCCACCGAGTGGCACCCCCACCAGTGGCTGAGCTCCGGCGCGTGCTCGTCGAGATGCCGGTAGACCTCGCCGGTCCGCGGATCGCCTAGCGCGGGGCCCGCCTGGGCGCGGAAGTGCTGGAACACGTTCATCGCGAGCGGTTCCCAGTCGTGCAGGATGCCCCGCAGCCGGGGGTCGGCCACCATCAGCCACATCAGGTTCCGGCGGTCCGCGGGCACCGATTCCGGGCTGCCCCACAGCGCGCTCCACGCGGCGTTCCAGCCGAGCAGGTCGAAGTGCTTGTCCAGTAGGACCGCGGGGCTGACGGTCCAGGAGTCGAGGACCGGCTGCACGGTGGCGGCGAGCGAACCGCCGCCGTCCGCCTCGTCCTCACCGGCCGCCGGCTCGTGGAAACCGGCCAGTCGCATGGCGTGCCGGAGCCCGGCCGGGTCGAGGCGCAGGGCCCGGCCGACCGCGCCGAGCACCTGCCGCGACGCGGACACCCGGCCCTGTTCGAGCCAGGTGTACCAGGCGAGCCCGACGCCCGACAACGAGGCCACCTCCTCCCGGCGCAGCCCCGGCGTGCGGCGGCGCGCGGTGGAGACCAGGCCGACGTCACCGGGCTGGATGAGCTCGCGGTGGGCCCGCAGGAACGCGCCGAGTTCCGTGCTGCGAAGGGGTGTTGACACGGCTGGTGTGCTCCTCGGGCGCTGGTGCTGCGGGCGTCGGTCCGTCACGTCAGGTGAGGGCCCCTCTGGCACCTGCCCGTCTGCTTCGCCCCGCGGGCTGACGACGGGGAGGTGCCAGACAGACCCTAGCGGGCGTCCCGCCGGTTCGGGGAAAGCTCCCAAAGCCGGACGGGCATGGAGCTCACGTGGCCCCGCTCCGTCTGCCGGCGCCAGGCGCTCGCTCCCACGGCTCCGAAGAACTCGGCCCGCCGCTCCGGGGCGACGAGCCGGGAGTAGTAGTCGCCGAAGGTCGCCGCGTGGAAGTGCTCGTACTGCTCCGCGCTCTCCACGGTGACCACCGCCTGGCGTTCGACGTGCTCCGACGGGCGGAAGAACTCCGCGAACAGGGAGTCCAGTTCGGCCACGGGCCGGGTCCTGGTGCCGATGGGCAGCACGTCGTGCGCGGCGAACACGGCCGGGGCGTCGGCGTGCGCCGTCCCGAGGGCGGCCAGGGCGTCGCGGACGATCTCGTCCTCGCCGCCGAAGCCGTCCGCGTCCCGCTTGGGGTGATACGTCGTCAGGTAGAAGACGCCCTCCGGCGCGAGCTGCCGCTCGACCCATTCCAGGAAGGGCCGCTCCCCGGGGTGGAGCCAGTGCAGGACCGACGTCATCGTCACCACGTCGGCCGGCTCGTGGAGTTCGGGCGGCGTGGTCAGGTCCGTCTCGCGGAGACTGACCCGGTCACGGTGGGGGCGGAGCCGCTCCGCGGCCTCCGCGATCCGGTGCTCGGAGCGCTCCAGGCCGATCGCCAGCCGGATCGAGGGATACCGGCCGAGCGCCTCCTCCAGCAACTGCCCTATGCCGCTGCCCAGGTCGACAATCACCTCGGGGGCACCGGTCACCCGGTCGAGGACCCAGTCGCGGTCGAGGACCTGCCGCAGGGCGCTCGCGCGCGCGTAACCGGCGAGGGTGCGGGCCTGGATCTCGGTGGCGGACGCGCTCATGAACGGGTCTCCTGGAATGACGGGGCGGTGGGATTCGGGGCGTCCGGGGCCGGGGCACCGGGAGCCGGGGCGGAGGCCACGGCGGCCGGTTCGTCGAGCAGCGACTGCACGCGCTCGCGGGTGGCGCTCTGGTCGTACCGCCGGTAGAGGTTGATGCGGTTGCGGGCGAGATCGCCGCGATGAACGTACTCGTAGAGGTGCTGCCGCTGCCCGAAGGCGTCGCCGGTGAGTTCCCAGGCGAGCCGCAGGAGACGCGACTTGCGCTCCGCGTCGATACCCGCCCCGCGCATGTAGCGGTCGAGCTGCGGGCGCAGCCTGGGATGGGCGAGGTCGTTCGCGGTCGGCTGCATCAACAGGCCCGACGCGCCGATGCGCCGCAGGATGTCGACCGCCTCGCCGGCGACCTCGGCCGACCAGACCCGGCTGGCGGCCGTGTCGCCGGGGGCCAGCAGGCCGCTGTCGGTGACCGTGGCCCTGGCCTCCGCCGCGTCGAGGAACAGTTCGGTGAGGTCCGCGAAGCCCGCGAGGCGGCCGAGGTCCTCCTGGATGTTGCGGAAGCCTGCGACGCCTATGCTCTCCGCCACGAGGGTCGCGGTGGCCAGCAGGGTGCGGAGCCGTTCGCGGTACCTGACGTGCCCGATGTAGGCGCTCCAGGCGTTGATGCGGCCCAGGCCGCGCCGGGCCAGATCGGCGTCGCGGAGCAGGAACACCCGGTCCCAGGAGACGAGGACGTCGTCGAAGAACAGCATGGCGTCCTGCTCGTCGTACCTGGCCCCGAGCGGGTGCGCGTGCCCGTGCGGGGCGGCTCCGAGCGGCTCCCGGCACAGGGTGACCAGGCCGGGGGTGTTCAGCGGCAGGGCGAACCAGACGACGAACTGCTCGCCGCGGCGCTCGGCGAACGACGCGGAGAGGTAGACGAGGACCTCGTGGGCGAGCGGGGCGAGGGTGGTGAGCTGCTTGGCGCCGCGGACGACGATCCCGCGCTCGTTCTCCTCCAGGACGCGCAGGGCGAGGTCGGGATCGTCCACCGGGTCGGTGGAGCGGTCGATCTGCGGGTCTCCCAGGGCGTGCGAGAGGACGAGGTCGTTGGTGGCGCAGTACCGGTACCAGGCGTGGGCGTTCTCCCCGAAGCCCTTCCTGGAGTTCTCCAACTGGTGCCGGAAGTCGTGGACCCCGACCGCGATGGACGCCATGAAGGCGGGGGAGCGGCCGTGCTGTCCCAGCGACTCCGCGTGCCAGAACTCCGCGCTGCGCCGCTGGACCCTCAACTCCTCCAGGGTGTGCGGCGGTTGGTAGCCCCGGGCCAGCCGCAGGCCGCTCTCGGGATCCTCGTAGGTCAGCAGGTCGTGGTGGGCGGGGTCGTGCTGGAGGTCGATCAGCCGGGCGAGTTCGTCGACGGCCGGCCGGAAGGCGGGGTGGTCGGCCGTCGAGGCGACGCGCTTGCCGTCCAGGTACAGCTCCCGGCCGTCGTCGAGTTCCGCCCGGTAGCGGTCGCCGGTGAGCAGCCCCCTGGCGGGGACGTCCCCCCGGTCCGGTCGGGGGGCGGGATGGCCGAGGCTCATGCGCGGACTCCTGTCGATGGCATGGGGGCGGGGGGCCGGCCGAGGGTACGGAACCGGCCGTGGTGGTGGAGCAGGGGTGACCCGGGGGCGGTGCCGGCCGCGGTGACTCGGCCCACCAGGATCGAGTGGTCGCCGCCGGGCAGCACGGTGTGCAGCCGGCAGTCGAACCAGGCCGGGCTGTCCTCCAGGACGGGGGCGCCGGTGCTCTCGACCCGCATCGGCGCGTGGGTGAAGAACCCCAGCGCGTGGCCGGCGCCGGGTGCCGCGAAGCGGGTGGCGATGGCCTCCTGGTGCTCGCCGAGGACCGAGACGGCGAACCGCGCGGAGGCGCGTACGGCCGCCACCACGGGGCTGTGCCGGTGAACGGCCACGCTGACCAGCAGCGGGCTGAGCGAGAGGGTGCAGAACGAGGACACCGTCTTGGCGTAGACGTCCTCACCGGAACACGTGGTGAGGACGGCTACCCCGGTGGCCCAGTGGCGGGCCGCGGCGAGGTACGCCTCGGTCCCGGCGTCGCGGGCGGCGCGCGGTTCGGCGGTCACCGGAGGCCCACCCGGTAGGCGCGGAGCCACTCGTCGACCTGGACCAGGTGGTCGAGGCCGCCGACGGGATTGGGGGCCGTGCGCGGACTCGGCAGCGGGCGGCCCTCGGTGAGGGCCCTGCGCACCGTCTCGCGGTCGACGAGGTCGAACACCGGGGCCTGCGAGTCGGCGAGCAGCTCGTGGGCGCGGTCGGTGAGGACCTCGGTGTAGCGGACCGCGGGCGTGGACGGGTAGCCGCTCTTAGGCCGGTCGGTGACCTGGGCGGGCAGCAGGTCGCGGACCGCGTCCCGCAGCAGGCCCTTGGACCGGCCGCCCGGCGTCTTGACCGACCAGGGCACGTTCGTCAAATACTGGACGAGCCGGTGGTCGCAGAACGGCACCCGGACCTCCAGGCCGACAGCCATGCTGACCCGGTCCACGCGTTCGAGGAGCGGCGGCAGCCAGCGGGTGAGGGCGAGGTGGGAGACCTCCCGCATCCGCCGCTGCACGGCGTCCTCCCCGTCGACGTGCGCGACCTGGGCCAGGGAGGCGCGGTACTGCTCGGCGGCGTACTCCTCGGGGCGGACCTCGGCGGCGACCTCGGGGCGCAGGAGCGCGGCGGGGGTGGTCCTGCCGTGCAGCCAGGGGAAGGTGTCGGCGGCGAGCGCGGCGGGGTCGTGGAAGTAGGGGTAGCCGCCGAAGATCTCGTCGGCGGCCTCGCCGGACAGGGCGACCGTGGACCGGCGCCGCACCTCGCGGAACAGCAGGTAGAGCGAGGCGTCCATCTCGCCCCAGCCGGGCCGGTCCCGGGCACACAGCACGGCGTCACGGGCCTCCAGGAGGTCGTCGTCAGGGATCAGCACGGAGGTGTGCAGCGTCCCGATGTGCTCGGACGCGGCCTGGACGAACGGCGCGTCGGCGCTGGTGCGCCACTCGTCCGGGGCACGGTCCGCGCTGCCGGGGAAGTCGACCGAGAAGCTGGTGACCTTTCCCTGCCCGGCACGCTCCCTGGCCTGCGCGGCGAGCGCGGTCACCGCGCTGGAGTCGACGCCGCCGGACAGCAGGGTGCACAGCGGGACGTCGCTGAGGAGCTGCCGGTCGACGGTGTCGGCGAGCAGCTCGCGGACGTACGCCACGGTGTCCTCGGCGCCGTGCGGGTGGACGTAGGCGGCGGGCTGCCAGTAGCGGGTGGTGCGGGTGCCGGTGCGGGAGGTCGTGACGACCTCTCCCGGCAGCACCTCGCGCAGCCCGCGGAAGACGCCGTGGCCGGCGGTCGGCGCGGCCGGCAGGGCGAACAGCTCGGCGATGCCCTCCGCGTCCAGCGCTGCCTCGAACGATGGGTGCGCGAGGACGGCCTTGGGCTCGGAGCCGAAGACGAGACCGGTGCGGTGCGTGTGCCAGAACAACGGCTTGACGCCGAGGTGGTCGCGGACCAGGTGCAGTTCCTCCCGTCGGGCGTCCCACAGCGCGTAGGCGAAGATCCCGTTGAAGCGCCGCGGCGCGTCGGCGCCCCACTGGAGATGGGCGCGGAGGATCACCTCGGTGTCGGAGCCGGTGCGGAACGTGTGCCCGCGGGCCGTGAGTTCCCGCCGCAGCTCGCGGTAGTTGTACAGCTCGCCGTTGTAGGTGAGGACGGCGGCCGACGCGTTGCCAGGGGTCTCCGAGCCCATCGGCTGGGACCCCTCGTCGGGGGCGATCACGGCGAGTCTGCGGTGGCCCAGGGCGACATGGCGGTCGAGCCAGACCCCGTGGTCGTCGGGGCCGCGGCAGCCGAGCGTCTCGGTCATCGCCCGCAGGACGGGAAGAGCCTCGCGCGGATCGCCCTCCCAGTCGACCCAGCCGGTGACTCCGCACATCAGGACTCCTCCTTCTTCTCTTCGGTGGCCGCGGCGGTGGCCGCGGCGGACTCCCAGCGGCAGCCGTGACCGGTCGGCCCGGTACGCAGCTGGTGGGCCGGCTCGTAACCCTTGGCGCGGATGTTGGCGCTCAGGGCGCCGGTGCAGTAGGTGCACGGCGAGGCGAGGGTGAGGCGCACCCCGCCGCGGCGGGCCTTCTCGCGGTAGTCCCAGATGGCGCAGTGGGTGATGGTGAGGGCGGCGCGGGAGCGGGCGTCGGGCAGGCTGTCGTCGAACTCGTAGTCCGAGCCGTAGAGCTCGGCCTGCCGGGCGACCCGGTGCAGCGGGTCGGCTGCGCCCCGTCCGCGGTCCGGCTCGACCTGCCGGTGCACCTCGGCGTTGGCCAGCGCCCACTCGGCGAGGATCTCCTCGCCGTGCCGGAGCACCAGGAAGCGCTCCATGAGGGCCTGCCCGCGGAAGAAGACGCGCTGCCACTCGCTCGCCGGCGCGGTGGCCGCGTCGGGGAGGTCGGCGAACAGCTCGGCCTGGAGCGTGAACCAGTCGGTGAGGTGGATCTCATCGTCGAGGGAGGCGAGCAGGTTGGTGAGGCCGGCCTCGGCCTCGTGCAGCCGCTGCCGCCACAGGGCGGAGCGCTCGCCGTCGGTCAGGGTGCGGTAGCTGTTGCGGGAGTTCGCGCCGCCGGCGTCGGCGGTGGCCGGAGCCGGCGGTGGAAGCACGACGGTCTTCGCGCGTCCGCTCTTCCCGCGCTCGGGGTCCGGCGCCGGGGTCGCGGCGCCGATCGGCGAGCCCTGCCGTGGACCGGGGCCGGCGCCGACTCCGTCGGGGACCTCACTCATCGGTGTCTCCTTTGGCGGGCGGGGGCCGGGTGGCTTCCCGGTCCGGCCGCAACGTTAGGGACGGCGCCGGGTCCGCCAGTAGCCCCGAACGGAGTCGGCGACGGCGACGATCGGCTCCCGGGCCATGCTCCGAACGTCGCCCGCCGGGGTCCCTTCCCGCCTTCTCCGGGCGGGGGCACGGGAACGGGCGGGCTCCCAGGGGGGAGCCCGCCCGTGCGGGCCGCACGGCCCGTGCGGCGGCGGGGTACGGCGGCGATGTGGCGCGGAGGTGCAGCGAGCGCGCGAGGTCGCGGGGCCCGGGTCAGCCAGCCAGTCCGTGCCGGTGCGCGTACAGCGCCGCCCGGAGCCGGTCGGGCTGCCCCGTCTTGCGCATGGCCTGCGTCAGGTGCTTCTTGACCGTGGCCTCCGCCAGGGCGAGGGCCCGGCCGATCTCCGCGTTGGAGAGCCCGCGGGCCAGTTGGGCGAGCACCTCGCGCTCACGGGCCGTCAGGTTGCACAACTGCGGTGGTGACTCGGTCATGTGGGCCTGCGGACCTGACGGCTGGACGCGGGCCGGCGGCGGGGCCGGCAGGAAGACCGTCCCGCCGTCCGCCGCCATCGACACCGCCGCGATGATCCGGTCCTCCGCCAGGTCCAGCGGGAAGCAGCCGCTGGCCCCGGCGAGCAGGATCCGGCTCGCCTCCGTGGTGCTCTCCGCCCGGCGCAGCAGCAGGACGCGGGCCTGGGGCGCGCCGTCCGGGGCGCGCAGCCGGGCCGCGGCGGCGAGATGGTCGCTGAGCGCACCCCCGCCGCCGAGCAGAATCACGTCCGGCCGGATGCGGCGCACCGCCTCCACGGCCCGGGCCGTGCCCGCCGAGCTCCCGACGACCGTCATGCCGGGCACGGCCGCCAGGACACTGCGCAGGCCCGCGCTGGTCACCGGATGGGACTCCACCAGGAAGACCCGGGTGGTGTCCCGTCCGCCCTCCCCCTCGGTGCACAGCGGATGCCCGCAGGCACAGCGCGGATCGGCGGGCCGGCGGCGGGACGCCGGGACCTGGACCGCGCGCATGTCCCCGCTCTCGGCGAGGAGTTGGTGCCCGGCTATCAGGTCCAGCGGATTGTCTATCTCGGTGTGCAGCGCCTCGGCCCCCGCCGCGCGGCCGCGCGCCACTGAGAGCGGCTGCCGGTCGGTGCCGGGCCCGGCGGACAGGGTCTCGGTCAGGACGTCCACAGAGCGCCACCTCCCGCGTACTCCGTCGCGCCGGAGCGGGGGGTGCGTTCTCGAAAGGTGCGGTGGAACACGCGTTCTCGGAAGAAGCTGGGCATCGCGGTGCGTTCCCCTCGGGGGTGACGGTGAGGAGCGGGTCGCCCGCTCGCCCGTCCGGTCCGACGGGGCCGGCGCTCGGTGCGTGCGGGGGTCGGGCAGGCCCGGCCGACAGAGGAAAGCGGCTCCGCGGCCCGGGAATCGACCGGGGGTCAGAACCGCGCGCGTGCGCTACAGAGCTCGTCGAAGCACCTGCGATGCCACGAGCCGCCGATATTGGTGAAGGTGAAGTCGGCTCGTGGCAGGGGCATACCCCGAGTCTACGGACGGCTCCCGATACCGGTCAATGCGAGCCGGGGCCCGCGCGGCCCCGCCGCCGCCCGTACGGAGGCCCGCCGATCCTGTGACCCGGGGTATCAGCATGAACCGCTGACTGGCTGAACCACGCCGCCCCGGCTCATTCTTCGAACCGGCGGACAGCACGGCGGCGCCGCCCGCCACCCCGCCCCACCAGCGCCGAAGCGCCGCCCAGCGGCCCCCGGCCGGCGACCGCGCACCCACCGCGCCCACCACGCCCCGCCCACACGAACCCCGGAAGGACCGTTCATGCGCGCCCCCCGATCCGCACCCGCCGGGATTTTCGGCGAACCACCCCGGTGGACCGAGGGGTGAGACGCTTCCTGCTGCGCCGGCTGCTGCTCGCCGTCCCGACGGTGCTGGGCGTCACCGTCGTCGTCTTCGCGACGGTCGCCCTGATCCCCGGCGACCCGGTCAGCGCGCTGCTCGGTCCCGGGGCGCCCCCGGAGGCCCGCCAGGCGCTCAGCGAGCGGCTGGGCCTGGGCGAGCCCCTGCCCGTGCGGTACGCCCACTGGCTTTGGCACACCGTCCAGTTGGACCTGGGCACCTCGACGGCCGGCCAGCGCCCGGTGACCGAGGTGCTGCTGCCCGCCCTCGGCCAGACCCTGCTCCTCACGAGCACCGCGTTCGTCCTGGTCCTCGGCGGCGGGGTGCTCCTGGGAGCGGTAGGCGCGCTGCGGCCCCGCGGTCCGCTGGGGCGGCTGTCGAGCGCCCTGACCACGCTCGCCGTGTCCGCGCCGCAGTACTCGGTGGCCCTGCTGCTGACGGCGGTCTTCGCGGTCTGGCTCCGCGTGCTGCCCTCCGGCGGCACCCACGACGTGTTCGGCGGGGGCGGACCCCTCGACCTGGCACGCCATCTCGTCCTGCCCGCCGTCGCCGCTGCCCTGGTGCCGCTGGGCCTCACCGCCCGGGTCTTCGGGACCGCGCTCAGCACCCAGCTCACCTCGGACCTCGCGGACGGACTCCGCTCCCGGGGACTGAGCCGCGCGGCCGTCCTGCGGCACTGCTCGCACAACGCGTCCCCGGTCCTGCTGACCATCGGCGGCCTCCAGCTCGCCTATCTCCTGGAAGGGGTGGTGTTCGTGGAGACCCTCTTCGCCTGGCCCGGCCTCGGCCGCCTGCTGTACGACGCGCTGTCCGCCCGGGACCTCCCACTCGTCCAGGGTGGCGTCCTCGCCGTCGCCGTAGCGTTCGTCGGCATCAACATCCTCGTCGACGCCGCCCACGCCTGGGTCGACCCCCGGCTGAGGAGCACCCGATGACCGGCTGGAAGCCGTACGGGCCGGGCCTGCTGTGGCCCGCGGGGCTCGCCGTGCTGCTCCTCGCCGTGGCCCTCACCGGCCCTTATTTGGCGCCGGTCGACCCGACCGCCGGGAGCCTGGACGAGCGCCTCGCGGAACTCTGGACCCCCGGTCACCCGCTGGGCACCGACGCGCAGGGCCGGGACATGCTCAGCCGGCTCGTCGCGGCGACCCGGCCCTCGCTGGTGGGCGGCCTGCTGCCGGTCACCATCGCCGCCGTCGCCGGCCTGGCCCTCGGCACGGCCGCCGGCCTGGGCGGCCGGATCACCGAACAGGCCCTGCTCCGCACCCTCGACGTCCTGTACGCCTTCCCCGGCGTGCTGCTCGCCATCGCGGTCGCCACCCTCCTGACACCCGGCCTCTCCACCACCGTGATCTCCCTGTCGGTCGTGCTCACCCCCGCGGTCGCCCGGGTGGCGTTCACCGAGGTGCAGCGCATCCGGACGGCCGAGTACCTGGAGGCGGCCCGGGTGAGCGGAGCAGGACGTGTCTCCGTCGCGCTGCGCCAGGTCGCGCCGGTGGTCGCCCCGGTGGTCCTCGTCTACTGCTCCTCCCTGGTCGGCCTCGCCATCGTCTACGCCGCCGGGCTCTCCTTCCTCGGCCTCGGCGTGCCGCCCCCGGCCCCCGAATGGGGCGCGATGCTCGACGAACTGCGCCCCGTCCTGCTCACCCACCCCGGCGTCGCGGTCCTGCCCGCACTGGTCGTCCTCGCCGTCTCCGTCGTCTTCAACACGCTGGGAGAGGCGCTGCGCCGCCGCCTGGGCGACGGTGCGGCCCTCCGCCCGGAGGTGCTCAGGTGAACGCCCTCGACGTCGCCGACCTGACGGTCCGCTACCCGTCCGGCGGCATCCCGGTCACCGCGGTGGACGCCGTCTCGTTCGCGATCGGGGCGGGGGAGGCCCTGGTGCTCGTCGGCGGGTCGGGCAGCGGCAAGACCACCGTGGCCCGCACGGTGCTCGGCCTCCCCGGCCAGGGGGCGGCGGTCAGCGGCAGCGTCCGCCTCGACGGGACCGAGCTGCGCGCCCTGGACGAGCGCGCGCTGTCCACCGTCCGCGGCCGGCGGATCGGCTACGTCCCCCAGGACCCGAGCGGCTCCCTCGACCCGCTCCGCCGGATCGGCCCGCAGATCGCCGAGGTGCTCCGGCGCCACCGGGTGGTGGAGGGCCGCGGCCGGGCCCGCGCCGCCGTACCGGAACTGCTGTCCCGGGCGGGCGTCCAGGAGCCCGGCCGGGTCGCCCGGAGCTTCCCGCACGAACTGTCCGGGGGACTCCGGCAGCGCGCGGCCATCGCCCTGGCCGTCTCCTGCTCGCCGGGACTCCTGGTGGCGGACGAACCCACCACCGCGCTCGACGCCCTGGTCCGGGCCGAGATCCTCGCGCTGTTCCACGCACTGCGGACCGAGCGGGGCATCGCCCTGCTCCTGGTCACCCACGACCTGACCGTGGCCCGCGCGATCGGCGGCCGGACCGCCGTCATGCGCGACGGCCGGATCGTCGAGACCGGCGACACCGAGCAGATCCTGTCCCGCCCGGTCCATCCCTACGCGGCCGAGCTCGTCGCGGCCGAACCCGGAGTGCGCGCATGACCCGCCCGCTGCTCGTCCTCGACGACATCACCCACCGCTACCCGGGCGCCACCGGCCGGCCGGCCCTCGACGGGGTGTCCCTCACTGTCGAGGCGGGCCGTACCGTCGGACTGGTCGGCGAGTCGGGTTCCGGCAAGTCGACCCTGGCCCGGCTGGCCCTCGGCCTGCTCCGGCCGGCCGCCGGCACCGTACGCTTCGACGGCCTCGACCCGTACCGGCTGCGCGGGCGGGCCGACCGTCCGGCGCGCGCCCGGCTCCAGTTCGTCCCCCAGCACCCCCGCGCCTCGCTCAACCCGGCGCTGCGGGCCGGTGAGTCCGTGGCGTTCGTGCTGCGGACCCACGGCGTCCCCCGGCGGGAGCGGCCCGCCCGGGTGGCCGCCCTCTTCGACCAGGTCGGCCTCGATCCGGCGCTGACCGCCCGCTACCCCCGCGAACTGTCCGGCGGCCAGCTCCAGCGGGTGGCCATCGCCCGCGCCCTCGCCACCGGCCCCGACCTCCTCGTCTGCGACGAACCGACGTCCGCCCTCGACCGGCGGGTCCAGGCCCAGGTCCTCGACCTGTTCACCGAACTGCGCGAACGGCACGCCTTGGCCTGCCTGTTCATCTCCCACGACCTCGCCGTCGTCCGGAGCCTCGCCCAGCGGGTCGTCGTCCTGCGGCACGGCCGGGTCGTGGAGGAGGGCACGGCCGCACGCGTCTGGGCGGCCCCCCGCCACCCCTACACCCGGGCGCTGCTCGCCGCGGCGACCGGTGCGCCCCCCGAAGCCCGGCCCCGCGTGCCACCCCAGAAGTCCCGTGCCCCAGCGGCCGGTACGCCCCTGCTCCCGACCCCGCCACACCGCCTCCCGGAGGACCAGCGATGAACGCCCCGCCCCTGCCCCAGCCGCACCGTGGCCGAAGCCAGCCCTCCCTCCGCACCGCCGTGGCCCTGTTCTGCGCCGCCGCCACCACGCTCACCGCGGCGGGCTGCACGTCCGAGGCCTCGGGGGAGTCCACCGGAGTCTCCGGGCGCGGCGGCACCCTCGTCATCGGCGCGACCGGAAAACTCCCGAACACCGACACGATGATCGGCGGCGCGGGCTTCGAGGGCAAGCGCCTGGTGAGCTTCCAGCTGTACGAGGGGCTCACCCGCTACGACCTCTCGAAGACGGACGCCCCGCCGCCGGTCACCGGCGCGCTCGCCACCTCGTGGAAGGTCGCCGCCGACAACCGCACCTGGACGTTCACGCTCCGCAAGGGCGTGAAGTTCCAGGATGGCACCGCCTTCGACGCCGACGCCGTCGTCTTCAACCTGGACCGCTACCTGGACAGGAAGAGCCGCTACTGGAGCGAGGAGCTCGGCGCGGCGGCCGGCGAGTACGCCGGAGGCATCAGCTCGTACCGGAAACTCGACGCCGACCGCGTCGAACTGGTCACCGCGAAGCCGAACGGCCACTTCCCCGAGGACCTGGCGCACGTGCTGATCGCCAGCCCCACCGCGGTGCGCAAGACCGGGTCGGCGGACTTCGCCAAGCACCCGGTCGGCACAGGCCCCTTCGCCTTCACCTCGCAACGGGCCGGTGAGGAGATCGAGTTGAAGGCCAACACGGCGTACTGGCGCGGAGCCCCGAGGGTCGACCGGCTCGTCGTCAAGGCGCTGCCCGACACGGCGGCCCGCACGGCCGCCCTGCGCTCCGGCGCGGTCAACTGGATCGAGTACCCCAACCCCGACGACATCGCGACGCTCAAGACCGAGGGCGTCAAGACCGTCACCAACAGCTACGACCACCTCTGGTACTGGATCCTCGACACCGAGAAGGGGCCCTGGAAGGACCCGAGGGTCCGGCGGGCGGCGAACTACGCCATCAACCGGGAGGCCATCGCGGAGAAGCTGCTCCACGGCACCGCCGAACCGGCCCGCCAGGCGGCCCCCAGGTCCACGCTCGCCTACGACCCGGCCAAGGACACCTACGGGTACGACCCCGCCAAGGCCCGGCGGCTGCTCAAGGAGGCGGGCGGGGCCGACGGGTTCTCGACCTCGGTGACCGTCCCCACCGGCGGCTCGGGAAACCTTCTGCCGGTGCCGATAGCCCAGGCGCTCCAGCGGGACCTGGCGGCCGTCGGGATCAAGGTCGCCCTGCGCACCACAGACTGGGCCACGCTCATCGGGGCCGAGGCGAAGGGCGAGGTCGCGCTGGACTCGGACGCCATCGCCCAGTCCACGACGCTCTTCCAGTCCGAGGCGCTGCTGCCGCTCTTCATCGGCAGCGACAGCCCCTTCTGGACCGGCGGTTACAGCAACCCGAAGGTCGACGACCTGCTCGCCGCGGCGGCCGCCGACCCCGACCGGGGCGCGCGCGAGAAGAGCTACCGCGAGGCGCTCTCCCAGGTCACCGACGACGCCCCCTGGCTCTTCGTCGTCAACGACCGCAATCCGCGGGCCCTCGCGCCGAATGTCCACGGCCTGGTGCAGCCGCAGTCCTGGTTCCTGGACCTGACGACGGTCCGGGTCGACAAGTAGTCCCTGGGTGCGGGCGCGTTGTCCACGCGCCCG
>NZ_JBHXQO010000053.1:39932-41818 GCF_042717135.1 Streptomyces sp. NPDC058620
GTCAACGACCAGCTCATGGTCACCACGGCCCTGACGATCGCCCACTGGAACAGGGAACACGGCGACCGGCCCCGCCCACCCGATCCAACCGCCCCGGCGGACCGGGACAGCACGATTCGAAAGGACCGCCGGCCTCATGACCGCCGAGCACGCCCCGCCCCTCGCCGACGAGCTGAAGTGGGGCATCACCCTGCCGCTCCCCGGCCTCACCATCGACCAGCACCGATTCCTCGTGGAGCGCCTGCCCGACCTGGGGTACACGGACGTCTGGACCGCCGAGGGCGGCGGCACCGACGCCTTCACCCCGCTCGCCGCGACGGCGGCCTGGTCGCCGACGCTGCGGATCGGTACCGGGATCGTGCCCGTGCACACCCGGGGGCCCGCGGTGCTCGCCCAGACGGCCGCCACGCTGGCCCAACTCGCCCCCGGCAGGCTGCTGCTCGGCATCGGCTCCTCGGTGCCCGCGCACGTCACCGACATCAACGGGATCCCGTTCGACGAGCCATTCAAGCGCACCAGGGACGTCCTGCGCTTCGTCACCCGGGCCCTGCGCGGGGAGCACATCGCCGGTGACTTCGACACCTTCTCCATCACCGGCTACCGGCTCCCGCACCCGCCCGTCGAACCGGTCAAGGTGATCCTCGGAGCGCTCCGGCCGAACATGCTGAGGCTCGGTTTCACCGAGGGGGACGGGGCCATCACCAACCTGCTCTTCCCCGAAGACGTGCCGAAGGTACTCGACGCGGTGGGCCCGCAGCCGCCCGGCAAGGAGCTGGTGGTGAAGGTCTTCGTGTGCCCCACCGAGGACACCGACTATGCCCACCGCGCGAGCCGGCCCTTCCTCGCCTGGATCCTCAACCGCGAGCCGTACCGCAAGTTCCACGAATGGCTCGGGCACGGCGAACTCCTGCGCGAGACCCACGAGTACTGGGCGGCCGGCGACCCGGAGGCGGCGCAGAAGGCGCTGCCCGCCGAGGCCGTCGACGGCCTGTTCATCAGCGGATCGCCGGAGGAGTGCCGCGAGCGGATCCTCCGCTACCACCGGCCCGGCGTGACGACCGTGCAGCTCTACGTTTCGCTGCCGCCCGACGTGTTCGCGAGCCGGGCCCGCCTCCTCGACACCCTGTCCAGGCTGGGACCCGCGGCGGCCTGAGCGGTCCGGCCGCGGTCCGCCCTCAATCCGGCGGGTGAGACCGTGATCCCACCCGCCGGAAGGGACCCGAACCGCTCACGCTCGACCACGGAGCCGCGGCGTGCGCCGGAGGCCCCGACGCGTCGTCGGTCCACGTGCCGGGACGGCCGACCGCCGGTCGCGGAGATCGCGACCATCCTGAACCCCTGTGCAAGACGCGGCCGGCCGCGTGCGAACGGTGGCCGCGCGGTCCGTCCACGGACGCCTCCCGTACCAGTATCGGGGCGGGGCGTTTGACCGTCCGACGAGGCCGCTGCCATATTGCTCGCCCCAAACATCCGCTGAACCGGCAAACGCTGATCAAGTTCGAGCCGCGTTCGCCACAGACCTAGCCAGGGCTCTGCCCTGGCAACCGATCTCAGCTCGCAGCATGCCGCCGGATCACGAGCGGGGCCTGTAGTAGACCTCGCAAGCCAGGTCAACGTAGTTGCCGTCATCCAGGCAGACCTTGATTTTGGCAGCCCCGCCCGGAACATCGGCGGAAACGTTAAGAGTGAAGCTGGCCGTCCGGTTGCAGATGACGCTCGTGCCACCGCTGCCCAGTTGTTGTCCATTGGCGTCATAGGTGTACATCCAGGTCGCCCGGCATCCGCTGGAGCTAGGGCCTGTGTGATGTCGTGATCACGCGGTGGTCTTGAGCAGGTCGTCGATCCAGATCATGGAGGCTCGGAGGTGGAGGCCGGCGAGGTAGCTT
>NZ_JBHXQO010000054.1:0-41372 GCF_042717135.1 Streptomyces sp. NPDC058620
GCCGGGGTAGGTGCCCGCGGTGGTCGTCGCATTTCGCGTCGGTGGGGTCCCTGTCCCGCGCCGGGCCTCGTAGCCCTGCTACCGTAAACCCCCGGCCCCGGTCGGGCGAGTCCCGTACCGGCCGCCTCTCGGTCGTCCTGCCGTCAGACCTTCGCGGGCACCTCGCCGCCCTCGCGGGGCTCGGGGATCACGTTCTCCGTGGGAGCGTCGTCGGTGAGCGTCTTCTCGTCGAACGGAACACGACCGGCGAGGACTTCACCGACCCGCTCCTTGTCGATCTCCTTGGTCCAGGTGCCGACCAGGACCGTGGCGACCGCGTTGCCCGCGAAGTTCGTCAGGGCGCGGGCCTCGCTCATGAAGCGGTCGATGCCGACGATCAGGCCGACGCCGTCGACCAGTTCCGGGCGGTGCGACTGGAGGCCGCCGGCCAGGGTGGCGAGACCGGCACCGGTGACGCCCGCCGCGCCCTTCGACGCGATCACCATGAAGATCAGGAGCGAGATCTGCTCGCTCGCCGTCAGCGGGTCACCCATCGCGTTGGCGATGAAGAGCGAGGACATCGTGAGGTAGATCGCGGTGCCGTCGAGGTTGAACGAGTAGCCGGTCGGCACGGTGATGCCGACGACGGGCTTGCTGATGCCCAGGTGCTCCATCTTCGCGATGAGCCGGGGCAGGGCCGACTCCGAGGAGGAGGTGGACAGGATCAGCAGGAACTCACGGCCCAGGTACTTCAGCAGCGACAGCAGATTGACCCCGGCGACGAGCCGCAGGATCGTGCCGAGCACCACGAAGACGAAGAGCGCACAGGTGATGTAGAAGCCGATCATGATGATCGCCAGGGACTTCAGCGCGTCGAGGCCGGTCTCGCCGACCACGGCGGCCATCGCTCCGAACGCGCCGACCGGGGCGGCCCACATGATCATGGCGAGGATCCGGAAGACCAGGCGCTGGATGTGGCCGATGCCGCGCAGGACCGGCTCTCCGGCCGCGCCCATCGCCTGGAGCGCGAAGCCCGCGAGGAGGGCGATGAGCAGCGTCTGGAGCACTTCGCCGCCGGTGAAGGCGGACACCATGGTGGTCGGGATGATGCCGAGCAGGAAGTCCACGGTCGACTCGCTGGCGCCCGCCGCCTGCTGCTCGCCCGCGGCGCGGGCCGCTTCGGTGATGTGCAGACCGGAGCCGGGCTCCAGGATGTTGCCGACGACCAGGCCGATGGCCAGGGCGACCGTCGACATCACCAGGAAGTAGCCGAGGGCGAGCCCGCCGACGGCACCGACCTTGGCGGCCTTGCGTACGGAGCCGACGCCCAGCACGATCGTGCAGAAGATGATCGGCGAGATCATCATCTTGATCAGGTTCACGAAACCGGTACCGATGGGCTTGAGCTCCACCGCAACCCCGGGGGCCACGAAGCCCACGAGAATGCCGAGAACCACGGCTCCGATCACGGCCAGGTAGAGATAGTGGGTCCGGTCCCGCCTTGCGGCTGCAGCTGCCACGGGGGCCTCCTCGGCTGATGTCGCGGTCGCTCCCCCGTCCCTGGGGGCCTCGGCGACTATCTATCTCCCTGTGACCCCCGTCACCCTTGCGTTCATATCGTTCACGGTCGGGTTCAAGCCACCTCCCGCCGGGCGGACCGGGCCAGGCAGACTGGACGGCATGCGCCTCCCCCGTACCCGCCCCCGCAGCCTGGCCGGCCAGCTCTTCGCCATGCAGGTCGTGCTGGTGGCGGCTGTCGTCGCGGGGTGCGCGTTCTTCGCGTACGTCTCCGGGAGCGCGCAGGCGGAGGAGACCGCCACCCGGCAGGTGCGGGCCGCGGCGGTGGCGGTGGCCGGTTCTCCCTCCGTACGGGAGGCGATCCGCACAGAGGACCCCTCCGCCGTGCTCCAGCCGTACGCGGAGCACGTCCGCGAGGAGACCGGGATCGCCTTCGTCACGATCATGAATCCGCAGCGCGTCCGCTGGACGCATCCGGACCCCGAGCGGATCGGCGAGACCTTTCTCGGGCATACCGCCCAGGCACTGCGCGGCGAGACGTTCACGGAGACGTACACCGGCACGCTCGGGCCCTCGATACGGGTCGTGACCCCGGTCAGGGACGGCGGCAGGATCACCGGGCTCGTCAGTGCGGGCATCACCGTCGAGCGGGTCTCCACGCAGGTGCGCGAGCAGCTGGGCGCGCTGGGGCTCGCCGCCGGCGGAGCGCTGGCCCTCGGCGGCCTCGGTACGTACGTGATCAACGCCCGGCTGCGGCGCCACACGCACGGCATGAACGCCGGTGAGCTGAGCCGGATGCACGACTACCACGAGGCCACGCTCCACGCGCTCCGCGAGGGCCTGCTGATGCTGGACGGACGGCGCCGGATCGCGCTGATCAACGACGCGGGCCGGGAGCTGCTCGGCCTGGAGCCCGGCGCGGTCGGCAGGACCGTCGCCGAGCTGGAGCTGCCCGCCCCGCTGACCGGGGCCCTGCTCGCCTCCGAACCGCGGGTCGACGAGGTCCATCTCGCGGCGGACCGGGTGATCGTCGTCAACACCCGTCCGGTGGTGGGCGGGGAGCGGCGGGGCACCGTGGTGACCCTGCGGGACCACACCGAACTGCAGGCGCTCTCAGGCGAGTTGGACTCGGAGCGCGGCTTCACACAGGCGCTGCGTTCCCAGGCGCACGAGGCGGCGAACCGGCTGCACACCGTGGTGTCGCTGATCGAACTGGGCCGCGTCGACGAGGCGGTGGACTTCGCCACGGCGGAGCTGGAGCTGGCCCAGGTGCTCACCGACCGGGTCGTCGGCGCGGTCGCCGAACCGGTGCTGGCCGCGCTGCTGCTCGGCAAGGCGGCGCAGGCGAACGAGCGGGGCGTGGAGCTGGTGCTCGCCGACAACAGCCTGATCGACGACGGGGCGCTGCCCGCCGCGCTGGCACAGCGCGATCTGGTGACCATCCTCGGCAATCTGATCGACAACGCGGTCGACGCGGCGTCGGAGGCGGCGACGGGCGGCCCGGGTGCGGTGGGCGCGGAGCCCTGCGCCGTGACCATCCCCTCCCCGCGCACCGGCTCGCGGGCCCGGGTCACGGTGACGGCGCTCGCCGGGGACGGTGAGCTGCTGCTGCGGGTCGCGGACACCGGGGCGGGCATCGGCCCCGACGACGCCGACGAGGTCTTCCGGCGCGGCTGGTCGACGCGCGGCGCCGGACGCGGGCTCGGACTCGCCCTCGTACGGCAGGCCGCGCATCGCAACGGCGGGACGGTCACGCTGGACCGGGGCGCGGAGGGCGGCGCCGAGTTCACCGTGCGGCTGCCGCTCCTCGCCCGTACGGGCAAGGAGGTCACCGCATGATCCGGGTGCTGGTCGTCGAGGACGACCCGGTGGCGGCGGACGCCCATCAGCTCTACGTGGGCCGGGTGCCGGGCTTCGAGGTGGCGGCCGTGGCGCACTCGCGGGCACAGGCGGTGCGGGCGCTGGACCGCACACCGGTCGATCTGCTGCTCCTGGACCTGTATCTGCCGGACGGGCACGGCCTTCAGCTGCTGCGCTCACTGCGGGCCGCCGGTCACGCGGCCGACGTCATCGCCGTGACGTCGGCGCGTGATCTCGCGGTGGTGCGGGAAGGGGTCTCGCTCGGCGTCGTCCAGTACGTACTGAAGCCGTTCACGTATCCCACCCTCCGGGACCGGCTGGTGCGGTACGCGGAGTTCCGTGCGGCGGCGGGTGAGGCGAGCGGCCAGGAGGAGGTGGACCGGGCGCTCGGCGCGCTGCGGGTCACCCATCCGTCGGCGCTTCCCAAAGGGCTGAGCGGTCCGACGCTGGAGTCGGTGACCCGGGCCCTGCGGGACGCCGGGGAAGGGCTGACGGCGGCGGCAGCAGGTGAGGCGCTCGGCATGTCGCGGATCACGGCCCGCCGCTACCTGGAACATCTGGTCACGGTCGGCCGGGCCGCGCGCAGGCCGCATTACGGGCAGGTCGGGCGCCCGGAGCTGCACTACCGCTGGGTTGCGGAAGGCCACTGACCGCGCCCGCAGGACCCGGTTCGTCCTAGTAGCTTCCTACGAAGGATGATCTGGGTGGATGCGACCGTAGCCAGCGGGTCCGCGGGCTCCTACGGTGGGGCCGTGCACCCCACTCCGCCCTTCAACGCCCCCGCCGCGCGCCGACTTCGCGAGGCTCTGGGGATGGCGCCCGGTCATGTCGCGTACGGCCTCTCCGCCCAGTACGGCCTCCGGCTCCCGCCGGAGACGGTGATCGCCTGGGAGCGCGGTACGGCGACGCCGACCGACCGCGAGCTCACGGCGCTCGCCGGTGTGCTGTGGTGCGCGCCCGGCGAGCTGCTCGCCGCCGCCTCCACCTTGCGGGATCACCGGCTGACCCAGGGCCTCTCGATCGACGAGCTGGCCGGGCGGACGGGGCTCAGCGGCGCCTCGTACCAGCGGATGGAGGAGTCGGGCCGCTGGCGCGGCAACGAACGGCAGTCCGCTGCGCTCTGCGAGGCGCTGGAGCTGACGGCCGCGCAGTTCCTGACCGCGAGCGGCCGGAACGAGGAGCTGTCCGAGCTGCTGAACAGCGCGGTGACGACGCGCTGGCAGGCGTACGTACGCCCGGTGGCGAAGCTCGTACCGCTGGACCGGGGGCTGATCCAGAGCGTGCTGGAGCAGCTGCACGCCGACTACCAGTCTTTGATGGTGTCCACCCTGAGCTGGAGCAGCGCCGACGCGCAGCGCACGGCGACGACGGGAGACGCGGGCCGCGCCTTCCTGGCCCGGATCGTCGAGCACTTCTGGCGCACGGCGGGCGTGTAGGGCTCCCCCGCAGAGGACCGGGGTCCGGTTCCGGTTCCGGGTCCGAGTCCCGGGGTCCGGTTCCGGGTCCGAGTCCCGGGGTCCGGTTCCGGGTCCGAGTCCCGGGGTCCGGTTCCGGAGCGCCGCTCCGGTTCCGGGCCGAATCCGGGTCAGAAGACCGACTCGGCCTCGTACATCCGGTCCGCCGGCACCGTCTTGAGCCGGGTGACCGCGTCGGCGAGCGGGACCATGGCGATCTCGTTGCCGCGCAGCGCCGTCATCCTGCCGAAGTCGCCGCGGTGGACGGCCTCCACCGCGTTCCAGCCGAAGCGGGTCGCCAGGACCCGGTCGTACGCGGTCGGTGTCCCACCGCGCTGCACGTGCCCGAGGATGACCGGACGGGCCTCCTTGCCGAGCCGGCGCTCCAGCTCGATGGCGAGGCGGTTGCCGATACCGGCGAAGCGCTCGTGGCCGAACTGGTCGATCTCGCCCTTCGCGTACGGCATGGAGTCCTCTGCCGGGTGCGCGCCCTCGGCCACGCAGATCACGGCGAACTTCTTGCCGCGCGCGAAGCGTTCCTCGACCATCTTGACCAGGTCGTCGACCTGGAACCGCCGCTCCGGCAGACAGATTCCGTGCGCACCGCCCGCCATGCCGGACTCCAGCGCGATCCAGCCCGCGTGCCGGCCCATCACCTCGACGACCATGACCCGCTGGTGCGATTCGGCGGTCGTCTTGAGACGGTCTATGGCTTCGGTGGCGACGCCGACGGCGGTGTCGAAGCCGAAGGTCCGGTCGGTGGCGGAGATGTCGTTGTCGATGGTCTTGGGCACTCCGACGACGGGCATTCCGGCGTCCGACAGCATCCGGGCGGCGGTCAGGGTGCCCTCGCCGCCGATCGGGATGAGCGCGTCGATGCCGTAACGGCGGCTCAGTTCGTCGCAGTTCTCGGCGGCCTCCCGCAGCCGGTCGCGCTCCAGGCGGGCCGAGCCGAGGATGGTGCCGCCGCGGGCCAGGATGCCGCTGACCGCGTTGAGATCGAGCGGCCGGTAGTGGCCGTCGAGCAGCCCCTTGAACCCGTCCTCGAAGCCGATGACTTCATCGCCGTGACCCACCACGGCGCGGTGCACGACCGACCGGATCACTGCGTTCAGGCCAGGGCAGTCGCCGCCTGCGGTGAGAATTCCGATGCGCATCGCGCTGTGTCTCCTGCTCGCTAGTGCCGTGCATTCGGGGGGCTCCTCGAAGAGACCCCCGTACCGTGAGCCACAGCGATTCTCCCATGCCGGGCCCCGCCCCCGCGCTTTCGGCTGCGCCGGCGGACGAACCGGGCCGGGCACGGGACGGGTGCCGGGCCGGGCGGCCGGGGGGCCGCGGGGCCGTCGTAAGCCCCCCGGAACGGGCCCTGGAGCGGCCTCCTGGCGGGCCCGGCTCCGGCGGGCGCCCACGCCGCCCCCGCAGGTATCGTCAAGAGCAATGCAAGCCAATGACACCCCTATCGGGATAACAGCACCCCCACCGGACCAGTCGGCCGATCAGGACGGGAGAGCACGCGTGGCGCGCAGCGTGTACGTGACGGGAATCGACCGGGGAGACGGCCGCCAGGTCGTCGACCTGGGAGTCATGGAGCTACTGACGCGTCAGGTGGACCGGGTCGGGGTTTTCCGGCCGCTGGTGCACGACGGCCCCGACCGGCTGTTCGAGCTGCTGCGGGCCCGCTACCGCCTCACCCAGAGCCCCGCGAGCGTCTACGGCCTGGACTATCACGAGGCAGCCGCGGTCCAGGCGGAGCAGGGTACCGACGAGTTGGTCTCCCTGCTCGTCGAGCGCTTCCACCAGGTGGCCCGGGAGTACGAAGTGGTGCTGGTCCTCGGCTCCGACTTCGCCGCCACGCAGCTCCCCGACGAGCTGGCGCTCAATGCCCGGCTGGCCAACGAATTCGGCGCCTCCGTGATCGCGGTGGTCGGCGGCAAGGGCCAGCCCGCCGAGTCCGTACGGTCCGAGACGCGCAACGCCTACCGCGCGTACGCGGGCCTCGGCTGCGACGTCCTCGCGATGATCGTGAACCGGGTGGCGCCCGAGGACCGGGAGAAGGTCGCCGAGCGGCTCACGGCCCGGCTGCCCGTCCCCTGTGCGGTCCTCCCGGACGACCCGGCGCTCTCCGCGCCCACCGTCGCCCAGATCACCGCGGCGCTCGACGGCACCGTACTGCTCGGGGACGACGCGGGCCTGTCCCGGGACGCCCTGGACTTCGTCTTCGGCGGCGCGATGCTGCCGAACGTGCTCAACGCGCTGACCCCGGGCTGCATGGTGGTCACCCCCGGCGACCGCGCGGATCTGGTGATCGGCGCACTGGCCGCGCACAGTGCGGGTACGCCGCCCATCGCGGGGCTGCTCCTCACGCTGGACGAGCGGCCGGGCGAGGAGATCCTTCGGCTGGCATCCCGGCTCGCGCCGGGTACCCCGGTCGTCGCGGTCTCCGGCGGGTCCTTCCCCACCGCGGCGGAGCTCTTCACGCTGGAAGGCAAGCTGAACGCGGCGACGCCCCGCAAGGCGGAGACCGCGCTCGGCCTCTTCGAGCGCCATGTGGACACCGCCGACCTGCTGGGCCGGATCTCCGTGGCACGCAGCGGCCGGGTCACCCCGATGATGTTCGAGCACGATCTGCTGGAGCAGGCCCGCGCCAAGCGCCGCCGGGTCGTCCTGCCCGAGGGCACCGAGGAGCGGGTGCTGCGCGCCGCCGACGTACTGCTGCGGCGCGACGTCTGCGAGCTGACGCTCCTCGGCGACGTCGACGTGATCCGCAAGAAGACGGCGGACCTCGGCATCGATCTCGCCGGGACCCAGCTGATCGACCCCCAGACCTCCGAACTGCGGCAGCCCTTCGCCGAGCGGTACGCGCGACTGCGCGCCCACCGCGGGGTGACGGTGGAGCTCGCGTACGACGTCGTGTCGGACGTGAACTACTTCGGCACGCTGATGGTCCAGGAGGGCCTGGCCGACGGCATGGTCTCCGGGTCGGTGCACTCCACCGCGGCGACGATCCGCCCGGCCTTCGAGATCATCAAGACGAAGCCGGACGCGTCGATCGTCTCCTCCGTCTTCTTCATGTGCCTCGCCGACAAGGTCCTGGTCTACGGCGACTGCGCGGTCAACCCGGACCCGGACGCGGAGCAGCTCGCGGACATCGCGGTGCAGTCGGCCGCGACCGCCGCCAGGTTCGGGGTGGAGCCCCGTATCGCGATGCTGTCGTACTCGACGGGCACGTCGGGAACGGGCGCGGACGTCGACAAGGTGCGGGAGGCGACGGAGCGGGTACGCGCCTCACGGCCGGATCTGCGGATCGAGGGCCCGATCCAGTACGACGCGGCGGTCGAACCGTCCGTCGCGGCGACGAAACTGCCCGGTTCGGAGGTGGCGGGTCAGGCGACGGTGCTGATCTTCCCGGACCTCAACACCGGCAACAACACCTACAAGGCCGTGCAGCGCTCGGCGGGCGCGGTGGCCGTCGGCCCGGTGCTACAGGGGCTCCGCAAGCCGGTCAACGACCTGTCCCGCGGCGCGCTCGTCCAGGACATCGTCACCACGGTCGCCATCACCGCGATCCAGGCGCAGGGCGAGGAGTGAACCGGATGACCACCCCGATCAGCGAAGGTACGACCACCGTGGCAGCCGTGCACCCCCATCGCGTCCTCGTGCTCAACTCCGGCTCCTCGTCGGTGAAGTACCAGCTCCTCGACATGCGCGACCACTCCCGGCTCGCGGTCGGCCTGATCGAGCGGATCGGCGAGGAGACCTCCCGGCTCACCCACACCCTGCTGCCCGGCGGCGGCGCGGAGCCCCGGGTCCGTACGGAGCGGATCGCCGACCACGACGAGGCGCTGAAGGCGGCGGCCGACGAACTGGCCGCCGACGGGCTCGGCCTGGACTCGCCCGAACTCGCGGCGATCGGCCACCGGGTGGTGCACGGCGGACTCCGGTTCACCGAGCCCACCGTGATCACGGACGAGGTGCTGACGGAGATCGAGCGGCTCGTCCCGGTGGCCCCGCTCCACAACCCGGCGAACATCACCGGCATCCGTACGGCGCGTGCGCTGCGCCCGGATCTGCCGCAGGTCGCGGTCTTCGACACGGCGTTCCACACGACGATGCCGGAGAGCGCGGCGCGGTACGCGATCGACGTCGAGACGGCGGACGCGCACCGCATCCGCCGCTACGGCTTCCACGGCACCTCGCACGCGTACGTCTCCCGGAAGACCGCGGAGCTGCTGGGGCGCCCGCTGGAGGACGTCAACCTGATCGTCCTGCATCTGGGCAACGGCGCTTCGGCGTCCGCGGTGGCGGGCGGCCGGTGCGTGGACACCTCGATGGGACTGACCCCCTTGGAAGGGCTGGTCATGGGTACGCGTTCGGGAGACATCGATCCGGCCGTCACCTTCCACCTGAAGCGGGTGGCGGGGATGTCCACGGACGAGATCGACGTCCTGCTGAACAAGAAGAGCGGTCTCGTCGGACTCTGCGGTGACAACGACATGCGGGAGATCCGCCGCCGGGTCGACGAGGGCGACGAGCGGGCCGCGCTCGCGTTCGACATCTACATCCACCGGCTGAAGAAGTACATCGGCGCCTATTCGGCGGTCCTCGGGCGAGTGGACGCGGTGGTGTTCACGGCGGGTGTCGGGGAGAACTCGGCCCCGGTGCGGGAGGCTGCCATCGCCGGTCTGGCGGAACTCGGGCCGGCGGTGGACGGGGACCTCAACGCCGTGCGCTCACGCGAACCCCGGCTGATCTCGCCGGACTACGCGCGAGTCGCGGTCGCGGTGGTGCCGACGGACGAGGAGCTGGAGATCGCCGACCAGACGTTCGCGCTCGTCGGACAGGTCGACAACTGAGCACCCCCGCGCCCCTTTGTATCTTCCACCAGACGGAATATTCCGCAGCGAAACAAACCGATAGGATCCGCCTCATGCGCCGTTCCAAAATCGTCTGCACCCTCGGTCCCGCCGTCGACTCCCATGAGCAGCTCGTCGCTCTGATCGAGGCCGGCATGAGCGTGGCCCGTTTCAACTTCAGTCATGGCACCCATGAGGAGCACCAGGGCCGATACGACCGGGTCCGCAAGGCCGCCGTCGAGACCGGCCGTGCGGTCGGCGTACTCGCCGACCTCCAGGGCCCGAAGATCCGCCTGGCGAAGTTCGCCGAGGGGCCCGTCGAGCTGGTCCGCGGGGACGAGTTCACGATCACGTCCGAGGAGGTCGCGGGCGACAAGTCGATCTGCGGCACGACCTACAAGGGGCTGCCCGGCGACGTCGCCAAGGGCGACCCGATCCTGATCAACGACGGCAACGTCGAGCTCAAGGTCGTCGCGGTCGAGGGCCCCCGGGTCCGGACCATCGTCATCGAGGGCGGCGTCATCTCCGACCACAAGGGCATCAACCTGCCCGGCGCGGCCGTGAACGTACCCGCCCTGTCCGAGAAGGACGTCGACGACCTGCGGTTCGCCCTGCGGATGGGCTGCGACCTGGTGGCCCTGTCCTTCGTGCGGGACGCCGAGGACGTGAAGGACGTCCACAAGGTGATGGACGAGGAGGGCCGCCGGGTCCCCGTCATCGCCAAGGTGGAGAAGCCGCAGGCCGTCGAGCACATGGAGGGCGTCGTCGCCGCCTTCGACGGTGTGATGGTGGCCCGTGGTGACCTGGCCGTCGAGTACCCGCTCGAAAAGGTCCCGATGGTGCAGAAGCGCCTCATCGAGCTGTGCCGCCGCAACGCCAAGCCAGTGATCGTGGCGACCCAGATGATGGAGTCGATGATCACCAACTCGCGCCCGACGCGCGCCGAGGCGTCCGACGTCGCCAACGCGATCCTGGACGGGGCCGACGCGGTCATGCTGTCCGCCGAGTCGAGCGTGGGCGCGTACCCGATCGAGACGGTCAAGACGATGTCGAAGATCGTCGTCGCCGCCGAGGAGGAGCTCCTCTCCAAGGGCCTGCAGCCGCTGGTCCCGGGCAAGAAGCCCCGTACGCAGGGTGGTTCGGTCGCCCGCGCCGCCTGCGAGATCGCGGACTTCCTGGACGGCAAGGCGCTCGTCGCCTTCACCAAGTCCGGTGACACGGCCCGCCGGCTGTCCCGCTACCGCGTCGCGCAGCCGATCCTCGCCTTCACCACGGAGGAGGCCACCCGCAACCAGCTCGCGCTGAGCTGGGGCGTCGAGTCCTACGTCGTCCCGCATGTGGACAACACCGACGCCATGGTCGACCTCGTGGACGCGGAGCTGCTGAAGCTCAACCGCTACAACGACGGCGACAAGATGGTCATGACGGCCGGCTCGCCCCCCGGCGTCCCCGGCACCACCAACATGGTCCGGGTCCACCACCTGGGCGGCAACGAGCGCGACTGACGCACGAACGGACGTGTGGCCCGCCCCCTGTCGGGATGCGGGCCACACGTGCTGCGAGCCTCTCGTAGCGACCAGGGTCGCTAACTGTTGCCGCCGGTGAAGAAGTTCGACAGTCCGGGCACCCGGAGCGAGCCGCCGAACTGGCCTGCCTGCGTCACCTTCACCTTGGTGAAGAAGGCGAAGGGTACGTTCAGCGGCGGCGGGGTCTCCGGGCTGAAGGTGACCGGGATGAGGCCGAAGAGGTTGCCCTTCAGCTCCTCCGTGTACATCGTCACCTCGCCGTCGCGGATCGTGGACGTGGAGCCCTCGTCCGAAGTGACGTGACCGGTCGTGCCGGCCGGACCGACCGTCAGCTGGTGGAGGTCCTTGATGTCGATGGAGCTCGCGGTGAACTTCAGCACCTTCTTGATGCTGCCGTCCTCCCGCTTCACCTCGACGATGCCCTTGTAGTCGAGCCCGTTGAGCGTGAGCATCGACGATTCGAGGACCCACGGCTCGTTCGGGAGCAGCGGCAGTCCCTGCTCCAGGTCGGCCGCGGCGAGCGCCTCGGGGTCGGCGGTCGGACACGGGAAGCGCTCCTTGGCGCCGTCCGGGATGTCCTCGTCCTTCACCGGGTCGAGGCCCTTGACGTCCTCGTCGAGCTCCTCGACCTGCTTGCCCGCCTTGTCCGCCGCGTCGCGGATGGCGTCGGTGGTCCTGTCGACCGTGTCCTTCGCCTTGTCGGCCGTTTCCGCCGGAGTGGTGGGGGCGGTCTCGGTGGGGGCGGTCCCGGTGGGGGCGGTCTCCGTCGGCGCGGTCTCCGTCGGCGCGGGCGACTCGGTGGTGGGAGCCGGGGACGGGCTCGCCGTCTCCTGGTCCGGTCCGTCGAAGATGTCCTTGAGCGCGTCACCGACGCCGAGCGGGTCCAGCGGGTTCTTCGTCCCGGCGGCCTCCGGCGTCGCGGTCGGAGTCGCCGCGGGCTTGTCCTGCGCCGTGGTCGCGGGCGCGGTCGAGCTCGCCGAGGGCTTCGGCGCGGCCGATTCGGTCGCCGTCGGCTTCCCGGCCGTGTCCGGCTTCTCCGCCGTGTCGGTGGCGCCGGCACTCGGCGTGGCACTCGGCGTCGGAGTCGCTGTCGCCTTCGGCTCCTGCGACTCGCTCGGCTCGTCGGAGCGCGTCACGCAGGGCCCGGGGGCGAAGGGGATGTCCGAGGCGTCGTCGGCCATCGCGAGCTTGGGGGTGAGCCCCATGCCGACGAAGACCGCCGTGGGCATCGCGGCGAGCGCGAATGCCTTGCCCGCGGGTATCTGCAGCTTCGTCAGCAGCGACTTCCTCGGGGCCGCGTGGCGCGGCCCCCTCCGCTCGCGGAGGTCCTCGCCGGTGATCGTGTTCAACGGCTGTCCGTCGTCACCCCGCACGATGCCCCCCGCCGTCGGCCTCGACCGCCGTGTCGTACGCGGCGGGCTGCTGCTGGGGCACGGCCGCCCCGTGGAACGCCTCCTCCGAGGGCGCGGCCTGCGGCTGCTCCCGCGGCGCGCCCTTGTGGTACGGGTCCTCGTCGGCCGTCGGCTCACCCGGTGCCCACGAGATGGACAGCGCGCCGCCCAGCATGGAGAGCAGGAAGCCGATCAGGAAACCGCCGATGTTGGCGACGGGTATGGAGATCAGCGCCAGCAGGATCGCCGCGACACCGGCGAACACCCGCACGATGTGGTGGAACCACATCGTCAGACCCAGCGTGATCAGCAGGACCCCGATGATCAGGGATCCGGCACCGGCGGTGGTGGACATCGCCAGCGTCATGTTGCCGAGGTGGAGATCGGCGTAAGGGAAGTAGGCGATGGGTACACCGCCCACGATGGTGAACAGGCCCGCCCAGAACGGCCGGTTACCCCGCCAGGTGCGGAATCCCCGCCGGAGGACGGTGAGGTGGTGCTCGTTCTGCCCTGTGGACTCGGGGCTCATGGAAAACAGCTCCCTGGAACCGGTACTGCCGTGAGAAGAGAAGGGGTGGGCGGCCGGAAACCCTCAGGGGGCGTTCCGGCCACCCGGGCGAGTGCTTAGAAGCACTCCTTGACGCCCTTGTGCAGCTTCAGGCTCAGGTTGCTGAGCCGGAAGGTGCCGGCCGTGGTCGCCCAGGCCGTCTGCTCCACGTTGGTCAGGGTGGCCTTCTTCGCGCGCTGCGCGAAGCCGCCCTTCTTGACCGCCGCTTCCGTACCGGGCTGGATGCCGGGGGCACCGACCGAGGCGGCACCGACGCCGATGTCGATCTGCTCGAAGTACGCGTCCGCGTCGAGCTGTGCGACGTCCAGGTACAGGTTGGTCGCCCTGACCGGCTTCTTCGGGTCCGTACCGGCGTTCAGCTCGAGGCTGACGCTGCCGAGACCGAAGGGCAGGTTCGGCGTGACCACCGACTGGCACATGTTGGTGATGGTGGCCTTGCTGAAGCCGGACACCGCGACCGGGTGTGCCTGCTTCTCCTTGCCATCGATGTCCGTGCCGACAGCGACGCTGCCGTACTGGACGAAGTCCTCACCGACGAGCTTGTCGGTGCTGACCTTGAAGCTCTGGCCGGACACGGCGAAGGACGCGGCCAGCGCGCCCTGCGCGAGACCGACACCCACAGCTGCGGTCGCGACGACGCTCGGCACCATGACCAGAGCGAAACGCTTCCATCTCGTCCCACCGCGGATTTGGGAACTCATAAATTTCCTCCTTCTCGGACGTACATCTCCGGTCGGGCTCGTGCCCGCCCTGGGATGGGAGAAGTGCTACGTCCTCGGGAAGGAGAGCGCCCGGACCGGAGGCGCGTACCGCATCCGAATCACCGGCGATCACCCCCGAGCGACAACCACTGGTCACGCTTCTGCGCAACCGGTTCGGACAGGCCCTGCCGAACGGCAGGAACCCCCCTGTCCGCGATCGGCGCCACTGCCGCCGACCCACTCGGTGGGGACCCAACAGAGCCGCCTGCCCCGACTGGTGGTGGGGTTGGCGGTATTGGACCGAGCCTGGCCGATCGTGGTGCATTCACGCCCGCGGCACAAGGGGTCTCGTTACTCGCTAGTAACGGCCCGATAACCGAGCTGCGACGGGGCGGCATCGACCGGCCACACAGGGTGGTGTCAAACGGACACCGGAATAGGAAGAATGGGGTCCGAAAGCGGACAGATCCCAAGGTGCGATTTACTGCGAGTAACAGTTCGTACCTTTGTCAAGATTTGGTAAAGCGGAGGGGTCTCTTATCGCCCCGGACGCGAAAACGGCCGTGGCGCCCGAGGGCTCCACGGCCGTGTTGTCACATCAGAACAAGACACGCGCCAGCGCGGCTCGCGCGGCCGCGACCCGGGGATCCTCCGGCCCGATGACCTCGAACAGCTCCAGAAGGCGGAGCCGTGCGGCGTCCCGGTCGTCGCCGAAGTTGCGGCGGACCGTCTCCACGAGGCGGCCGAAGGCGTCCTCGACGTGACCGCCCACGAGATCAAGATCGGCGGCGGCGATCTGCGCCCGCAGGTCGTCCGGATTCTCGGCGGCGTCCTTGCGCACCTGCTGGGGGTCCATCTTCTGGACGCGCCCCAGCAGTTCCGCCTGAGCGAGGCCGAGCTTGGCCTCGACGTTGACCGGGTCGTCGGCGAGCACGTTCTTGTACGCCTGGACGGCGCCGCCGAAGTCGTTGGCGTCCAGCGCCTGCGCCGCCGCCTCCAGCAGTGCGTCGTACGGGCCTGCGGGCACCTCGGCCGGCACCTGCCCCGCCGGGTCCTCGCCCTGCGCCGCGGGATCGACGACGATTCCGGTGAGACCGAAGCGCTCCTCGCCGACCTGGATCAGCTGGTCGAGGGTCTCGCGGATCTGGGCCTCGGGAGCCGCGCCCTGGAAGAGCGGAAGGGCCTGACCGGCGACGACGGCGAAGACCGCCGGAATACCCTGGATGCCGAACTGCTGCATCAGCATCTGGTTGGCGTCGACATCGACCTTGGCCAGCACGAAGCGGCCGTTGTACTCGACGGCCAGACGCTCCAGGAGCGGGCCGAGCTGCTTGCACGGCTCGCACCACTCGGCCCAGAAGTCGATGACGACCGGGACCTCGGAGGAGCGGGTCAGCACATCGCGCTCGAAGCCCGCCTCGTCGACGTCGATCACGAGGGAGCTGGGGGCCGCGGCACCGCCGCCGCCCTGCCGGGAGGCGTCGGCACGGGCCTGCTCGGCCTTGGCCTTGGCCTCACCGGCCGCTTTGACGGCGGCGAGGTCGACGACGCCGCTCATGGACATGTTCCTAGGCTGCATACGTACATCCTCCCCCCTGGACAGGCCGTTCCGGAAAGCGATACGAGAACCGGCTCCGTCCGCAGCCTCCGCCGGTGTGCGTGGCGTGCGGACAGACACGGTCCCGGGACCTCGGGAGGCCCCTGTTTCGGTGCCGGGTCCCCACCCGGCTCCTGTGGCTGTCGATCGGTCGTCGCGTGAGGACCCTGCATGACCGTCGTCCTTACGCTACGACCCGTAGCGTAACTGCCGGACCCGCCCCTGGGACAGGAGGCGCCGGTGATCTGTCTCACTGTCACCGGGCACGGCGGACCGTACTTACTGGCGGGTATGGTCGCGGGATGCTGAGCCACAGCCACCCCAAAGCCTCCCGAACCGGGCGCCCGCGCAGTGCCGCGGCGGACGAGGCGATCCTGGAGGCGACCCGTGCGTCCCTCGTCGATCTCGGCTGGTCCAAGCTGACGATGGGTGACGTGGCCCTGCGCGCGGGGGTCGCCAAGACGACGCTCTACCGGCGCTGGGCGGGGAAGAACGAGCTGGTGGTGGATGCCGTCGCGGTTCTCTTCGACGAGCTGGAACTCCCCGATCTGGGCAGTCTGTCGGCCGATGTGCAGGGGGTCGTGCTCCAGTTCGCGGCGCTGCTGGAGCGGCCGGAGACCAAGACCGCGCTGATGGCGGTGGTCGCGGAGTCGACGCGCGACGAGGCGCTGCGGACCCGGATCCGGGATTCGATCGTGGAACGGCAGAAGCGGCTGGTGCTGCTGGGCCGGCAACGGGCCCAGCAGCGCGGGGAACTGCCCCCCGAGCCGGACGCGGCCACGGCGGCGCGCACCGCCGACCTGATCTTCGATGTGATCGCCGGGGCGGTGGTGCACCGGGCACTGGTGAGCGCCGAGCCCGTCGATGCCGACTGGGCCCAGCGCTTCACCGTGCTGCTGCTCGCGGGGCTGGGCGCCGCCGCGTCAGGCCAGAAGGGCCGGATGGATCAGGTGGATCGGACCGGTCGGGCGGATCAGAAGCCGGGCGGCTCCGTGTAGGTGCCCCACTCGTCGCGCAGGACGCCGCAGATCTCGCCGAGAGTCGCCTCGGCCCGTACGGCCTCCAGCATCGGCGCGATCATGTTCGAGCCGTCGCGTGCGGCGGCCAGCATCGCGTCGAGGGTGCTGCGGACCTTGGCGTCGTCGCGGCCGGCCTTGCGGCTGCCGAGTTCGCGCACCTGCTCCCGCTCGACCTCGTGGCTGACGCGGAGGATCTCCAGGTCGCCGGTGACGGAGCCGAGTGCGACGTTGACGCCGACGACCCGCTTGTCGCCCTTCTCCACCGAACGCTGGTAGGCGAAGGCGGACTCGGCGATCTCGCCGGTGAACCAGCCGTCTTCGATGCCGCGCAGGATGCCGGACGTCATAGGGCCGATCGGGTGCTTGCCGTCCGGGTGGGCCCGGGTGCCGCGCTCCCTGATCTGGTCGAAGATCTTCTCGGCTTCGGCCTCGATACGGTCGGTGAGCTGCTCGACGTACCAGGAGCCGCCCAGCGGGTCCGCCACGTTGGCGACGCCGGTCTCCTCCATCAGCACCTGCTGGGTGCGCAGGGCGATCTCGGCGGCCTGCTCGGAGGGGAGCGCGAGGGTCTCGTCGAGGGCGTTGGTGTGCAGCGAGTTGGTGCCGCCGAGGACGGCGGACAGGGCCTCGACCGCGGTCCTGACGACGTTGTTGTACGGCTGCTGGGCGGTGAGCGAGACACCGGCCGTCTGGGTGTGGAAGCGCAGCCACTGCGCCTTGTCGGTCTTCGCGCCGTACACCTCCTTCATCCAGCGGGCCCAGATGCGGCGGGCCGCGCGGAACTTGGCGATCTCCTCGAAGAAGTCGAGGTGCGCGTCGAAGAAGAAGGAGAGGCCGGGGGCGAAGGTGTCGACCTCCAGCCCGCGGGACAGGCCGAGCTCCACGTAGCCGAAGCCGTCGGCCAGGGTGTACGCGAGCTCCTGCGCGGCCGTGGCTCCGGCCTCGCGGATGTGGTAGCCGGAGACCGAGAGCGGCTTGTACGCGGGGATGTCGCGGGCGCAGTGCTCCATCAGGTCGCCGATGAGGCGCAGGTGGGGCTCCGGCTGGAAGAGCCACTCCTTCTGTGCGATGTACTCCTTGAAGATGTCGGTCTGGAGCGTGCCGTTCAGCACGGCCGGGTCGACACCCTGGCGCTCGGCGGCGACCAGGTACATGCAGAAGACGGGCACGGCGGGGCCACTGATCGTCATCGACGTCGTGACGTCGCCGAGCGGGATGTCCTTGAACAGGACCTCCATGTCGGCCGCGGAGTCGATGGCCACACCGCAGTGCCCGACCTCGCCGAGCGAGCGGGGCTCGTCGGAGTCGCGGCCCATCAGGGTCGGCATGTCGAAGGCGACACTGAGTCCGCCGCCGCCCGCGGCGAGGATCATCTTGTAGCGCTCGTTGGTCTGCTCGGCGTTGCCGAAGCCGGCGAACTGGCGGATGGTCCAGGTCCGGCCGCGGTAGCCGGTCGGGTGGAGTCCCCGGGTGAAGGGGTACTCACCGGGCCAGCCGATCCGCTCGAACCCCTCGTACGTATCACCGGGGCGTGGCCCGTACGCGGGCTCCACCGGGTCTCCGGAGAGCGTGGTGAAGTCCGCGTCACGCTTGCGGGCCTTGTCGTAACGGGCCTGCCAGCGTCGGCGGCCTTCCTCGATCGCGTCAGCGTCCATACCTCGAATTTACTAGGACGTCCTAGTAAATGTCGATGGCAAACCGCCCGGTGCTTCGCACGGGGCGGTTCGGGGTGACGCGGGGTGACGCGGGGTGACGCGGGGTGACGCGGGGTGACGCGGGGTGACGCGGGGTGACGCGGGGTGACGCGGGGTGACGCGGGGTGACGCGGATCAGACCTTGGCGTACTCGGTGCCGTTCCGGGCGATCAGCGGCTGAACCTCGCGGACGACCTTGCGCTCGACGAAGAACGCGGCCGTCGGGATGGTGCCGGAGACCAGCACCCAGAGCAGCTTGCCCATCGACCACTTCGCCTTGGAGCCGAGGTCGAAGGCGAAGACCAGATAGATGATGTAGAGGACACCGTGGACCTGCGAGACCACGAGCGTGATGCCCTCGCCGGTCCCGAATCCGTATTTGAAGATCATGCAGACGCAGAGGATCAGCAACATGACGGCGGTGACGTAGGCCATCACCCGATAGCGGGTCAGCACGCTGGATTTCATGCCAACGAGCGTAGCCCGAGGTCCGGGGCGATCTTGCAGCGCCCCGTGCGCGGCTCCAGCCGCCCTCCAACGCGGCCCCACCCGCCCTCGAACGCGGCTCTACTTGCCCTCGAAGTCCTTGGCCGCCACGCGCAGCGGGCGCAGCATCGCGAAGATCTCGGCGCACTCCTCGGAGTCGTACACCCCGAGCCCGAACTCCATCGCCATCAGGTCCCGGGTGGCCGACTCGACGACCTCACGACCCTTGTCCGTGATGGAGGCGAGCGTTCCGCGGCCGTCGTTCGGGTTGGGACGCTTGTCCACCAGACCGGATCTGACCAGGCGGTCGACCGTGTTCGTCACCGAGGTGGGGTGCACCATGAGGCGCTCGCCGATCTTGGACATCGGCAGCTCGCCGGCCTGGGAGAAGGTGAGCAGCACCAGCGCCTCGTAGCGCGCGAAGGTCAGCCCGTACGGCTTGACGACCGCGTCGACCTCGGCCAGCAGGATCTGCTGCGCCCGCATGATCGAGGTGATCGCACCCATCGAGGGCACGGGCCCCCAGCGTCGCTGCCAGAGTTCGTCGGCGCGGGCGATCGGATCGAAGGGAAGGCTGAGCGGCTTCGGCACGGCACGACCTTACCCACTGGTCACATGCCGGTCTGCCCCGTCTCGCACTTCGGTACCGGACTGCTGTTCGGAAGCCGTTCGGGGGCCGTTCGGCGTACCTCGACGATCAGCAGGAGGGTGCAAGCGGTGCCGATCACTCCGGATGCCGCGACGACCTGATGGACCGGGAAGAACTCCGCCGCGAGCCCGGCCAGCGCCATCCCGATGCCCTGAACCGTCATCAGCCCGGCCGTGAGCAGGGTCATGGCCCGCCCCCGGAGCTCCTGCGGCACGGCGTCGACGAACCACTGGTCGAGGCCGATGACGTACGCCGCTCCCATGCCGGCCAGCACGAGGGAGACCACGGTCAGGACCATGCCGGGCCGTACCGCGTACAGCACCAGGGGTACGAGACCGAAGGCCGCGACCGGCAGCACGATCCGGGATCGGGCCCGGGGGCTCAGCACGGACCCCGCGTACAGCTCAGCCCCGATGTGACCGACCGCCATGGCACACATCATCAGCCCGAGCGCGGCCGGGCCGACGCCGATCGCGTCCGCGTAAGGGGCGGCCAGCGCCTCCGGGGCGACGACGAACAGGGCGGGCACCCAGAACAGCAGCATCAGGGACCGGATTCTGCGGTCGGCGAGGATGGTCCGGGCGCCGGAGAGCGAGTCCTTCAGAAGGGCGCCGCCCCCCTCGCCGCCCGTGCGGGCGGGCCGGTCGCGGGTGCCGAAGCGCAGGAGCAGGGCCGAGCAGAGGAAGGTGGCCACGGTGATGGTGATCGCCCCGCGCGGTGTCAGCGCGGCGAGGAGGACACCGCCCACGCCGAAGCCGATGAGCAGCGCGCTCTGCGAGACGATCCGGAGCAGCGAGCGGCCCAGTACGTAGAGGTCTCCCTCGCCGAGGATGTCGGTGAGGGCGGCCATCCGCGTGCCGGTGAAGACCGGTGACACGGCGGCGACCAGGCAGCGCAGGACGAGAAGCCCGGCGACGGGCGTGCCCGGCAGGATCATGACGGTGACGCAGGCGGCACAGATCAGGTCGCAGGTGACGAGGACCCGGCGGGCCGGGTAGCGGTCGGCGACCCCTGCGAAGAGCGTGCCGCCGACGAGGTACGGGAGGAAGCCGAGCGCGAAGGTGAGGGCACTGAGCAGGGGCGAGCCGGTGAGCTCGTAGACGAGGAAGGTCAGGGCCAGTTCGCTGACCACGACACCGAGCAGGGACAGCAGGTGCGCGGCGAACACGGCCCGGAACTCCCGTACCGCGAACACGGCCAGATAGCCCTGCGGGGCGGTCCCCGACGGGGAGACGTCCGCGTCGGGCCCCGGCTGCGGGGGCTCCCGGAGCGCTTCCGCGGGGCCCGGGCCGGGGAGGGCGGTGCGCTCCGGGAGCGGGGCCGGGGGCGGCACCTCGGTGGCGGGCTGGTCGCGGGGGCTGCCCGCCGGGGTGTGAGTGTCGCTCGGCATGCACGCAGCTTGCGGGGGCGTACCGGCCCTTCCGTAGACTTTCGGCTGACGCCGAAAGTCCGGGAGGAGACGCGTGCCGTTTCATCTGCACTTCGAAGAGAGCGACCTGCTCCGCTGCCGGTTCGCGCTCTCGCCGCTCTGGGAGACCCAGGCGGCCGTACGCCTCCTGTCCCGCCCCGGCCAGCACGGCTACCACCTGCCCTGGCTGCGCCGCATCCGCGAGAGCGCCGCGACGGTGGACCTGTCACCGCTCTGGCTGCTGATGCCGGACGGCGGGCACAACCCGGACTTCATCTCCCTGCCGCCCCGCGGACCGGTCACCACCTTCGAGGAGGAGATCGCCCAGGTGCGCGCGGTCGAACCGGCCATGGCCCGCGAGGACATGGCGCTGGCGCTCGCGGACCGGCCGGGCGGCCTGGAATCCGCCACCGGGCGGCGCTTGCTTGCCGACCCCGCGCGGGCCGTCCAGGAGCTGGCCGACCTGCTGGAGCGGGCCTGGCACGTCCTGGTCGAGCCGCACTGGCCACGGCTGCGCGCGCTGCTGGAGGCGGACATCGCCTACCACTCACGCCGTCTCGCCGAGGTCGGCTTCGAACGGCTGCTCGGCGAGGTGAGTCCGCGGCTGCGCTGGACGGACTCCACCCTCACGGTGGTGGGGACGAACGGAAACCACACCCGGGCCCTGGGCGGCCAGGGGCTCGTCCTGATGCCGAGCGTCTTCGTCTGGCCGGAGGTGGTCGGCGGCTACGAGGCGCCGTGGCAGCCCGCGGTCATCTACCCGGCCCGCGGCATCGGCGGGCTGTGGACGGAGGCCGGCGAGCGCACCCCCGACCCCCTGGCCCGGCTCCTCGGCCGGGCCCGTGCGGACGTGCTGTGCGCACTCGACGAACCGGCCGGGACGAGCACACTGGCGCACCGGCTCTCGCTCGCCCCGTCCACCGTGTCGGAGCATCTGTCGGTGCTGCGCGCGGCCGGGCTGCTGACCTCGCGGCGGTACGGACACCAGGTGCTGTACGAGCGCACACCGCTCGGTATCGCGCTGTCGGTGTCGGACCACCACTCAGCGTGACCGTTATGTCACGATTGATCACGCTTGTGTGACCGTCCACGCGCTGCCGTCGCCTGCCCGTGCGCCACTGTCCCGAGGGGGCTGGATGTCCGGCCGCAGAACCTTTCCCGTATGCACCACCGTGGCCCTTGCCGCCGCCCTGGCGGCGGGCTGCTCCTCGCCGTCGTCCGGCCCCGGGGAGGCGCCCACCCACGCCGGTGAGGTGCGGGGCGGGGCGGCGCCGAGCGCCGCCGCCCCGTACTGGGTGGACCCGGACAGCGACGCCGCCCGCCAGGTCCGCATCTGGGAGAAGCAGGGCCGCACCGAGGACGCCAAGATCCTCAAGCGGATCTCCACCCGCCCCGTCGCGGACTGGCCCGCCGGTGACGAGCCGGCCGCCGGGATCCGCGCCGCCGTCCGCGGCGCCGCCAGGAGAGACCAGAGCGTGCTGCTGGTCGCGTACAACATCCCGCACCGCGACTGCGGCGCCTACTCGGCGGGCGGCGCCGCCGACGCGGACGTCTACCGCGGGTGGATCGGCGCGTTCGCCGACGCCATCGGCAACGCCCCCGCCACCGTCGTCCTGGAGCCCGACGCACTCCCCCACATCGTGGACGGCTGCACCCCGGCGAAGAACCACGACGAGCGCTTCATGCTCCTCTCGGAGGCCGTCGGCACCCTGAGGAAACTGCCCCGGACCAAGGTCTACATCGACGCGGGCAACCCCGACTGGATCAACGACCCGTCCAAACTGGCCGAGCCGCTCCGGCGTGCCGGGATCGACCGGGCCGACGGCTTCGCACTCAACGTCGCCAACTTCCAGTCGAACGCCACGGTGAGGTCGTACGGAGCCAGGCTCTCCGCCCTCGTGGGCGGCGCCCATTTCGTGATCGACACCAGCCGCAACGGCAACGGCCCCCTGTCCGGAGACCGTGCCGAAGCCTGGTGCAACCCGCCGGGGCGGGCCCTGGGCACACCCCCGGCCACCCGCACCGGTGACGACGGGCTCGACGCCTACCTGTGGATCAAGCGGCCCGGCGACTCGGACGGCACCTGCCGCGGCGGCCCGGCGGCGGGTACCTGGTGGCCGGACTACGCCCTGGGCCTGGCCACGCGCGCCAAGTCCTGAGCCCGCCCGGCCACCGTCCGCTCAGCCGACCTCGACCCACTTCGCCTCGGACGGCGTTCCGTCCGTGTCGGTGACGAAGAGCATGTACCAGCCGGGCGGCACCAGCGTGGCGTCGTCCGGCAGCTCCACCGTCACCGCGCCCCGGCCCTTCGTCAGACCGAGCCCGACCGAACGCTGCTCCACGTCCGTGGTGTGCGTGACGGCACTCGGCCGCATCAGCCGGGCGGTCGCGATCTTCGCGGAGTCGCCGACCTCGAAGGTGGCGCTGCCACCCCGTACGACGTCCTGGGGCCCGGCACCGATCACCGGCCGCCCGCCCCTCCCGTGCAGTGAGGGCGGCGTGTAGATCTCCATCCGCTGCTCGAACCTGCCGAGCTTGGTGTTGTCCTTGTCGCCGTACAGCGAGTCGGAACCGAAGGTCGCCACGCGCCCGTCCGGCAGGAGCAGGGCCTCCGAGTGGTAGTTGCGGCCGACGGTCGGTTCGGCCGCCTCCTTGAAGGAGTTGGTCTTCGGGTCGTAGAACTGCGCCTTGAGGATGTTGCTGGCGCCGCGCCCCCGGTAGTCCGCCGATCCGCCGCTGGTGAAGACGGTGTCGTCGGGCATGATCACGCTGTTCAGATAGCGGGTGCCCTGCGGAAGGTCCGGCCCCTTCTCGAAGACCGGGATGTCGGCCTTCAGATCGACGATCGCGGTCCGCGCGGTCGACTTCTTGGACTCGCCCACCCCGCCGCCGCCGAGGATCATCACCCTCTGGTTCTGCGCCGGCGGCAGCATCAGGGAGGCCGCGGTCTCGGTCTCCTCGGTGTCGGTCAGCCCCTCGACCTCGGTGAAGTTGTTCGTCCTCAGGTCCCACAGCCCCGGGACCCGGCCCTTGTCGGCGGGCCCGTACCCGGCGTTGGCACCCGGGTAGAAGAGCTTGCCGCCCTTGGCCAGGAAGAGCGCGGGGTAGGTCGGAAAGTAGCGGAAGGGACCCTTGGACCACTTCTTCGTCTTCGGGTCGTAGATCTCGTTGTCCCCGGGCAGGATCGCGCCCACGTCGTCGAGCCCGGAGACGGCGAGCACCCTGCCGTCCTCCAGGCCGACGAGCGTCGGATACCAGCGCGCCTCCTTCATCGGGTCGACGCGTATGTACTTCTCGGCCGTCGGATCGAATTCGTACGCCGCCCTGATCCCCTGGAAGTCCTGCTTGTCCATGGTGATCTTCTCGGCGAGACCGTACGCGTTGTCGGCGGCCTTGCCCTTCAGCCCCTCGATCTCGTACTGGGCGGCCTCGGTGGTCACCGCCTGCGGGCCGTCCTTCCGGGACTCCACGAAGACCCGCGCCTCCGCGGCGGTCACCTTGGTCCTCCACGGCTTCATCTGGCCGCTCTCGGAGTAGTCGACCTCGAATTCGCGCGTGGCCTTCGGCACCGTCACGTCGAACTGCGAGACGTACTCGACGCCGGACGGTGAACGGAAGACGGTGCCCTTCTTGAGGGTGAGGGGCTTGTCCGGGTTCTCGTTCTTCACCCGCATCCCGCCGCCGGCCCGCTTCACCCTGTCGTCGAGGACCTCGTAGCGCGCGGTGCCGCCCGCGATCAGCAGCCTGCCGTCCGGGAGCGCCGCGTGGCCGCCGCAGAAGAAGTCCTCGGGCGTGGCGATCTTCTTGAAGACGTTCGGCTTCGGGTCCCACAGGATCGTGTCGAACGTGCCCTCGTCGAAGTTCCTCTCGTCGTTGCCCGATCCCGCGACGATCAGCACCTTGCCGGTGTGCAGCAGGGCGGCGTGAATGGCGTTCGTGCGGTACTCGTCCGGGATGTCCACCCGGTCCCAGGAGCCGTACCGGGCCTTGTAGGCAGGCTGGTCGATCTTGTACGCGTGGTACCGGTCCTCGGCGAAGGAGAGTGCCGCAGGAGCGTTGAGTCCGGCGAGCACCACGATCGCACCGCCGCCCAGGAGCGTCTTCTTCATCCGTTTCGAGGGCGTGTACGCCATGCCTCAGTTCCCTCCTGCGGGGGTGGTGGACGCGGTGCCGGCCGCCGAAGCCGTGGTGGTCGTGGCCGTGGTGGTCGTGGTGGTGACGTAGGCGGACTCGGGCGCCTTCACCGGTACGGGCACGACCCCGCGGGCCCGGCTGCGGCGTTCCTGCCAGGCCGTCCACGCCCACACGGCGACCGGGGACACGGAGACGGCGAGGGCCAGCACGGCCCAGGTGCGCATCGCCGCATGGGTGTGGCCCAGCTGGACCGAGGCGATGAGCGAGCTCAGCAGCACGGCCGCCCAGAAGAGGTGGATACGGAAGGTGAGGAGCCGGTCGGGACTGGTCCGGCCGCCCTTGGGAGTGACGACGAAGCGGCCGTCGGTGCGCAGGACGGCCGAGCCGAGCGACCTCAGATAGATCGGCGCGGAGAGCGCGGACATCGCCATGCCCGCCAGCCCGCCCGATCCCTCGGGTTCGTGCGGCGAGACGTTGTGGCGCCGGTTCCAGAGGTAGAGGCCGATCTGGAGCGCGGCCGCGTCGCTGTAGAGCATCAGCCAGATGGAGGCGGCGACCTGGGTGCCGGAGGCCCCGAGCCAGAGGAACAGCACACAGCTCAGTACGCCCAGCAGCCAGTTCACCGCGGTCATCGGGTAGTACACGAGCATCAGGGTGTAGCTGAGGAGCCTGCCGGGCGGGACCCGGAACAGCGCCTTCCCGTACTGCCGGAACAGCGTCTCGTACGTCCCCCTCGACCAGCGCAGCTGCTGGGAGAAGAAGTCGGTCCAGGAGGCGGGGCCCTCACCGACGGCCAGCACGTCCGGGGTGTAGACCGAGCGCCAGTACCTCCCGGTCAGGGGGTTGCGGCGGCGGTGGATCTCGAAGCCGGTCGCCATGTCCTCGGTGATCGAGTCGTAGAGTCCGCCGACCTGGCGCAGCGCCGTGATCCGTACGACGTTGTTGGTGCCGACGAACATGGGGGCGCCGTAGCGGTTGCCCGCGCGCTGGATCAGCGCGTGGAAGAGGAACTGCTGCGACTCGGCGGCCTTCGTGACCGCCGAGTCGTAGTTCCCGTACACCTGCGGTCCGACGACGAAGGCGATGTCGGGGTCCCGGAAGTAGCCCGTCATCCGCTCCAGGAAGTTGGGCATCGGGACGTGGTCGGTGTCGACGGAGGCGAAGAAGTCGTAGCCGTCCCCGTGCATGGCGAGCCAGGCGTTGTAGTTGCCGTGCTTCGTCCGTGCCTTGTGGACGCCCGTCCTGCGGTTCCACTCGGGCACCCCGTTCCGGGTGAAGTGGTGCACGCCCAGTTCGGCGCAGAGCATCCTGGCCGCCGGGTCGTCGCCCTCGTCGAGCAGCCAGATGTCCAGCGGTCCGTCGTGGTGCATCCGCGCGGCGCCCTGGAGGGTGGCCCGCACCATTGAGAGGGGTTCCTTGCCGGGCACGTACGTGGTGAGGAACGCGACCCGCCTGCCCGGCTCGGGCCTGACCGGGACCGGGTCCCGGGCGACCAGCGTGGCGTGCGCCACGGAGACGACGTTGACCAGCATGAACAGCTCGATCAGGCCGATCGAGGCGAGCATCACCGCGTCGGCCCAGATGAGCCAGCGTTCACCGTTCTCGCGCTCGGTCCAGTGCGTGGGCCAGACCAGGTACAGGAGCAGCAGGCCGGTGAGCACCGGGGCCAGCGTCATCAGGAGGACTGCCCTTATTCGGTGCTTCTCCGTCGACAGCAGACTCCGGTACCGCACCCGGTAGCCTGCCGCCTCCGGTTCCGTGAGCGGACCCGCGAGCCGGCTGTGGGTGTCGTAGTCGTAGCCCTCCGACCGCACCGTGCCTCCAAGTGTCGAGCGGATTGGTAACCCCAACAGAAGGGGACTCCCAACGGCGTGTCGACTCGACAGGTCCGAGTGAGGGGTTTTTGAACCGGAACGCGAGAGGCCCCCGGCCGTGTGGCGGCGGGGGCCTTTCGGGTGAACGCGGAGCTGTGAGACGCGGAGGGGGCGTCAGCCCGCCAGGTGCCGTTCCACCGTCTCGACCTTGGACGTCAGGCCGTCGGTGACGCCCGGACGGATGTCGGCCTTCAGTACCAGGGAGACGCGTCCGGCGCGTGCCTCGACAGCGGCGACAGCCCGCTTGACGACGTCCATGACCTCGTCCCACTCACCTTCGATGGAGGTGAACATGGCGTCGGTGCGGTTGGGCAGCCCGGACTCGCGGACCACGCGCACCGCGTCGGCGACGTACTCGCCGACGTCCTCACCGACACCGACCGGGGAGACCGAGAAGGCGACGATCATGCGACCACGCCCTCGCGGCGGGCCCGGCCGGCGATGACGCCGTCGGACTCGTAGCGCTTGATGAGCTTGTCGCCGTACAGCCCGCCGAAGGGCAGGAGCGCGAGCACGAAGAACAGCGCGACGCGCTTCAGCGGCCACTTGGCCTTGACCCACACGTCCAGGAGCAGCACCGCGTAGATCACGAACAGCACGCCGTGAATGATGCCGAGCGGCATCATCAGGAAGTCGATGTCCGAGACACGGCTGAGGATCGAGCCGAAGAGGATGAGCGCCGGGAAGGAGAGCGCCTCGGGAACCGAGATGAGGCGCAGCCGGTGCAGGGCGGAAGCGGTCTTGATGTCCACGAGGGCACCTTCGGTGGGAGGACGGTGACGGCTTGTGAACGCAGGCACAAGCTCGACCCATTGTGGCATCGTCGCGGACCTGGCCGGGGAGCGGGGTGGCCACGTGCCCGGGGGCCCTGTCCGCTTCGCGCCACTCCGGCTACCGTCTAGGCGTGGCGATGTTCAGGCTCCAAGGCGGCAAGACGCTCGCCGTCGACCTCACGGGCGACGGCGTCAAGGCGAAGAACGGCTCGATGGTCGCGTACGACGGCCGGATGGCCTTCAAGAAGATGTCAGGCGGCGGTGAGGGCATCCGCGGCATGGTGACCCGCCGGCTGACCGGCGAGCAGATGACCATGATGGAGGTGACGGGCCAGGGCACCTGCTACTTCGCGGACCGGGCCAGCGAGATCAGCCTGGTCACCCTGCGGGGCGACAAGCTGTACGTCGAGGCGAGCAATCTGCTCGCCACCGACGGCGGGCTGCGCACCGGCACCACCTTCACCGGCCTGCGCGGCGGGGCGAGCGGCAACGGCCTGTTCACCACGACCGTCGAGGGCACGGGCCAGGCGGCGATCATGTCGGACGGCACGGCGGTGGTGCTGCGGGTGACGACCCAGTACCCGCTGAGCGTCGACCCGGGCGCCTACATCGCCCATCAGGGCAACCTCCAGCAGCACCTCCAGTCCGGCGTGAACTTCCGCACACTGATGGGCGAGGGTTCCGGCGAGTCCTTCCAGATCCGCTTCGAGGGCGAGGGCCTGGTCTACGTGCAGCCCAGCGAGCGCAACACCCTCGGGGGCGATGTCTGATGCCGTTCCGGGAGATCAACTCGAAGATGGTCGAGGCCACGGTGGTCCCTGGCCAGAAGATGTACAGCCAGCGCGGCGCGATGCTCGCCTACCGCGGCGACGTCTCGTTCACCCCGAACACGCAGGGCGGCCAGGGCGGCCTGGCCTCGATGATCGGCCGGCGGGTGGCCAACGAGGCGACCCCGCTGATGACGGTCGAGGGCAACGGCACGGTGATGTTCGGCCACGGCGGCCACCACATCCAGGTGATCAGCCTGACCGGCGACACCCTCTACGTGGAGGCGGACCGGCTGCTCGCCTTCGACGGGACGCTCCAGCAGGGCACGATGTTCATGGGCTCGCAGGGCGGGGTCATGGGGATGGTTCGCGGCCAGGTGACCGGGCAGGGCCTGTTCACCACGAGCCTCAAGGGCCACGGCTCCGTCGCGGTGATGGCCCACGGCGGAGTGATCGAGCTGCCGGTCACACCCGGCCGCGAGGTGCATGTGGACCCGCAGGCGTACGTCGCCCACCACGGCGACGTACGCAACAAGCTCTCCACCGCGCTCGGCTGGCGCGACATGGTGGGCCGCGGCTCCGGCGAGGCGTTCCAGCTGGAGCTCAGCGGCAGTGGTGCGGTGTACGTCCAGGCGTCGGAGGAGAAGCTGTGAGCACGCCCGTGATCCACGACCCGATGACGCTGCCGTCCGACGACAACGTCAACGCGTACACCTTCTGCGTGGAGCTCAAGGGGAGCCAGTGGTTCCTGCAGAAGGGCAAGATGATCGCCTACTACGGGCACATCGAGTTCAACGGCATCGGGCACGGCCGCTTCGAGCGCCTGATCCGTACGAGTTTCCACTCGCCGCTGCACGCGAGCGACTGGGTGGTGGCCGAGGGCAGCGGCAAGATGCTGCTCGCGGACCGGGCCTTCGATGTGAACTCCTTCGACCTGGAGAACGGGAACCTCACGATCCGCTCCGGCAATCTGCTGGCCTACCAGCCGACGCTGGCGCTGAAGCAGTCGATCGTGCCGGGCTTCGTGACGCTGATCGGTACGGGGAAGTTCGTGGCCGCGTCCAACGGTCCCGTGGTCTTCATGGAGCCGCCGCTGCGGGTCGACCCGCAGGCGCTGGTCGGCTGGGCGGACTGCCCCTCGCCCTGCCACCACTACGACCACGGCTACATGTCGGGCGTGATGGGCGGGCTGCGGTCGCTCACGGGGATCGGCGGCGCCTCGGGCGAGGAGCACCAGTTCGAGTTCGTCGGGGCGGGGACGGTGCTGCTCCAGTCGACCGAGGTGCTGATGGCCGAGCAGCCGTCGGGCGCGGTGCCGCAGCAGGCCGGGGTGCCGGGCGGCGGGCAGCATTCGCCCGGTGCGGGTGGTGCGGGTCAACATGGCTCCGCGCCCCGTCTCCCAGGCCAGCTGGGGGACCTCCAGCGTCGCTTCGGCTTGTGAACGGTAGGCTGCGGAGTGTGACGTCGAACGTCTGCGCCCAGCCTTCGGTCCTTGCCTTGCGGCCGCAGGAAGCCCTTCGCCAGCGCGCGTGCCGGGCGTCACACCCTCACACTTCGTCCGGCTTTCAACTTCTTAGGTAGAATCCATACATGGAGACCGAGACGGCCACTCGCTGGCTGAGCGACGCTGAGCAGTGCGCCTGGCGCACCCACCTGGACGTCAGCAGGCTGCTGATGCACCAGCTGGAGAAGGACCTCCAGCCGTTCGGCCTGACCAACAACGACTACGAGATCCTGGTCAACCTGTCGGAGTCGGAGGACCAGCGCATGCGGATGAGCGACCTCGCCGCATCGACGCTGCAGTCCAAGAGCCGGCTCTCGCACCAGATCACCCGCATGGAGACCACGGGCCTGGTCCGCCGCGAGAACTGCGAGTCCGACCGGCGCGGCCTGTACGCGGTGCTCACCGAGCTGGGCGCGGAGACCATGCAGAAGGTCGCGCCGCACCATGTCGCATCGGTGCGCAAGCACTTCATGGACCTGCTGTCCCCGGAGGCGCTGGCGGAGCTGCACACCGCGCTGGCCCCGATCGCGGACCACCTGCGAGGACGGCGCGGCAAGCCGTAACCGTCGTCCTCGAGCGCCGGACGGGCCCGGTTGTGCCCGCCCGGCGCTTGAGGGCAGGGCGTTCAGGCGGACCGGGGCAGCCGGAGGCGGAACCGCGCGCCGCCCTCCGGGGCCGCGCCCACCGTCAGGGTGCCGCCGTGGCGGGCCGCCACGTCCCGGGCGATGGCGAGGCCCAGACCCGCCCCGCCGTCGTCCCGGCTGCGCGCGTCGTCCAGCCGTACGAACCGCTCGAAGATCCGCTCCCGCTCGGCCTCCGGAACCCCCGCCCCGTCATCGGTGACGTCGACGAGCACCGCGTCCCGCTCCGCGCTCACCGCGATGGCGACCGAACGCTCCGCATGCCGCTCCGCGTTGTCCAGCAGATTGCCGATCACCCGGGCCAGCTGTCCGCGTGAACCCCTCACTTCGAGCGACTCGGCGTCCGGCACGTACACCCTGACCGGAACCCGGTCACCGGTGCGCTGCGACACCTCCTCGCGGACCAGCGCGCCCAGATCGACCGCCGCGCGCCCCGGCCGCTCCCCCGCGTCCAGACGGGCCAGCAGCAGCAGATCGGCGGCCAGGTCCTGAAGCCGTACGGTGTCCGCGACCGCCCCCGGCAGATCCAGCAGCTCCGGATGCGCGGCGCCCACCTCCAGCTGGGTGCGCAGCGAGGCGATCGGGCTGCGCAGCTCGTGCGAGGCGTCCGCCACGAAGCGCCGCTGCCGGCCCACCGAGGCTTCCAGCACGGTCAGCGTCTCGTTGGTGGTACGGGCCAGCCTGGCGATCTCGTCGCGCGAGCCGGGCTCCGGCACCCGGCGGCCCAGGTCCTCGGACGCGGTGATCGCCGCCAGTTCCCGCCGGATGCCCTCCACGGGGCGCAGCGCGCGACGGGTCACCAGCCAGGTCACCCCGGCGACGACGAGCAGCAGGACGGGCAGTCCGGTCAGCATGGCGCCGCGCACGGTGCTCACGGCCTCCTGCTCGGCCGCGAGCGGGGCGCCAGCGTGGACGGTCAGGGTCAGCCCGGCGGATGTCGTCGCCTCGACGGAGGCGAACCGGTAGTCGGCCGTCTCGCCGTCGACCGTGGCCGTGCCGTTGGCGAAGTCCGGTTCGTCGGACGAGACTTCCCGGCGGGCCGGCTCGTTGCGGTCGTCGTCCCCGTCGTCATCGTCGTCGTCCCCGGACGCCGCCGCCGGGACCGGGGTGACCCGCTCCGTACCGGTCCCGGAGATCGCCTCCAGGTCCGTGGAGACGGCCACCAGCCGCCCGTCCTCATCGGTCACCTGGACCGGGTGGGCGTCCTCGTCCCCCATGTCGAGCTCGTCGTAGGGCCTGTCGAGGGCGAGCTGCCCGGCCACCTCCCGGGCGGCCACCTCCGCCTCCAGGCCGGCGCGGTCGGTGAGGTTGGCACGCAGGACGAGGAGCACGGCGAGTCCGGCGCCGGTCAGCGCGACGGCGACGACCAGGGTGGCGCCCAGCGCGGCCCTGGCCCGTACGGACCTCACAGCGCCTCCAGCCGGTAGCCCGCGCCGCGTACGGTACGGATGGCCGCCGCGCCGAGCTTGCGCCGCAGGGCGCTGATGTAGACCTCGACGATGTTCGGGTCGCCGTCGTAGGCGAAGTCCCACACGTGCTCCAGGATGTCCGCCTTGCTCACCACCGCGCCCGCCCGCAGAGCGAGCTGCTCCAGCACGGCGAACTCCTTGGTGGTCAGCGTGATCTCGTCCTCGCCCCGGTGCACCCGCCGGGCGGCGGTGTCCATGCGCAGGGAGCCGACGGCCAGGACGGGCGAGGGGGAGCCGCTGCCGCGCCTGCGGAGCAGCGCCCTGACCCGGGCGACCAGCACGACGTAGCTGAACGGCTTGGTCAGGTAGTCGTCGGCGCCCGTGTCGAGCCCCTCGGCCTCGTCGTACTCCCCGTCCTTGGCGGTCAGCATCAGGATCGGCACCTCGTGGCCCGCGGCGCGCAGGGCGGCGCAGACCCGGTAGCCGTTCATACCGGGCAGCATGATGTCGAGGACGACGAGGTCGTACGTCCCCTCCCCCGCCCGGTGCAGCCCTTCGAGGCCGTCGTGCACGACATCCACGGCGAAACCTTCGGCGGTGAGTCCCCCGGCCAGGGACATCGCCAGCCGCTTCTCGTCCTCCACGATCAACAAGCGCATGGGCACAGCGTCGCAAACCGAACCTGAAGACGCCTTCAGGTGGCTTCAGGCTGCGTTCAGCATCGCCCCGGCAGTGTGGCTCACGTCGAACCGCACAGCTCTCGGGGAGGAACCCTCATGAAGCGCAACATCGCCATCGCCGCAGTCACCGCGGCCGTACTCGTCGGCGGCGGAGCCGTCGCCACCGCCGCCTTCGCGGACGACGACCGCAGCGGTACGAGCACGGGCACCAGGACCACGGACGGCGGCAGCGGGAGCGGGAGCGGCAGGGCCGGCTCGGAAAGCACGGGGCGCACCGGCACGGTGATCACCGTCGACAAGGCCACGGCGGCCGCGCTCAGGGCCGTTCCCGGCACGGTCACCGACGCCGAGCTGGACGACGAGGACGACAAGGACCGGCTCGTCTGGGAGGTCGACGTGTACGGCTCCGACAAGGTGTGGCACGACGTGACCGTGGACGCGTACAAGGCGCAGGTGCTCGCCGACCGCGAGGACGACGACAACGACGACCGCGACCGGCACGCCCCCAGGTCCGCGGCCGTCCCGCTGAACGACGCGATCGACGCCGCTCTCGCGGAGCGGGCGGGCACGGTGACGTCCGTCGGTCTGGACGACGACGATGACGACGACCGCCGCAGCGGCGCGCTCCGCTGGGACGTGGACATCGAGGGCAAGGACGGCAGGGGGTACGAGCTGACCGTCGACGCCGGGAACGGGAACGTCACGGTGGACCAGGACGACACGGACGACGACCGGGACGACGACAACTGATCCGCCCCACGGTTCCGGACCGGCCCGCACGCCGCCCCGGAACCGTCCCGCGGGTCACTCCCGGCCGGTGAGCCCCGTCACCAGCTCGTCGGCCGCCGCGTACGGGTCGAGCCGGCCCGCCACGATGCGTTCGGCGAGCGCGTCCAGACGGCGGTCGCCGTGCAGATCGGCGATGCGCTCGCGCAGGGCGGTGACGGCGATCGTCTCGACCTCGTGGGCCGCACGCGCGGTGCGCCGCGCGGTCAGCACCCCGTGCTCCTCCATCCACGCCCGGTGCTTCTCCAGGGCCTCGACGACCTCGTCGATGCCCTCGCCCCGGGCGGCGACCGTCTTCACGATCGGCGGACGCCAGTCACCGGGCCCCCGGGTCTCCCCGAGGCCCAGCATGTGGTTGAGCTCGCGGGCGGTGGCGTCGGCGCCGTCCCGGTCGGCCTTGTTGACGACGTACACATCGCCGATCTCCAGGATTCCGGCCTTCGCCGCCTGGATGCCGTCGCCCATGCCGGGCGCCAGCAGGACGACGGAGGTGTCGGCCTGGGAGGCGATCTCCACCTCCGACTGCCCGACGCCGACCGTCTCCACGAGGATCACGTCGCAGCCCGCCGCGTCCAGCACGCGGATCGCCTGCGGGGCCGACCAGGCGAGGCCGCCGAGATGGCCGCGGGTGGCCATGGAACGGATGTAGACGCCCGGGTCGGACGCGTGGTCCGACATCCGGATCCGGTCGCCGAGGAGCGCACCCCCGGAGAACGGCGAGGACGGGTCGACGGCGAGGACGCCGACCCGCTTACCGGCACGCCGGTAAGCGGAGACCAGCGCCGACGTCGATGTCGACTTACCGACACCCGGCGAGCCGGTGAGCCCGACGACGTACGCGTTCCCGGCCAGCGGTGCCAGCGCCGCCATCACCTCGCGCAGTTGCGGCGAAGCCCCCTCAACCAGGGAGATCAGCCGGGCCACGGCCCGCGGCCTGCCCTCCCGCGCCTGCTCGACCAGGGTGGGGACGTCCACCATCACCGCTCCGTTCACTCGTAGGGCCGTGTCTGCTCGGGTACGCGGTCTACTTGGGTACGCGGATGATCAGCGCGTCGCCCTGACCGCCACCGCCGCACAGCGCCGCCGCACCCGTGCCGCCGCCGCGGCGCTTCAGCTCCAGGGCGAGGTGCAGGACGACGCGGGCACCGGACATCCCGATGGGGTGGCCGAGCGCGATGGCGCCGCCGTTGACGTTGACCTTGTCGGGCGTGACGCCGAGGTCCTTCATCGACTGGACGGCGACGGCCGCGAACGCCTCGTTGATCTCGATCAGATCGAGGTCCTCGACCTCCAGGCCGTCCTTCTTGAGGGCGTGCCGGATGGCGTTGGACGGCTGCGACTGGAGCGAGTTGTCCGGGCCCGCCACATTGCCGTGGGCGCCGATCTCGGCGATCCAGTCCAGGCCGAGCTCCTCGGCCTTGGCCTTGCTCATGACGACGACGGCGGCGGCGCCGTCGGAGATCTGCGAGGAGGTGCCCGCGGTGATCGTGCCGTCCTTGGCGAAGGCGGGGCGCAGCTTTCCGAGGGACTCCACGGTCGTCTCGGCGCGGATGCCCTCGTCCTTGGAGAAGAGCACCGGGTCGCCCTTGCGCTGCGGAATCTCGACCGGGGTGATCTCGGCCTCGAAGATGCCGTTCTTCTGGGCGGCGGCCGCGCGCTGGTGGGACAGCGCCGCGATCTCGTCCTGGGCCGCGCGGGCGAGGCCGAGACGGGTGTTGTGCTTCTCGGTGGACTCACCCATCGCGATGTTCTCGAAGGCGTCGGTGAGACCGTCGTGGGCCATCGCGTCGAGCATCTCGATCGCACCGTACTTGTAGCCCTCGCGGGACTTCGGCAGCAGGTGCGGCGCGTTCGTCATGGACTCCTGGCCACCGGCCACCACGACGTCGAATTCACCTGCGCGGATGAGCTGGTCGGCGAGCGCGATCGCGTCGAGCCCCGAGAGACAGACCTTGTTGACCGTGAGCGCGGGCACGTTCATCGGGATGCCGGCCTTGACGGCGGCCTGGCGCGCCGGGATCTGCCCCGCCCCGGCCTGGAGGACCTGGCCCATGATCACGTACTCGACCTGGTCGCCGCCGATGCCGGCCCGGTCCAGCGCGGCCTTGATGGCGACGCCGCCGAGGTCGGCTCCCGAGAAGGACTTGAGGGAGCCGAGGAGGCGGCCCATGGGCGTCCGGGCGCCCGCGACGATCACAGAAGTGGTGGTACCGGTCGTTCCTGACATGGGCACGGCCCCTAGGGGTGAGAAGTGAACGAGGGTTTACACGAATGTACTGAGCGGTACCCCGCCCGTCATCCGGCAGCGGGTGTGATCGCGCGCACGTTGCGTAACCATCGACGGGGCGTTGCACTGGTTCCATGCTGACGCGAATCGACCACATCGGGATCGCCTGTTTCGACCTCGACACAACTGTCGAGTTCTACCGCTCGACCTACGGGTTCGAAGTGTTCCACTCCGAGATCAACGAGGAGCAGGGCGTGAGGGAGGCCATGCTCAAGATCAACGATACGTCCGACGGCGGCGCCTCCTATCTCCAGCTGCTCGAGCCGACCCGGGAGGACTCGGCCGTGGGCAAGTGGCTGGCCAAGAACGGGGAGGGCGTCCATCACATCGCCTTCGGTACGGCGGACGTGGACGGGGACGCCGCGGACATCCGTGAGAAGGGTGTGCGGGTGCTGTACGACGAGCCCAGGACCGGGTCGATGGGCTCCCGGATCACGTTCCTGCACCCGAAGGACTGCCACGGTGTCCTCACGGAACTGGTCACGTCCCGGACGGAGCACTGACCACGGGATACCCGGCCCGGTAGAGTGGGCGGTTCCGGGCCGGGGCCGGGCCGGGGCCGCGCCGCGTCCCTGCCGTTGATCTGTCACCATTCCCCGGGGGACCGTTCGTGAGACGAGCGGTGCTCGTTTGGAGAATTGCGACCAGGGGACGGATGGGACCGCGCAGTGCGGGGCTACGAACGCCAGGAGAGCCACCGAGCTGAAGACGACCATCTCTCGCGGTTCGAAGCCGAGATGGACCGGCTGAAAACCGACCGGGAGAAGGCCGTCCAGCACGCCGAGGACCTCGGTTACCAGGTCGAGGTCTTGCGTGCCAAGCTGCACGAGGCCCGGCGCAATCTCGCGAGCCGTCCCGCCTACGACAGCGCGGACCTCGGCTACCAGGCCGAACAGCTGCTCCGTAATGCCCAGATCCAGGCCGATCAGCTGCGCACCGACGCCGAGCGCGAGCTGCGTGACGTCCGGGCCCAGACGCAGCGGATCCTTCAGGAGCACGCGGAGCACCAGGCCCGCCTCCAGGCCGAGTTGCACGCCGAGGCCGTACAACGCCGCCAGCGGCTCGACCAGGAGCTGGCCGAGCGCCGCCAGACCGTCGAGTCCCACGTCAACGAGAACGTCGCCTGGGCCGAACAGCTGCGCGCCCGCACCGAGTCGCAGGCCCGCCGGCTCCTGGAGGAGTCCCGCGCCGAGGCCGAGCAGGCGCTCGCGGCCGCCCGGGCCGAAGCCAACCGGATCGCGGACGAGACCCGCCAACGGCTGGGCTCCGAGGCCGAGTCGGCCCGCGCCGAAGCCGAAGCGATCCTGCTGCGGGCCCGCAGGGACGCCGAACGGCTGATCAACGCCGCGTCGGACCAGGCCCAGGAGGCCACCTCCCACGCCGAGCAACTGCGCACCTCGACAACGGCGGAGACCCAGCAGACCCGGCAGCAGACCGCTGAGCTGAACAGGGCCGCCGAGCAGCGCATGCAGGAGGCCGAGACGCAGCTGCGCGAGGCCCGCCTGGAGGCCGACAAGGTCGTCACCGAGGCGAAGGAGGCCGCGTCGAAGCGGCTGGCCGGCGCCGAGTCGCAGAACGAACAGCGCACCCGTACGGCCAAGTCGGAGATCGCCCGGCTGGTCGGCGAGGCCACGAAGGACGCCGAAGCGCTCAAGGCGGAGGCCGAGCAGGCGCTCGCCGACGCCCGCGCCGAAGCCGACCGGCTCAAGTCCGAGGCATCCGAGAAGGCCCGCACCGCCGCTGCCGAGGACACCGCGGCCCAGCTCGCCAAGGCGGCCAGGACGGCCGAGGAGGTGCTGACGAAGGCGTCCGAGGACGCGAGGTCCACCACCAGGGCGGCGAGCGAGGAAGCCGACCGCATCCGCCGCGAGGCGGAGGCCGAGGCCGACCGGCTGCGCGGCGAGGCCGCCGAGCAGGCGGACCAGCTCAAGGGCGCGGCCAAGGACGACACCAAGGAGTACCGGGCCAAGACGGTCGAGCTTCAGGAGGAGGCGCGCCGGCTGCGCGGCGAGGCCGAGCAGCTGCGTTCCGAGGCGGTCGCCGAGGGCGAGCGCATCCGCGGCGAGGCCCGCCGCGAGGCCGTCCAGCAGATCGAGGAAGGTGCGCGCACCGCCGAGGAGCTGCTGACCAAGGCCAAGGCGGACGCCGACGAGCTGCGTACCTCCGCGGGCGCCGAGAGCGACCGGGTCCGTTCCGAGGCGACCGAGCGTTCCGCCGCCCTGCGCAAGCAGGCGGAGGAGACCCTGGAGCGCGCCCTCGCCGAGGCCGAGCGGCTGCGGACCGAGGCCGAGGAGCAGGCCGGGTCGACCACGTCCGCCGCCGAGCGGGCTGCGGCGGAGCTCCGCGAGGACACCGAGCGGGCGGTCGCCGCCCGTCGGACCGAGGCCGCCGACGAGCTCACCCGGCTGCACGCCGAGGCCGAGAAGCGCGTCGCCGCCGCCGAGGAGGCGCTCGGCGAGGCCCGTACCGAGGCGGAGCGCGTACGCCTCGAAGCGAACGAGGAGGCCGAGCGCCTGCGCGCGGAGGCCGCCGAGCGGCTGCGTACCCTCCGGGAGCAGGCCGAGACCGAGGCCGAGCGGCTGCGCACCGAAGCCGCCGCCGACGCCGCGCAGTCCCGCGCGGAGGGCGAGTCCGTCGCCGTACGGCTGCGCACCGAGGCGGCCACCGAGGCCGAGCGCCTCAAGTCCGAGGCGCAGGAGAGCGCCGCCCGGGTGCGCGCCGAGGCAGCGGCAGCGGCCGAGCGGGTCGGCACGGAGGCCGCCGAGGCCCTCGCCGCCGCCCAGGAGGAGGCGAACCGGCGCCGCCGCGAGGCCGAGGAGACGCTCGGTGCCGCACGCGCCGAGGCCGACCAGGAGCGCGAGCGGGCCCGCGAGCAGAGCGAGGAACTCCTCGCCTCGGCCCGCAAGCGGGTCGAGGAGGCCCAGACCGAGGCCCAGCGCCTGGTCGAGGAGGCGGACCGCCGGGCGACCGAGATGGTCTCCGCCGCCGAGCAGACCGCACAGCAGGTACGGGACTCCGTCGCCGGTCTCCAAGAGCAGGCCGAGCAGGAGATCGCCGGACTGCGCTCCACCGCCGAGCACGTCGCCGAGCGGACCAGGACCGAGGCGCAGGAGGAGGCCGACCGCGTCCGCGCGGACGCCTACGCGGAGCGGGAGCGTGCCACCGAGGACGCCAACCGCATCCGCCGCGTCGCGAACGAGGAGACCGAGGCGGCGAAGGCGCTGGCCGAACGCACGGTCTCCGAGGCGATCACCGAGGCCGAGCGGATGCGCGCGGACACCTCGGAGTACAGCCAGCGGGTCCGTACCGAAGCGTCCGACGCCCTCGCATCGGCGGAACAGGACGCCTCGCGCTCCCGTGCCGAAGCCCGCGACGACGCCAACCGCATCCGCGGCGAGGCGGCGGCGCAGGCCGACCGGCTCATCGGCGAGGCGACCAGCGAGAGCGAGCGGGTCCTCACCGAGACGACGGCACAGTCGGAGCGCCTCGTCCGCGAGGCCACCGAAGAAGCCGAGCGGCTGCGCGCGGAGGCCACCGAGCGGAGCAACCAGCTCGTCGGCGACGCCACCAACGAGGCCGAGCGCCTGCGTGCGGAGGCGGCGGAGACCGTCGGTTCGGCACAGGAGCACGCGGCACGGACCCGTGCCGAGTCCGAACGGGTGCGCAGCGAAGCGGAGTCGGCTGCCGAGCGGATGCGCTCGGAGGCACGCCAGGAGGCGGACCGCATGCTCGACGAGGCACGCGAGGCCGCCGCGAAGCGCCGTGCCGACGCCGCCGAGCAGGCCGACCAGCTCATCAACAAGGCCCAGGAGGAGGCGCTGCGCGCCGCCACCGAGGCCGAGGAGCAGGCGGACACGATGGTCGGCGTGGCCCGCAAGGAAGCCCTGCGGATCACCTCGGAGGCGACGGTCGAGGGCAACACCCTGGTGGAGCGGGCCCGTACGGACGCCGACGAGCTGCTGGTCGGCGCCCGCCGCGATGCCACCGCCACCAGGGAACGGGCCGAGGAGCTCCGGACTCGTCTGGAGAGCGAGATCGAGGAACTGCACGAGCGGGCCCGCCGCGAGACCTCCGAACAGATGAAGACCGCCGGCGAGCGCGTCGACAAGCTGATGAAGGCGGCGACGGAGCAGCGCGAGGAGGCAGCGGCGAAGGCCAAGGAGCTGCTGGCGGACGCGAATTCGGAGGCGAGCAAGGTCCGGATCGCCGCGGTGAAGCGCGCCGAGTCGCTCCTCAAGGAGGCCGAGCTCAAGAAGGCGACCCTGATTCGCGAGGCCGAGAAACTGCGTGCCGAGGCGGAGGCCGAGGCGAAGCAGACGGTGGACGAGGGCCGGCGCGAGCTCGATGTGCTCGTGCGCAGGCGCGAGGACATCAACGCCGAGATTTCCCGTGTCCAGGACGTGCTCGAAGCGTTGGAGTCTTTCGAGGCGCCGACAGGGGGCGGGAAGGTGGCCAACGGGAGTACACCCGGTGGTGTCAAGGCCGGAGCGACGGCGGCCAACCGTTCGGGTGGCAAGTCGTCCGACGGCTAGCCGGTCAACCGCGTCACATGCTTCGACATGAACATTCAACCCTTCGAGTGGCAAGCACTCCGGAGGTCAGCCACTCAAAAGGGGTGTCATTCTCCAGATCAAAGCGGCATCTGCACGTTGACACGCCGCTCAGGCCCCTAGGATTCCCCCTATCACCTCACCGGTCTCATTCGACAGGAAACCCATGAGCGACCCTTCCTCCCCCTTCGGCTTCGAGCTCGTGCGACGTGGCTACGACCGCGGTCAGGTGGACGACCGCATTACCAAGCTCGTCGCCGACCGTGATAGTGCCCTGGCCCGAATCACCTCTCTGGAAAAGCGCATCGAGGAGCTCCACCTCGAAACGCAGAACGCCCAGGCCCAGGTCAACGACGCAGAGCCGTCGTACGCCGGTCTGGGTGCGCGCGTCGAGAAGATTCTCCGCCTCGCCGAGGAGGAGGCGAAGGACCTGCGCGAGGAGGCCCGTCGCGCCGCCGAGCAGCACCGTGAGCTGGCCGAGTCGGCCGCCCAGCAGGTGCGCAACGACGCGGAGTCGTTCTCCGCCGAGCGCAAGGCGAAGGCCGAGGACGAGGGCGTTCGCATCGTCGAGAAGGCCAAGGGTGAGGCGAACACGCTGCGCACCGAGGCGCAGAAGGACGCTCAGCAGAAGCGCGAGGAGGCCGACGCCCTCTTCGAGGAGACCCGCGCCAAGGCCGCCCAGGCCGCCGCGGACTTCGAGACGAACCTGGCGAAGCGCCGCGAGCAGTCGGAGCGCGACCTCGCGTCCCGTCAGGCGAAGGCGGAGAAGCGTCTCGCCGAGATCGAGCACCGCGCCGAGCAGCTCCGCCTGGAGGCCGAGAAGCTCCGCACGGACGCCGAGCGCAGGGCGCGTCAGACGGTGGAGACGGCGCAGCGCCAGGCCGAGGACATCGTGGCCGACGCGAACGCCAAGGCCGACCGCATCCGCAGCGAGTCGGAGCGCGAGCTCGCGGCGCTCACCAACCGCCGCGACTCGATCAACGCGCAGCTGACCAACGTCCGCGAGATGCTGGCGACGCTGACGGGTGCCGCGGTTGCCGCCGCCAGCTCCCCGGTGGACGACGAGCCCGCCACCCGTGGGGTTCCGGCTCAGCAGACCCGCTGACCCCGGAGTACCGCAGCTGTACCACCCGGCAAGCTCCCGCGCGCCCGGTTCCGCCCGTGTGGTGGGGGCGGGGGGGGGGGCGGTGGAGGGGGGGGGGCGGTTGGAGGCGGGGGCTTTTAAAAAAAAAAAAACCCCCCCGACAGGTCAAAAACAGGGGTG
>NZ_JBHXQO010000055.1:0-40245 GCF_042717135.1 Streptomyces sp. NPDC058620
TCCTCGGGGAGTTGGGGGGCGTCCACGCGCAGCACGTCGGCGCCCAGCAGCGCCAGTGTGCGTGTGGCGACGGGGCCGGCGAGGACGCGGGTTAGGTCCAGGACCCGCACGTCCTGGGCCGGTACGGATGCGGGCGCCAGCAGTCGAGGGCTGCTCTGACCCACGTGCCGCGTCTCGACCAGGGCGGGTCCGGCCGCAGCGGGCGCGGAAGCCACGGCCACGGCAAGGCCGCCCGCCGCGTAGACGGTCTCCTGGACCTCCCCGGCCGGTCGCGATGCCAGCTCCTTCGAGAGCACACCCACCAGCACCTGGTCCCCTCCTGTGTCCGCGATATCCAGGGCGCTGAGCAGCCGGGCTCGGTGGTGCGGGTAGTTGGCGTGGGTGCGAACCCAGCCGTCGGCCGCCTGCCAGAACCCGGACAGCGGGGCGAAAGACATCGGGGCCCGGCCGGCGATTCGCAGGTGGCGTTCGCTGACGAACGCGGTGGCCACCGCCGCCTCGTTCACCCGCACTGCGGGCACCGGCACGCGGTTGCGCAGCGCCAGCAGTTCCGCCGCTGCCAGCGAGGCCACTCCGACGCTGGCCCGCGCCAGTTCCCTCACCGGCAGACGCGACGGCAGGACAGCACCCGCCCCCTCGAAGGACACGCTCTGAACCAGTTGGCTCCGGCCCCCCAGGGCCGCCCAGGCGTGTGCGGTGGCCGCATCCTCGGTATACGTCATCCGCTCATTGTGCGACACCACCAGGATGACGCTGCTGGCGGGCATCTTGGCTGGCCCCCTGAAGGATCACGCAACGTAATCGACCACAGAAATTGATCCAGAACCCAAACTCATCGACAAGCGACGTCACTACTGGGTTCTGGCACACATTCCGTGAGGACGATCAGTGAGGTTTCACCACGGTGACGTGCCGTCATCTGGGACCGTGGTGCGGTGTGATGACTTCATAGCGGTGCTGTTTCCGCACTTCAGTGCGGTTTTGGTGGAGCGGGTGTTCACGGAGGGCGGCGTGGTGCGCATCGTGGCGAGGCCCCTCGATGGCACTGCTTCGTGCCCGGACTGTGAGTGTCCGTCGGCTCGTGTGCACAGCTGCTACGAGCGTCGCCTAGCCGATACTCCGGTCGGTGATCAGCCGGTACGGATCAGGCTGACGGTGCGGCGGTTGTACTGCGACAACTCCCGGTGCGGACGGCGTACGTTCGTCGAACAGGTCGCGGGGCTGACGTTCCGGTACGGGAGACGGACGCCTGCTGCACGCCGGGTCCTGGAGGCCGTGGCCGTCACGCTCGCCGGCCGGGCCGGGGCCCGGCTGGCCGTAACACTGCACAATGCGGTCAGCCGGACAACGCTGCTGCGGCTGCTGATGGCGCTTCCAGATCCCTTCTGGGAAGTGCCCAAGGTGCTCGGAGTCGATGACTTCGCCACCCGGCGCGGGCAGCACTACGGGACCGTGCTCATCGACTGCGAGAGCCGCAAACCGCTCGCCCTGCTGCCGGGACGGGACGCGGAGACGCTGGCCACATGGCTGCGTGAGCATCCCGGGATCGAGGTGATCTGCCGGGATCGCGTCGGCTCCTACGCCGAAGGCGCCCGCATCGGGGCCCCACAGGCAGTCCAGGTCGCCGACCGCTTCCACCTGTGGCAGAACCTCGGCACCGCAGTGGAACAATGCGTGCGCCGGCACACCGGATGCCTGCCGTCACCCGGCTCCGGCCCGGGTGACCCGCCGGAAATTGAACCGCCGCTGGCAACGGAGATGTCGCCGATCGAAGCCCGCATCCGTGAACGTCACGCCATCGTCCACGCCCTCCTCCACCAGGGCCATGGCATCCGGGAGATCGCCCGCGAGTTACACATAGGCGGGAACACGGTCCGCCGATGCGCCCGCGCGGCAACCGCCGAGGAGTTACTCGGCGGCCGGCGGCAATCACGACCCAGCCAGCTCGACCCCTACAAGTCCCACCTGGACAAACGCTGGGCAGAAGGCTTCACCAACGCGATCCAGCTCCACTCCGAGCTCCAGGGCCTCGGCTACAGCGGCAGCTACCAGATCATTAGCCACTATCTGCGGCCACGACGCCGACGCCGGATCCGCGTCGTCGGGCCCCCGCCACCAGGACTCCGACAAGTCACCGGGTGGATCATGCGTCACCCCGACCGACTCTCGGAAAGCGAGGGAAAACAGCTGGCCGAAATCCTTACCCGTTGCCCGGAGCTCGCGGCGGCTCACCGTCTCGTCCGCAGCTTCGCTGCCATCCTCACAACCCGCACCGGCCAACACCTGAAGGACTGGGTCGTCAGCACGCGAGCCGAGGAACTTCCCGGCCTCCACTCTTTCGCCACCGGCCTGGAGAAGGACTGGGACGCCGTCGTCCAGGGCCTGACGAGCCACTGGAACTCGGGTCCCGTCGAAGGCCGGGTCAACCACATCAAGATGGTCAAGCGCCAGATGTTCGGCCGCGCCAAACTCCCCCTGCTCCGCAAACGGGTACTTCTCACCGCCGCCCGGTGATGGCCTGCTCAGGTAGGACGAAGCCGTCGGAGTACGTACTCCGACGGCCGGCAGAGGGCTCGAACAACCACGTTGGTGACGACGAAATACCCCGGACTCACCCAACCATCCTCTTTGCTCACAAACCTCGGACCGTCCTCGCGGTAGTAGCGACGCAACACTCGGCGCAGCAGCGGAGTCCCAGCCACCAACAGAACCGGAGCGGCGACGACTGCACCGACCGTCACGCCGAGCCGGACCGCATAGATCCTGGCCACGCTCTCTATCCGCATCTCTCCAGTCTGCCGATCAGAAGAAACTCGTCCACCACTCTCACGGAATGTGTGCCAGAACCCGTGAGACGTCGATAAGGCCAATGCGGAGATAGTCGCCGAGGACCGCCGGCTGAGACTCGTCGGATATGAGATCCACCGCTCCGGCGGCTGGGAACTGAGGGAACCGGACGGCAGGCAACTTCTGCTGCAGGCCTTCTTCACCCAGCCTTCTCGCACGGCATTAGAAGCCGACGCTGTGATGCGGGTTCACCTGGCCACGCACCGGGCATTCGAGTCCGCCGACGCGGCCGGAGGCGGGTGTCGACAAGCACAAGATCCGTACGAACGCCGCGGGGTCTGCTTCCGCAGGAACGGGCGCCGCACCCACAGCCACGAAGCGGGATCTGACAGCCTCCTTGGCTCCAGTTCGAACTGGAGCCGGAGAAGGGTCTTCGCCATAGGTGAGACGCGGTGAAGGGGCCGGCCCCGCGACGGGGCCGGCCCCTTCCCGATCGCCGGGCGCGCATCACCACGCCGGGGCGGAAAGTCCCCTGATCACATCGGTTTGCGGCCAGTAGCGGTCCGGGGCGCCCGGGGCCGATGCTGCGGCGGGACCCCCAATGACTTGGGGGTCCCGCCGCGGCGTCGGGCGACCGAGCTGGGAGGCAGCATGTTTGTGACGGGGCCGTACGGCAAGCCAGATAGAAACACCAGCGGACCGACCAGCGTGGAGCAATGCACGAAAGATCCCGGTCATGTGGCCGCAGCGGGCCACACAGGGCTCCGCAATCTGGTGGCGCACCTGGAACGCCTGCGGACCAACAAAGCGACATATCCGACTTTCGCGATTCTTCGGACGCGCGGGGATGCGCTTGGGCATGCCATCCTCTTCGGCACCGGAGGGCGGCAGCCATCAACTGCCGTTCGTATGACCGGTTTTGCGGCCAGTAGCAGATTCAGCCTGCGGGCTGCCGGATCCCCCGTGTGCGGGGACGGCGGTCGCGCATCCCATCCGGAGGTTCCCGCCATCGTGTCCCCGTACCGACCCCGGGCCGTTGCCCCATCCGGCCCGGACCGTCCCACCGCCCGTCCGCCGGGCCCCGCGCAGGTGTGCGGGATCGTCGTCTTCCCCATCCTGGGCGCCGCCCTGACCACGCACGGCATGCCCGTGGGCGACGTGCTCGGCCTGCTCGCGGGCTGCGGAGTGATCGGCGCCGCCACCACCGCGGCCGCCGGAGGGGGCAGGGCCCTGCTGTCCGCACTGGCCGGCGCTGCGGCCCGCGCGGCCGCCGACACCGAGCACGGCGCCCGGGAGAGGGGCATGCCGTGAATCCGACCCTCGACCGGGACAGCACCCCGGCCCCCGGCCGCCACCACCGCCGCCTCGTCAGCCACCTGATCACCCTCAAGGAGCGCAGCGGCCGCAGTTTCGCCCAGCTGGCCGTCAACTCCCCCATCACGGGCGGCGCTGAAGGCATCGGGGCCGTCTCCGCGACCACGCTCAAGCGCGCGGTGGACCTCAAGCGCGTGCCGGGCGAGCGGGCCGTCACCGCCTACGTCCGCGCCTGCGGCGTCGGGGGCGATCAGGAGGCCCTGGGGCTCTGGCGAGCCGCACGCGCCGAGGACCGCGGCCGCCTCGGCCGCCTCGGCCGCCTGCGGGCACCCGAAGTGCACAGCATCCGCACCCGGGCCGACCTGGCCGCAGCCCTCGCAGCCGCCTATGAAGGCGCAGGCGCCCCCGTCCTGCGCGTCCTCCAGGAGCGCGCCGCCATCGCCGGAGTTCCCGGACCTGTGCTTCTGCCGCTGACCACGGCCTGGCGCACCGCCCGGCGCGAAGGCCTGCCCACCACTTGGAAGCAGTGCGAGGCCTTCCTGCGCGGCTGCGGTATCCCCGCCCGCCACATGTCGCGCTGGAAGGACGCGTGGGAGCGCGCCACCGCCGGCCGCACGGCAGTGCGGGACCGATTCCAGACCCGCACCGCACCGGGCGCCCCCGCCCACCGCGGCCGTACGCCTTCCTCCGCCCTCGTCAATTGGACGCCCGAGATGGAACAGTCGACGATGGCGACCATGAAGGCCTTGGCCTCCTTCGTCGAGGACTTGAAGCCCAAGATGGAGAAGTCGGCCATGGCGCTCGGGAAGGCCATGGGCCCCGCCCACGACACCATGAAGCCGCAACTGGAGAGGTCGGCCATGGCCGTCGTCAACGCGTTGGCGACCCTGCTGCGCTCATCCGACCCGCTCGTGCGGCACGCCGCCCTCACCCAGAGCCTGGCACGCGCGGTGGAGACCATCGCTCACCTCAACGGCATCGGCCCGCCCTCATCCCACAGCGGGCAGCTCAACCCTGTGTAGGGACAGTGCCTACCCGGGCCGGGGCTGGGAATCCGTCCAGGGGTAGCGAGCCATGCTTTGCTGCCCCGCCCAACCCGCCGCCAGGCCGCGCCCCCAGACCGTGGCGCCCAGGGCCTCAAGCACGCGCCGAACTCTGCGGGCGGTGCGGCGCACCGGTCGCCGCAGCATCAGGGGTGGCCTGGTCGGCGCGTGGTGCGCGGGCGCGGGAGGCCCCGGCCGGTCGGGGGAGGCCAGCCGGGGCCGATGGTGATGTGGGTACGGAGGGCGGTCGCCTCTCGGCGGAGGGCTCCATGGGGCTTCAGCCGAACGATCTTCCCCATGGGCTACAGGTGAGGCCCGGGGCCACTATCCCCTCCACACCCAGATGAACACGCCGTCCTCCGGGGATGTCCCAGTCCTCTGCACCTCCGGACGGTGAGCCGGACCACACCGCATCGTGCGGTCCACCCGGACCGGTGCGGTGAGATGCCCCCGGGCGTCACGCCCGTCAGCACCCGGCGACCGCAGGAGCATAGGCGCTCTGATCAGTGTCGCCTGATCAGAATCACCGTGGTGCTCACCACCAAGCCGGCGAACGTCGCAATGCCGAGTGCCGTGCCGATCGGCTCCTTGAGCACGGGATAGGCGTGAACGAGGAACGCTCCGAACGCGCACGCCATCAGCACGACCATCACGGCAATCACCACCACCGGCACCACCCATGACTGCCGGTCAGCCGCGGGCTCGCGGGCTTGGGCAGTCGTACCGGCGGGCGGCTGCGGGTTCTGCGGAGTAGTAGTCATCAGGGTTCCCCTTGGATGCGGTTCGGTAGGGAGATGGGGGCCGGGAGCGGTCCCACTCCTCGTGGTGGGCGAGGCGGTGTCCGGGCAGGAGCACCGCGGAATCTCGCGTTGGGCAGCACCATCGAGCACCGAGGGGTTAGCCCCGCAAGTCCGCTGCGGCCAGGAGAAAGGTGCATGGCCACCGGAAGACAAAAAGCGCTGTGTGGCGTTCTCCGCGCCGAACAGGCCTGCCCGGGCCGATCAGGCCCGGATCATTCAAAAGGGCTCAGATCGCAGGCTGCTTCGTTTCACGGGATCTCCGGGCTATGCGCGGCACGCCTGCGTGTCCATGCGGACTTGGCGCCGTTTAGCGGCTCATCCCGTACACAGCCGCCCCGCAAGCGCTGCTCCATTGCTGCGCTGCGGCGACGCCGCGGCCGTCATCGAGGAGCGGCCGTACGTGGCAGGCGTACCGGGCAGGGTTGGTGCGGCGGTACTCGCACGGGCACAGACCCGCAGTCGGGGGAGCTCCGGAGCGAGAAGGGTACGTGCGCGCTTCTCGCCGGTCCGAGAAGCGGGCGCCAGTAGTCGGGTGGAACGGGGTGGCGAGGAGAAGAGGCAGGAGCGGCGTTCTCCGTGGCGTGAGGGGCGCCGCTCCTGGTCCTCGTTGCTAGCGGGCGAGTGCTTCGGGCAGGTGGTTGCCGGCTACGAAGTACTTGACCAGGTCCTGGTCGACCGGAGCGGCGTGTCTCGGTTGCCAGATCGAGGGGGCTGCGGACAGACGCAGGGGTTCGGGCAGGTGCTGGTCGGCGGTGTAGCCGAGGTATCTGGAGTAGGCGCACCAGGCGCGTGCGGCGGTGAGGGGGCCGGTGGCTGCGTGGTAGACGGCCAGGACGTGGGCGGAGAGGGCGTGGTCGGCGCCGGCGGCGTAACGCTCTTCTCTGGATTCGCTACAAGCATCCCCACCTGACCTGGAAGCAGCTGCGGCGTCGCTATTACGGGGCCGACCGCATTACCGAGGGCGGGATCGTCCTTTACAACCCGGCGAAGATGAAGGTCCAGCGCTACCAGTTCCGCGGAGCGCAGATCAGCACGCCATACAACATCGACGAGGTCGATCCCGACGGAGCACGTTTCCGCCGGACGAACCACGACGATGTGGCCTTCGTCGGCCAGGTCAGCGAATACCTCGCCTGACACATCGGATTACGTGGAGAGCCGGATACTCGGCCAACGGGCACGTCCGGTTCGGCGGGCGGGGATGGGAAAACCGACACCGGAAACGGTGCACGGTGTCCCGTCCCCGACCCAACACATGGAACTCGACCGCCGCGGCGCCGAACTCCTCTTCCAAGTTCTGACCGAACGCGAGGAGAAGAACAGTGTCGCCATCGCCTCCAACGAGTCCTTTGGCAAAGCGCACATGTTCCGGCGAACCTGTGCGACGCGGCACCGAAACTTCACGGGTTGGGCTTGGGGAGCCACATCGGGCCGTACGACTGCGTGAAGTCTTCGGCTACTTCGTGTGTGTCGGGGTCATCGGTGTCCAGCGCCCGGCCTACGAGCTGGCCGAGTAGCTCCCAGGCTTCGATACGGGCGAGGAGCTCGGCGAAGCGCCGGTACTCGTCATCGTCGGCCGAGTCGAGTTGCTCCAAGATGAGTGGTTCGAGCAGCGGTACCAGCTCGTCGTGCGGGATGCGGTCGATGGCTTGCCGGGCGGCCAGAGCCCACCCGTGGGACAGGGAGAGGCCGACAAGGTTGCCGAGGAGTGCCGGGACGTCATCTGGGAGTGCCGCGAGGAAGTCGAGGGCGGTGCCCTGCTGCCATGGTCCTGCTCCTGCGGTCAGAGCGGCTTTGAGGATCCCGGGCCTGTCGTGGGCCTTTTGGTAGAAGTCGGCTTGGCGGCGGTGCATTTCCCGCTTGGCCTCGACGCATGCCTGCCAGAGCTCGTCGTCGGATGGTGGGGTGCTCATGGGCTTTTCTCCGTCAGGCTGTCGGGACGTCGGGGAGCCGTGTCCGGTCGACGTGGTCGGCGAGATAGATCATGACGCCTTCGGGTTCCATGCCGAGGGCTGCGGCGACGAGTTTGGGGTCGAGGACGTTCACCAGGTCGGAGAGCCGGGTGCATCGCAGGGTCCTGGGTGGGATGCCGCAGGGGTCCAGGACGTGGCTGATATAGGCAGTCGACGCCGGAGCCCGCCCGGTCTTGGTGATCCGGGTGACCACGATGTGAGAGTTGTCGGTGTGCTGGTTCTCGCGGTGGGCCAGGCATCGTTGCAGAACCGACCAGCTGGCCGGGTCCAGCGGCACCGGATGCGGGCGCCTGCCCAGGCGGACGGTGCGGTCGGTCGGATCGATGGCCGTAGCGGGCGATGGTCTTGGTCAGCTGCTTCTCGTCGGCGGCCTCGACGAGCTCGTTGACCAGCTTAGTTGCCAGCACGTACTTGACCCAGTAGCCGGCCATGGCGGCTTCGGTGCCGAGGGCGATCAGCAGGTGGGACTTGCCGGTGCCGGAGTCGCCGATCAAACAGAGCGGCAGGCTCTTCTTGATCCATTCGCACTTGGCGAGGGTGTGGATCATGGCCACGTCGATGTTGGGGTTGGCGTCGAAGTCGAACTTTCGCAGGGACTTGTCGCGGGGGAATCCGGCGGCCTTGATGCGGCGTTCGGAGCGGCGGCGGCCCCGGTCGTCGCACTCGGCAAGGAGAAGTTCGGCGAGGAAGCCGAGGTAGGACATCTGCTCGCGTTCGCCCGCTCCTTCGCCGAGGCCGGGCGGGAGGCACGTGCACGCCTCCTCCCGGCTCGGCGCAGCCGGGACTGCCCACGCGCGATCAAGAAGCCGAACCGCTGACCCGTGCTGAGGACTCGCGCTCGACGCGGCACCGTGCAACCCGGCCGCTGGGCGCACAACCAGACCTCGAAGCCGATGAGCACCCGCCGGGCCGGAAGACCAGCCATCAAGGGAACGTAAGCCTTGCACCGCTGCCTTCTGCTTGCCGGACGTCCGTAGGCGCCTCAGCTCAGTTGCTTGAACCTGTTGAGGTCGCAGACGTCTGGGTCGCCCCGGTACTCATAGAGGCGAGGGACTCGCCGACTTCCGTCGACATGCAGCCCCGTGCCGTAATAGCCCCCCTCCTCCGAACTGTTCCAGTAGCCGCTGATTGTGTGGAACGTCAGCGAGATGGGGTAATCGACGCTGTCAGTGCTGGTCAGCTCCCACGTCCCGTTGCCCTCTCTCTGCTCTGGTGGGCCCTCTGCACCCTTAAGGTCCGTCGGCCACCCCGTCGTCGTGAACGTTCCATCACCCTTGAGGGTCACGGAACGGTCTGCTGCATCTTGATAGGTGCCGACCAGATCCTGACTGGCCAGCTCGTCCGGCCGCTGGCCCTCCCCTGGGCAGGGTGAGTATCGGGCGAAGCACCCTGTCGTGGTCGAAACAGCGACCAGAGTTAGTGCCCCCACAAGGCCGCCGAGTCTTCGATTCATGTTCTCCCCTGCACGATCGAGAATCTCCTTGAGCCTGCGCCGGAGCAGCAGGTGCCGCCCGCTCGACTACGGCTTGCCCGGCACTATCCGCTCCATCATCGCCGTAGCGGCCGCCAGCACAGTGGGCGGGCCAGTTGAGATGACTTCTCATTCCTCGACCTCAGCGGCATGGTCGTTAACGCAACTGCATTGGCCTTCGCCGGCCCCCAGCGGCCGCTGCCCCGGCATTCCGCAGCGCGAACAGGTACCGCTGCGCGGTGCATGTAGTTGGCCAAACTGGCCACCTACGGCGCTAAGTCACACCTCTCTGTGCCTGAGCGTTTTACTTGGCCCCTGAGTGCTCTAGTTGGCCCCACTGAGCAGCGTAGGTGGCCCGCAGGGTAGCGGGAGTGGCCAGATTCGGGGCAGTTTCCGCGTTGCTGCGAACGTGAGGCCTGGCCCCCGAGTGTGCTGGTGCTGTGGCGTCCTCCCTTGACCAGGCGAACCCGGACCGGGATCCGGTTTGGTCCCACAGCTGCTCGCTCACAGACCTTGCAGTCCGACAGGTCACCCCGGAGCAGCCCACGGTCTCCGCAGGGACATCGCGCCACGCGACACCGGTGCGCAGCGCGTACAGGATGCCCGCGAGAGCCACCCGGTCGGGAACACGTAGCCGCCCGGGGTGGCGACGGCGCCGTTCGGGAGCGGGTGGTGGCAGCAGGGCCACCCGGTCCCACAGATCGTCAGGAACAAGATCAGCACGCACCCCAGACACCTGCCGACCAAGATCGTCGAGCACAAGACCCGCTGCTGAACTCATTGTGAAACGATCAGTTAGTCACTTAGCGCTGTAGCGGAACAGGATCGTCATCGCCCCTGGCGACTCCCGGTCCATAACCCTGATCCCCGAGAAGTGCGAGGGCCCGGTCAGCAGTGCCCTGCCGACGCCCCCGCCGGGCGTCCGCGCCGCTTCGCATGGCTCTGCGGGCTGTTCAGTCCTGGTGAGTGTTCCGGAGGATTCGGTCGACGACCTGTGTGGCGTGCTTCGGCTGCTCCTTGAGCCAGCTGCCGAGGTGTTCGCGGACAGCCTCCCCGACACAGCCGCGTACGTCGGTGTTGCCCAGCAGCTCGTGCGTGGCGCCGAGGTATTCGGGGTGTTCGAGTTTCACCGACACGACTGCCGTAAGGCCATCGTTGATCCGGTCGGCCCAGGGAGCGTTGTCCCCCGTCAGCAGCCCTCGTTCACGCGCGTACGCGGTGACCGCCGCCGCCACTCCGTCTCGGAAGCCGTCCACGTGCGTGCCGCCCTGGCGAGTGGCCCGGCTGTTGGCGAAGCTGCGTATTCGCTCCCGGCGGGAGCCGCTCCACAGCAGGGCCACCTCCACCGTCCCCGCCATCCGCGGATCGTCGTGCTCGAAGCCGATGACGTCCGGATGAAGGGCGGCCCCCGTTTCCGCGTCGAGGGCGGCCACGAAGTCCCGCACGCCGTCCGGAAACCGGAAGCTCACCGCCCGTGCCCCGCCCGCCGGGCGTTCGTCGGTCAGCGAGATCCCCAGGCCCCGGTTGAGGAAGGCCACCTGCCGGAAGCGCTCCGCCAACACGGCGAACGAGCACCACGTCGTTTCGAAGACCTCGGTGTCGGGCCAGAAGGCAATGATCGTCTTGCTTCCGGCCATCGGCCCCGTGGCGGCTGGCTGGGCGGCCGCGACACCTCGCGCGTACTTCTGGACCCGGCAGGTCCCCCCGCGCTGCACCTCGGCCGTCAGTCTGCTCGACAGGGCGTTGGCTACGAAGAGCCCCGCATGGCCGCCATGGCTCACGTGCGCGATGTGCCGACCACCGCGCTCGGCGGCGGACATACCGGTCAGCAGGGCTTCGAGACCGCGGCCGCCGGTGTCCCCGTCGGCCGCGAAGGGACCCCCAGTCCCATTGTCGGCGACCCGCACGCCGCCGTCGTGGGTCAGCGTGACATCGACGGAGCCGCCTTCGCAGCCGGCCAAGACACGGTTCACGGACCAGCCCACGACCTGAAGCACCAACTCGTGCAGCCCGCGTTCGCTCGTCGAGCCAACCCACATACCGGGCCGTTTCCGAACGGCTTCCCGCCCCTCCAGCGCCTCGATCCTGACAGCGTCGTAGCCCATTCTCTTCCCACTCACGAAGACCCCTCCCATGGTGTTCGGCAGATCTCCGCAGCCTATGCAGGATCCATGAGAACACCAGGCCAGAGGCATTCCGGCGAAGCTGTGGGCGGGTGGGTGAGAGCGTGCCGGGAAGTAGTTGGCCCAGGGTGCCGTAGACCACGCCCGGAACATGGCCGCGGCCCCGGCGAGGCCGCGTACGCCCTCACTCCGGGCACCCCTGAGGCTTCCAATTCCATCGACGACGGGTAGACAGCACGCGAAGCTCCAGGCGGACACGGGTGATCCTGTTGACAATTCGCCTACGAAGCAGCTTCGTAGGCGAATCCAACCCGTGGCCAGTGCCACGAGAATCGACACCGACTGAGGACGGGTCTGGAGCGTCATGCGCGTCAGCGAAGTCCACGGAGCGGAGAACGTACGCCTAGGCCGTTTCGTTTGGATCACCGCGCAGACCAGAGGAAGATGCCCGCGATGTGGAGTCCGGCGATGTAGATGGTCGCGGTCTTCTCATAGCGGGTGGCGAGGCCTCGCCACTGTTTCAAGAGGTTGATGCAGCGGCGTTCCTGCCATCGGCAGCAGGCCAGGCCGATCCGCAGCCGAGGTCATCCACCCGACCACATCGTCGGCCCGCCCTGCGCATTCGCCGGACCGGTCGTGCCGAGCGGCCTGCCCGGCCCAGGGGCGGCCCAAGACCTGCGGGAAGATCCACGACGGGGGCTACCGCGGGTTCCGTCGCCACGCGCACAGGATCGTCACCAAACCGACATACCGAGCGGTCGGAAACCCCCTTACGCAGGGGCTATACCCATGAGTAACGTACGCGGACCACCAGCGCCACCCGCCCGTTCCCCGGGGCGGCAAGGAGCAAGATCGATGTCGTACCACCAGCCTTTCCCCGGCCCACCGCCCGTACCCCAGCACCGAAATGCCGGGCGGCACCGCCAAGAGGCGGCGTCGCAATCCTGGGAGGATGGATCGCCGTCCTGGGACGCCGATCCACAGGCAGCCTGGGACTCGTCCCCGCGAGCCTGGGACTCCTCGCCACAGGGCTGGGACTCCGCGCAGCAGCCCTGGGACGATTCCCCGCAGCCGCAACCGCCCGCCGCCACCGACGATCGTGATGATCTGCACCGGCTCGGATCGGCTTACCGCAGGCTCCGCCGCGTCGCCACCTTCACCACGCTCGGCTACTTCGTCATCTTCCTTTTCCTGTCCGGCTACGCCCCCTCGATGATGACCAGCAACATCACCGGTGGTCTCACCACCGGTCTGGTCCTGGGGCTCCTCCAGCTGCCCGTGGCGCTGGCTGCGATCGCGCTTTACGAGCGGATCGCGCGCAACCACGTCGACCCGCTCGCCGCGGCGATCCGCGAACGCGCCGAGCAGGCGGCCGCGGCAGCCGCGCCCCGGCCAGAACGCCAGAGCCGCTCCGGACGCCCCGTGTGGCAGCAGCCCACCGGAGGTGCGCGCGCATGACCAGCTTCAGCTCCGAGGCCCAGACCATGTCGCTGATGGCGTTCATCGCGGTCATCACTGTCACGCTGCTGCTGTGCGTGATAACCGGCCCCGATCGTGACGACCTGGGCGATTTCTACACCGGCTACCGCTCGCTCTCCCCCGTGCAGAGCGGCCTCGCGATCGCCGGCGACTACATCTCCGCCGGCACCGTACTCGGCACCATCGGCATCATCGCGCTCGTCGGCTACGACGGCGTCACGCTCGTCCTGAGCACCGTGCTCTCGCTGGTCCTGATGATGTTCCTGCTCGCCGAACCGCTGCGTAACGCCGGCCGGTTCACGATCGGCGACGTCTTCACCCGGCGTCTCCCCGGCCCCGCCGTACGGATCACCACGGCCGCGGTCACCCTGACCGCACTGCTGCCGCTGGTGATCTTCCAGCTCGCGGGCGCCGGCGATCTCCTCTCCGTCGTCCTCGGCTTCGACGCCGACGGCTTCAAGACCGGGGCGATCGTGTTCCTGGGCCTGCTGATGATCGCGTACGCGGCGATCGGCGGCATGAAGGGCACCGCCTTCATCCAGATCGTCAAGACCGTCGTCCTGCTCGGCGCGTCCCTCGCGATCGCCGCGCTCATCCTCAACCGCTTCGACTTCAGCCTGCCCTCCCTGCTGGACGCCGCCAAGCGCGGCAGCGGGGCGGGAGACGCCTATCTCGCCTCCGGTCTGCAGTTCGGCGGCAACGAACTCGACATGATCAGCACCCAGTTGACGGTCGTGCTCGGCGCCGCGGTGCTGCCACAGATCACCATGCGCATGTTCACCGCACGCAGCGCGGCAGCCGTGCGGCGCTCGATGTCCTGGGCCGTGTCGACCGTCGTCGTGACCTGTCTGCTGATCGCCGTCATCGGCTTCGGCGCGGCGGCGATCGTCGGCCACCAGGGGATCGTCGCCGGCGACCCACAGGGCAAGACAGCGTTCCTCATGGTCAGCCAGGCCGTCATGGGCACGGACCAGACGACCGTCGAGACACTGCTGTTCACGGCCGTGGCGACAGCCATCTTCCTCACCCTGCTGGCCTCGGTCGCCGGGATCACCCTCGCCTGCGCCAACACCCTGGCGCACGACCTCATCACACACGGGCTGCGCCGCAAGGCGCAACTGAAGGCCTCCGCAGAGATGGCCATCGCCCGGACCGCCGCGGCGGGCGTCGGGCTCGTGGCGATCGCGATCGCCGCCGGTGCACGGCATCTGAACCTTCAGGCACTGCTCACCCTGTCGTTCTGCATCGGCGCGTCCGCAGTTGCACCGGCCCTCATCTACAGCCTCTTCTGGCGCCGCTACTCCCGTACGGGACTGCTCTGCACCCTCATCGTGGGCAGCGCCTCCGCGGTCATCCTCATGACCGGCAGCAACCTAGTGTCCGGATCGCCCCAGGCGATCTTCCCGGACCAGGACTTCAACTGGTTCCCGTTCACCACCTCGGGCATCCTCTCGGCCCCGCTGGGCTTCCTCGCGGGCTGGCTCGGCACGGTGCTCTACGAACGTGACCCGGCCGACCAGCGCATGCGGTACAAAGCGGTCGAGGAGACAATCCTGGCCGGCACACCCGCGGCGAACAGCGCCTCCGCGTCCTGACGCGCACGCCCCGACGAAAGGGCGCCCGGCCTGAAGTTCCAGGCCGGGCGCCCTTTCGGCTGTCCCGAGGCGCCTAGACTAGGGCGGCCTCTCGTTTGGATCTTGCAGGGCTCGCCTGCCCTGGTGCCGCACCTGGACATGGTGCGCGGGGAACCGGAGCGGAGCGCGCTGCCGGTCGGCGCCCGGCGCGTCTGCGGCGGCTCCTGGAGGAAGAGGCGCTCAGGCCCGGGGCTCGCGGAGTCCGGGGCACTGCGGCACCGCCGGGTCGAGGGCGGCTTCCCGCCCACGTCGGAGGCAACCAACGAGATCCGCCGCACGTGTGTCGACCTGATGGAGGAGTTCGAGGCACTCCAGACCATCAGCTTGGAAAGCATCGAAGGACCAGGCGGTGAGAGTATTCAGGGCTCGTCGGGCCACGCCTCGCCCGCGAGCCGGTGCTGCGGTCCAGTAACCGACCTCGACAAAAGGCTTGCAGGATGCGACTCCCGCTGGAAGTGCTCGGTGTGTCAAAGGAGGGACCGGGCGCTCCAGAGCTCCGGAAAGAAGCGGTGATGGGCGAGCTGCTGCAGCCAGGTAACGCCGGCCGTGCCTCCAGTGCCGGGCTTGTTGCCAAGCATGCGCTCGACGGCGAGGACGTGGGTGGCGCGCCACATGGTCCCGAGCTTCCCCGAGCCGCCGTTGCTGGGCCTGGCGCCAGACGGTGTAGTCGCCGTCCACAGGCAACTGATCGCGCCCCTCTTCCATGAACCTTTCGGCCATGGCCTGCTCCTGGCTCCGAAGCCACGACCTGCCAAGTTGGATCTTCTCCGACACCGCGGCCCTGGCCAACTCGGTCGACAGGCAGAAAGGCGCCACGGTGTGGTCGGTCGCGGCTACCGGTACGTCCGTCATGGATGGTGGTCTATCAGCCGCCACTGACACCGGTGCCCGGAGGAGGTGTTGGTGGCGGCTGTTGCACAAGGTCTCGGAGAGCGGCGGTGAGCTCGTCAATGCGATGTCCCAACTGCTCGCATCAGGTGGGCGCGGTCGCGGGCGGAGTGACGGAATACGGGGATGTCCGAAGGGACGGAACGGGGCATGCCGCCCCGTCGCCGCCGCGTCCGACCGGAGGAGAAACCACCCGGCCATCCCGGAAGACCGGTCGTTCACCATCGACCAAGTCACCCCCCAGGACTACGCCGCCGTCTGCATGTTCCTGGGCGAGAGTCTGTGCGAGCTGGTCGACGGCGGACAGGGGCCGCCGCACGCACGATCGACGAAGCGCTGTCCGTCCGGACGGACACCCTCGGACCGAAGTTTCAGTGGGAGACCGACTACCCGCACGAGCCGGTACCCGACAACTGGCTGGGCGAACGGCTCGGCGCCTGGAACTCCCTCATCTGCGTGCTGTGGGCGGGGTGGCAGGATGCCGAGGGATACGACCGCACCCGCTGGACGCTGGGCTTCCCCCGCCCGACAGCAGCCGCAAGGACCGCTTGAGTTCAGTCGGCGCGGTGGTAGGCCGCTGCGGCTCCGGCGATGCCGGGCCCGTATCGGGTGCGGGCGCGGTCGAGGGCGGCTTCGAGGTCGCGTGCCTTGTCGTCGCGGGTGTCGAAGGTGAGCTGGTGGGTGGCGTTCTCGGCTGGTGTGAGGTGTTCGGCGCGGAGGGAGATGGTGCGTACGCGGGCTCGTTGCAGGGCGAGGAGTGTGAGGAGTTCGCGTCCGGTCGTGGCGAGGTCTGGGGTGTGGGCGGTGGGTTCGGTGAGTTTGCGGGTTCGGGTGCTCTGGCTGCGGTCGGCGTAGGTCACGGTCAGAGTGAGTGCCCGGGTGACCTCGTGAGTGTTCCTGAGTTGAGCGCCGATCTGTTCGGTGAGCGCGAGGACGGTGCGGTGGTGCTGGTCGGGGTCGAGTTCGTCGTGGTCGAAGCGGTGACTCGCGCTGATCGACTTGGGTGATGCCTGGGAGACGACGGTCCGGTCGTCGATACCGCGGGCCCGGTCATGTGCCTGTCGGCCGGCCGCGGTGCCAAGGATCCGCTGCAGGGTGGCGAGCGGGGTGTCGGCGATGTCGCCGATCGTGCGGAGTCCGAAGTTCGACAGGGTGCGTGCCGTGGCGGGGCCGATGCCGGGCAGCGCCGCCGCGAGCTGAGGCCGTAGGAACGCAGCGATCTCGTAGGGGTCGTGGCCGACGACCGTGACAGTGCCGGGCGGTGTGCAAGCCGCGGCCATCGTCGCGATGCCGACGGTGGGGCCGACGCCCGCACTGGACTGGACGCCGTAGAGCGCGAGGATGCGCAGCCGGATGAGAGCCGTGAGGCCTTCGGCATCCCGGTTCCAGTAGCGCAGGGCACCGGTCAGGTCCACGGTGGCGGAGAAGTCCGCCGGGTGGGCCTGCACCCGGGGGGTCACGCCTTCCAGGACCGTCAGTAGCTGCTCATAGAGCGCGTCATCCTGGGCTGCCGCGTGGAAGTAGATGCGCAGGATGGTGCGTGGGCTGGTGGTCATCCCGGGCTCCCTTGGCTGGTGTGGCCGAGGCGGGTGAGGTCGGCGGAGCGGGTGCCTGCGGGCTGGAGGTCGGCGTAGGGGTGGAGTTTCGCGCCGGCGGTTCCGTTCGAGAGGGTCCGGGCCGGTGCATGAGCGGGTGTGGGTTGGGCGGGGGTGGGGGCGGGTCCGTGGCGGCCGAGGAGGTCCAGGACGGCCTGGGGGCCGTGGTCGCGGCGTGCGGCGGCGAGTGTTTTGAGGTCCCAGGCCATGGTGCCGACGACGGTTCTGCGGGGTCCGCGTGCTTCGACTGTTCCGCGTATGAGGAGCAGTCCGTTGTGGAAGACGGTGTGGGCGCAGGCGGCGTGGCTGTCTTCGAAGAAGGCGATGTCGAGGAGGCCGGAGCCGTCTTCGAGCGTGACGAAGATGATGCGCTTACCCGAGGCGATGGGTGGAGTCTGGGTGGAGGCGCGGACGCCGGCGACGAGGACCTGTTGTCCGGGGTGCATCGTCTTGAGGTGGGCGGCGTCGGTGGCTCCGATCTCGCGGAGCAGGCGGTGGTGGTGCTCCATCAGGTGCTGGGAGACGTCGATCTTCAGGACACTGAGTTCTGCGTCGAGGCGTTCGCGGCTGTTCATCTCCCGCAGTCCGGACGGGCCGGCCGTCATCAGGGCGTCGTCGATGGGGAGCTGCCCGGCGCCCGGGCGGCTGCGCGTGTGGCGGTGGAGTTCGGCGGCCTGGAGGAGCAGGTCGCGGCGTGTCTGCTCGGCTTTGAGGTGGTCGAGGGCGCCGATCTGAATGAGGCGTTCAGCGGTCGGGAGTGCGGGGTGGGCGCGCTGCCAGAAGTCCTGGAGGGAGTTGTAGGGCTGGCCGGCGGCGATCCGGGTGACCTGGTCCTCGCTGATGCCCTTCACCGAGGAGAGGGAGAGCCGGACGCCGAAGCCGGTGCCGGTTTTCTCCACGGTATAGGTGGGGCGGGAGTGGTTGACGTCGACGGGCAGGATCGGGACGTTGTGGCGGCGGGCGTCGGCGACGATGACGCGCAGCGGCCACATGCCGGGGTCGTGCTCCAGCAGCCCGGCATACAGGGCTGCCGGGTGGTGGGCCTTGAGCCATGCCGACTGCAGAGCGGGGACGGCGAAGGCGACGGCATGCGCCCTGCAGAAGCCGTAGGCGCCGAACGAGGAGACGATGTCCCACACCTCATCCAGCACCTTCGGTTCGTAGCCGCGGGCACCGGCCTCGTGGCGGAACCAGGCTTCGAGTTTGGGCAGGCGTTGGTCGTCGGCGAGGCAACGGCGGGCGACTTCGGCCAGGGCGCGGTCGCAGCCGGTCATCACGGCCAGGATGTCGATGATCTGTTCGTGCCAGATCGTGACGCCGTAGGTGTCGGCGAGGACGGGTTCGAGGTCGGGGTGGGGGTAGGTGGGGGCGGCGCCGTGGCGTGCGGCGATGTACAACGCGGGCATTCCGCCCTGGACCGGGCCCGGCCTAAACAGACTGATGTCGGCGATGACGTCCTGCGGGCCACGGGGCTGGAGCCGGCCCAGGAGATCCTGCTGTCCAGGTGACTCCAGCTGGAACATGCCGACCGTGTCGGAATCCTGGATGAGAGCGAACGCGAACTGATCGTCGAGGGGAACCTGGTCGGGGTTGTCCAGGTCGAGGTGCTGCCCGGTCGTACGCCGGATCTCGGCAACGGCATGCGCCATCGCCGACTGCATCCGCACCCCCAGCACGTCCAGCTTCAGCAAGCCGAGGTCCTCGACGTTCTCTGGGGGTTCAGTGGGGGTGGTGTGACGTTGCAGAAGCCCTCTCATAGGGTCCTACTGCAACAGGTCTCAGGGGGTGTGGCTCTGCGGCGGATCGTTGCGATCGAGCCGTGGAGGCAGAGTGAAAGTACGGGCTTTTCGTGTCGTGCTGCCGTCGGGTACCCGGTACTGGACGGTGGTTGACGACGACTTCGAGGTGGTCAAGGAAGCCGATCGGTTCCTGCGGGAGATCCGGCTCGCAAGGGGTCGAGCGGAGACGACAACTAAGGCGTACGCCGAGGGAGTCGTGCTGTTCTTCCGCTGGTGCACGGCCACGGGGAGGGACTGGAGGACTGCAGCCCAAGACATGGGGCTGTTCATGCTCTGGCTGAAGTGGACACCGGGCCGCGGCGGCAACGCTCCGGTCGTCGTGCCGGGGCCGGGGGCGAAGCCCGTTCGGGGCGAGATCCGGGTGAACAAGGTCCTGACCGCGGTGCGGATGTTCCTGCTCTACGGCGTCACGAACAAGCTGGTGCCGGCCTCGGTGCTGGAGCAGATCTACGAGGTCGGTGACACCCGTGATCTGCCCGAGGCTGCCCAGGGCGAGAGCGACGGCATGCGGTTGCGGCTGCGCGCCCGGCACCGGGTCCAGGAGCCGGAGACGGACATCGACCGCGCCAGCGACGAGGAGGTCGTGGCGATGTTCCTGGCCTGCCGTTCCGCCCGCGACCGGCTGACGCTGCTGCTTCTCTCCCGCGTCGGCCTGCGGCCGGGACAGGTCGCGGGTCTGTACCGCAGCGACTGTCATCTGCTGATCGACTCCAGACCGCTGGGATGTGACATCGAGGGCGCCCACGTTCACATCGCCCGCCGACAGAACGAGAACGGCGCCTGGTCGAAGTCGAAGAAGACCTGGGCGATGCCGGTGGATTTCCTCGTGGTTCAGGCTTTCGATCAGTACGCGCTGGAACGCCATGAGCAACTGCCCTCCAGCGACAGCGACTTCCTCCTGATCAACCTCTTCCGGCCGCCCTACGGCAAGCCGGTCACGACGGACGCGATCGGCGAGCTCTGCGAGTCCTTGTCCCGCCGGGCCGGCCTGGGCCGGATGATCACGCCGCGGATGTGTCGCCACGCCATGGCCAGCAACGTCGCGGACGCCGGCGGCTCCCTGGACGAGGTCCAGGCCCTGCTCGGCCAGAAGAACCCGCACTCGCCCAGGCCCTATCTCCACCCGAGCCGCACCCGGCTCCGGGACGCCATCGAGCGAGTCCCCTCTCCCCGCCTGCAGTTCGGGGGCGAGGGCCGATGACCATGATCAACGCCGTCGTCTCGTCCGCCGACTCCCCGGCGGACGAACTCAACGATCCCCTGCGCGAGGCCATCACGCCGGAGTTCCTGCAGCTCATGGGCTGGGACCCGCAGATCAGGCTGCTGTTCATCCCGCGCGACCACCCGCAGTTCAGCGCCCCGGAGTGCCTGGTCGCCGGCTGCGACAAGATGGTCTACTACGCCTTCCAGCAGGGCCTTTGCGTCGGCTGCATGCGGCGCTGGGAGAAGAGCGGACAGAGCATCGAGGAGTTCGCCGGGACCGCGAAGCGGTACTGGCGGGCCATCGGCGAGGTCCCCTGCCAGGTTCCGCAGTGCGCCCGGCCCAGCAACGGCCTGGCCACCCCGCTCTGCGCGGCTCACCTCTATCAGCAGAAGCGGATCTACAAGATCCCGGTCGAAGAGTTCGTACAGCATCCCGACGTCGTCCCGCTGGAGGCGTTCGGCCCTTGCAACGTCGCCGCGTGTTACCGGCAACGTCAGAGCCCGGCCGGCTACTGCCCCGCGCACGCACAGCGCCGTCGGGCCGCGATCCGCAAGGGAACGCTCGGCGACGAGGACCACTGGCGCCGCACCACGAACGCGATCTCGCAGAACGGCGTGATCAGCCTGCGCGGACTACCCGATCGAGTGGTGCACGAAATCCTCTACGGGCTGCAGGAACGCGTGGCTGAGGGCGTGAGGCAGAAGGACTACCTCCTGCGGCCGTTCTGCGACCGAGTCCGTTCCCAGCAGGTCGCCACCCTCGGCGAGCTCGACCTGAGCGCTTTCAACCACCAGACGAAGAACATCGCCACGGGCTTCCTCAAGCACCTCGGCCGTGTCGGTCTGACTCCGGAGACCGAGCGGCACAAGGACATCTGGTCCGGCTACGCGTTCGGCATGGTCGGCAACATCTACTTCGACAAGATCAGTCAGCTCTGGCTGCGGGAGGCCACGAAGTCGTGGGCCCTGGACGACATTCCCAAGCGTCGGGGCAAGAGCCGGACCGCCGTCCAGTCGCACATCAACGCGATCGTCCAGCTCTCGGACAGCCTGCGGCTGAACCGGCCCGATCGCGGCGAGGACGTTCGTGCCCTTGAGCGCGTCGACGTGACGATCTTTCTGCACCGGCTGCGGTTCCTGAACGAGCAGGGTGAGCTCAGCGGATACGCGCACGTCCGCGTGGTCCGTTACGTCCGGCGGCTGCTGAGCCGGATGCGGACCTTGGGTCTGACCCAGCGCGATCAGCCCCTGCACGGGATCAGCGAAACCTTCGGCCTGCAGGCCGAGGACGTCCCGGACGATCCCGAGGACAACGAGGCCGGCAAGGACCTGCCGGCCGAGGTGATGACTCAGCTCTGCCAGCACCTCGACGGCCTCGAAACCACGGGATCCTCCGAGATCCGCACCGGGGTCGAGCTGATCATCGACACCGGCCGCCGCCCCGCGGAGATCTGCAAGCTTCCCTACGACTGCCTCGAGCGTGATGACGACGGCAAGCTGACGCTGGTCTATGACAACCACAAGGCGGCCCGAAAGGCCCGTCGCCTGCCCATCAGTGGCGAGACCGGCGCCGTGATCATCGCCCAGCAGGAACGAGTACGGGCACGGTTCCCGAACACCCCCACCGCCGAGCTCAAGTTGCTGCCCACTGTGTTGACCAACGCCACGGGCACCAAGCCGATCACGGCTGAATGGCTGGCCGCCCGCCATCGCGCCTGGGTCGAGGGACTGCCCGAGTTCCTGGTCCCCACGGTCGTCACGATCAAGGGCCGCCAGGTCACCAAGATGCTGCCGTTCGACGAGGCGAAAATCTTCCCCTACGCCTACCGGCACACTTACGCCCAGCGGCACGCGGACGCCGGCGTCGCGCCCGATGCCCTGCAGTCCCTTATGGATCACCGCCAGCTGACGACCACTCAGCAGTACTACCGGGTCACCGAGACCCGCAAGCGCGAGGCCGTCGAGCGGGTCACCGCGATGCAGTTCGACCGGAACGGCAACCGTGTCTGGCGCAAGGCACAAGCCCTGCTCGACTCCGAGCACGCCCGCCGGGCCGTCGGCGAGGTCCAGGTCCCCTACGGACTCTGCACCGAGCCCACCAACGTCCAGGCCGGCGGGCACGACTGCCCCGTCCGCTTCCGCTGCGTCGGCTGCGATCACTTCCGCACCGACGTCTCCTACCTCCCCGACCTGGAGGCATACCTCGCCGATCTCCTCCGCGGCCGCGAACGCCTCGCCGCCTTCGCCGCCGATTCATGGGCCAAGGCCGAGGCCATGCCCTCCGACGAGGAGATCACCCGGGTCCGCCGCCTGGTCAAACGCGTCCGCGAAGACCTCGAGGACCTCACCGAGGAGGACCGCATCCAGATCAAGGAAGCCGTCGCCACGGTCCGCCGCACCCGCCGCGTCGTCTCACTCGGCCTGCCCCGCATCAGGCCGCCCCAGGACCTCCGCCCCGAAAGGCCCGCAGGATGACCAACCCCATGATCGAGGGCAAGCGCGCCGACTCGGCCCGCCGCCGCGAACGCGTCCTGAAAGCCATCGACGCCGCCGCCAAGAACGGTGGGGACATCACCGTCTCCGGCCTCGCCAGAGCCGCCCGGGTTGACCGCACCTTCCTCTATCGCCACCCCGACCTGCTCGAACGCGTCCATGCCGCCGCCAACACCCCTGTTGAGGAGGGCCGAACAGCAGCGGTCAGTCGGACTTCGCTGCAAACCGACCTCACAAACGCACTCGAACGCAACAAGCGTTTCGCGGCACGGGTCCGCCAGCTGGAGAGCCGCCTGTCTTCCCAGCTCGGCGATGCCATCTGGGCCGAATCCGGTCTTGGCGCACCCGTCGACATCGACCACCTCCAGCGTCGCATCGCTCTCCTCGAGCAGGAAGTCGCCGCCAAGCAAGGCGAACTCGACGAGCGGACCGAGGAGCTGGAAGCTGCTCGAGCGGCCAATCGGGAGTTGACCCGGGCCCTGAACCACCGGCCTTGATCACGACTGGCCACGGTCCGTTCTGATCGCTCAGGTCACCCACGCCGGTTCTCGGCGGCCAAAGGCCGCCGAGAACCGCTCACGGGACAGTCTCTAGGGGCGGCGGGCCAGCAGGTGGGCATCGAGGAAGCCTCGCTCGGAGGCCGGGTCGTGGACCAGCCGAGCGAACGGGACGAGCCCGGCACCCGCCAGCAACTCGGCAAACCGGTCCACCGGCCAGCTATAGGCGGGCGTCACCTTGTGGTCGAAGCGAACCGGCTCCGACCCGTCAGTCGCGAAGAACGAGACCAGGAGCAGGCCCCCTGGCGCCAGGACACGCACCTGCTCGGCGATCAGCGCGGGCAGTTCCCCGGGCGGGGTATGAATCATCGAGTAGTGGGCCAGCAAGCCACCGAGCGAGCCGTCCTCGACCGGCAGCGCCTCCATCTTCGCCTCATCGAACCGCAGCGCCGGATGGGCCCGGCGGGCGTGGTCGACCATGACCGGGGAGAGGTCGAGCCCGAAAGCGTCCAGTCCAAGGTCGTGCAGCATGGCCGTCAGATGTCCCGGCCCGCACCCGACGTCAGCTGCCCGCAAGTTCCCGTTCTCACGCACCAGTTCGGCGAAAGTGCCGATCATGCTCCGCGAGAACGGCTGCGTCTCCAACCGATTGGCAAACAACGATGCATACAGCTCGACGACCCCGTCATAGGCCGCCCTGGTCTCGTCCTGGTATCCCACGGGAGAGAAGCTAACACCGGCACACAACTGGCTGCCTGTCACACGGTCACGAACCGGCCCTAGCACCACAGGTGTTGTGATGCATAAACTCACCTACTAGGTCGCTGAGCAGCATCAACGTGAGACAGAACCCACGGCAACAGCATCGACCCCCAGAGAATCGACGTCTTCCTTATCGGCCTGGACCATCGGGTACTGGCCGCCCGGGGTGGGCTGTACCGGGAGCCGGTCCAGCAGCGTCGAGTTCGAGAGGATCACCCCGCACGGGTGCATCGCGATCCCCCGCGGCAGCTTGTCCAATCCCTCGGCCAGCTCCCACAGTCGTCCGTACGCACCGGCCTCGGCGGCGAGCTGGCGCAGCTCGGGGAGTTCCTTGAGTGCGTCTTGGATATCGCAGGCCCTGATGTGCGGGAACGATTTCGCGATCCGGTCGACGGTCTGCGGCGGCAGGCCGAGCGCGAGACCGGTGTCGCGCAGTGCGTGGCGGGCCCGCCACGTTTCGGGCATGCCGGTCACCGCGACCCGCTCGGAGCCGAAACGCTCGAAGATCCGGTCGTAGACCTCCAGCCGTCGGGCGGACTCCACATCGATGTCGATGTCCGGCAGCGACGACCGCCGCTCGGAGAGGAAGCGTTCGAAGAGGAGGTGGTGCTCCAGGGGGTTCGCGGTGGCGACGAAGAGGCTGTGGTTGACCATGGAGCCGGCGCCGGATCCGCGGGCGGCGACCCGGATGCCCATGTCGCGGATGTCGGCGACGACCTGGGCGACCGCGAGGAAGTACGGCTCGTACTTGAGGCGGCCGATGATGCCGAGCTCGTAGTCGAGCTGCTCGACCGCACGCCGGTCACGGTCCAGGCCGCGGGCGACCATCCCCGCCTCGCACCGCTGGACCAGCAGCCGCATCGCCCCACCCGCACCTGGTCCAGCACCGACCACGGTCGGCTCCGGGAAGTGCGGGACCCCGAGGCCGAGGTCGGCGACCGGGTCGACAACGCACCGCTCAGCTGTCCGGACGGTCTCCGCCAGCAGGGCTGCCGCGCGGCCCTGGCCAGCGCCGGCGGCCTCACAGATCCGCTCCGCCGCCAGCGTCATCTCTGCCGGTCCGGTGAGCCAGCGCCGCCCGCAGTCCAGACGGGACCGGTCGATCGGCCGCAGAAGCCGGGCCGAGTCCAGAACGTCCGCGATCTTGTGCTGACCCGGGTCGGAGTACCGGACCGCGTTGGTGAGGACCGTGGGGATCGAGAGGCGGTCGGCGAGCGTGAGGGTGTGGGCGGCCAGGCGGAGTGAGCCGGGGCCGGTGCCGTCCAGGCCCCAGTGCAGGACCTCCATGCGCAGGTTCGGACCGATCAGATCACGCCACGGCGCGAGGAGCTGCTCGGCGATGTCCGGGCGACCGGCCGACAGCGCCCGGACGGGCTCGGAGGCCGGGCCGAGCATGACGATCAGGCCCTGGTCGGCGTACTGCGCGAGGACCGGCCAGGCTACGACCGGCGGGCCACCGGCCGCACTCGCGTGAGCCGCGGACACGATCCGGCACAGCCGGGCCCACCCGGCGACGTCCCGGGCCAGCAGCGTCACACGCAGCGGTGCCTGCTCCACGTGGGCGCCGCCCCGAGCGGGCGTCCGCAGGCTCTCTGACCTGGCCTGGGGTGCCACGGGGGCGACTGCGATGTCGACGCCGAAGACCGGCCTCACGCCTGCCGCGGAGGCCGCCTTCGCGAACCGGACGATGCCGGTGACCGTGTCCCGGTCGGTCAGCGCGAGCGTAGTGATTCCACGCTCTACGGCCCGCGCGACCAGGTCGTGGGGGTGTGAAGCGCCGTAGCGGGCCGAGTAGCCGCTGGCGACATGCAGATGCACCCCACCACTCATCACGACCTCCGGCCACATGCTCCCAAATACGTCCAAACACCCTGTCTGGATTTCAACCCTACTCGAACTTAAATCGAACACGCGAGTTCCCCGACCGCCGACGGCCGCTGCGTTGCGGGTGTGACTGAGCGTCGTAGTTGGCCAGTGAGCGCGATAGTTGGCCAGTCTGAGCAATGGCATTCGTGCAGGTCAGTGTGGGTGCCCTTGCTCTCTAGGGGTATCGCCGAGGTGAGCCCAAAAGGGGCCATGGGGTGATCTTGGTCGGCTGGCAGTTGGTCGCCCCTGCGCGATCATGGCGACTTGTTCTGGCGCGCTCGGCCTGGTCCTCAACGCCTGGTGTTCAGGAGAAGGCGACGAGGTTCAACGCGCTGCTCACGAACGCGGTCATTTTTCAGCGCGCAGCCGCCGCGCCCCGTCTGGCCGCTCGCGTCGACAGGTGCTGCATCCGTACGGCGGTGGGTAGGTTCGGAGAGGTCTTTGCTCTGATGTTCACCCCATGAAACCGCCGCTGCCGGCGCCCCTTCCTGGGTTGTCCGACCAATGGGTAGAAGCCTGCGTGGGCGGAATGCTGGTGGTTGGTTGCGAGGGGTAGTACTCCTCTTCTGCTTCCCATCCCCCTACGTCAAGCCTTACGAGCCGTCCTCCAGCTTTGTCTTGAGCTTTGTCTTGCTGACGCTTGCATGCTGAGCAGAGGACCCAGTACAGCCGTTCCTCCACGTTGATCACCGTGACGTACGGGGGACTCCACTGCTTCTCCTTCAGCAGTTCGATCATCCAGTCGAAGTGCTTGGCTCGCGTCCTTCGCAGCCGAGGTCGCTTCAGAACGCAGCATGCGCATTCGTCAGGGTCATGCATGGCGCCGTACTTCAAGGGGAACGGTTCGGCGTTCATGACGGCCCTCCTTCCGAGGGGCGGCATTACACCGCTGGCTCTAGTCGAACACGGTCGAGGTTCGCTGTCATGGGCAGCCGACTCGATCCCTGCCGGAGGCCAGCCACGGCCTAGCTGGCCTTCCGGTACGCGCCAGCGGGCCCGGCCAGACGGAACTGCCAGCCGACCAAGATCACCCCATGGCCCCTTTTGGTCTCACCTCGGCGATACCCCTCTACGGCCGCGCGACGAAGCGCCCGGCCGCGCGTGCCTCGAACGTCCGGAAGCATGCGTCTGCGCAGGTCAGAGGGTGTGGCCAACTGGGATGCCCAGCCTGGCCAACTACGATGCTCAGTCACAGTTGTGACTTAGCGCTGTACCTGGCCTCTTGGCGCCGTGGTTGGCCGGTCGGAGTGTTCTGGTTGCCCTGCGCAGTCTTCGTCCGGCACACCGTGCCCCCGCAGCGGGACGCCACAGCACCTCTTTCGAGCCGGGTCACCGCAAGGCGCAGCGTGACCGGACGCAGTTGTGGTCGGCGGCGTTCAGCAGCGAGGTGAAACCGGTCGGTGGCTCCGGCGTCTCGGCGCGTTGTCGTAGGCATGCGCGATCATGCCGTCATCGGGCGGAAGATCACTGGGAGGTAATTCGATGAATGGCTTGGCGAGGGACTTGGGCTGCCCGGACCGGTGCGCCGCGGCGGCGGAGGTACTGGCCAGGGGCGGGGAGGTGGCGGCGGAGGCCATCGTGCGTGAGCTGGCGGATGTTTCGTCGCCGGTGCAATGGCTGGATGCGCTGCCCGTGCTCCAGCGCATTGGGGGCGCGGCGTTCGACTGCCTGGTCCAGGGGCTTCTCGACGCGTCCAGGGGGGAGGCCAGGGACAGGGTCGGCCTCGCGTTCACATGGTTGGGCGCGGGTTTTCTGGACCAGTACGTCACGGCGACGTCGCATACCTCGGCGTTCGTCCGCGGACAGGCGGTGGTCGGGATACGGCGCTGTGATGGGGCCGGTGTGTCGGCGGTCCCTGCTATGTTGCCGTTGCTCGGCGACGTTGACCCTGAGATCGCCCAAGAGGCGCAGGACACCTTGGAGATCCGTGGCAAGGAGATCGAAGCCGACCTTGTTCCTCTCCTCCAGCAGATCCGGCGGGCGGGGCCCGGCCGACAGCGTGCCCGGGCGCTGGCTGTCCTCGCGGCGCTCGGCGGTGAGGCCGTGCTGCCCGCGCAAGACGTGGCGGCAGTCGAGCGCCTCATCCGCGTGAAGCTCCCCGATGACCGGCCGACGGCGTCGGGGGCCTGCTGGAATCACTGGATCGCGGTGCCGAGCGGGGATCAGGCCGGGATCATCAGCATCCTGGGCCTCACAGACCCCAGACCGGTGACCTTCGCGCTCGGCAACGACATCGTGGACTCCGACGGACACGACGCCGAGCCGGGGAGTCACGGGCGCTTCACCAGGGTCTTCGTCACCCCGGAACTCGACGGCTGGACCTTCGTGCTCGGCGCGTGGTGCAACCCCTGCCACGCGGAACGGAGCCAGGACGTCCTGAACCTGTGCACTCTGCTCAGCTCACGCTACGGACGCGCCGAGGCGTACTACTACGGCGCTCAAGGCGATGGCTCCGCCTGGCTCGTCACCGAGCACGGCAAGGTGATCCGACGCTACAGCGAGACCGGCGAAGGCGAGGACCATCTGCTCACCCTGGGCGATCCCCTTCCGTTCGAACAGACACGCAGAGAGGAGCTCGGCCTCCAGCCCGTATGGGACGCCGCGCTGGAATCCGAGGACGACGCCGACGAATGGCAATGGGCAGCGTTCGAACTCGCACCCCAGATCGCCCAGCATCTCGGGACCAGCCCTCTACGCATCGGCTCGGAGACCACCTCACGCGGTGTCGGCGTCATCGCCCTGACCCCGTACGGAGTTGCCCACGGCGTGCCAACAGGCACGTACTGCATCTAAAAGAGTGGTGGAACAACGGTCACGAAACCTCGAAGAACCCCATGGCCCGGACGGGAGGCACCTGCCGCCGCATCATGCCTCCCATCCGGGCCGGCGCTGTTACGCGACTGGCGTGTACTGAACGATCGTGTCTTCGCAGGGCCCTTCGGCGAACACCGTCAGCGCCTGCAGTTCCGGGGTGTCGACAGCGAGCTGCCAGCGGAGCTTGGTCGCTACCCACTCCCCCACGTACCGGCACTGCGCGTCCGCGGCCGGCGGCATCCACTGGGCCGGATCCTGATCAGACTTCTGCCGGTTCGTACGGGCCGTCACCGCCACCAACGACGCGGCAGCACCCTGATCATTCGCATACGCCTCACGGCGGGCGGCCGTCCAGGCCGAGGCCCCAGCTGGCGCGGAGCGTCATTCCAGTTGTGCGGTATTCGTCTTGATGGGGCTCTTTCGTTTGGTTATGCCTGCGGTTCCCTCGGCGGCCAGCCGGATCGAGATCGTGTACTGGTTGACTATGCGTCGTGACCGAGATGATCGAAATACCAGATGCAGAGGGTGACTGGGAGCCCGCGACAGAGCTCCAGGCGAGTGGGCGCAATCCGGCGCGGCAGGCGTCTATGTTCCAGAGCGCAACCTGGCCGTTGAGCTCGCTGGCCCTGCTCTCAGTGGACCTGGAGGCGGTGGCGCGGCGGCTGAAGCTGACCCTTGAGACCTCGTGGGACGGGCACGGCAGTGTGCGGGCGGCGTTCTTCGTGCTGGACGGGACGGACTTCGTCGTCACCCACCACGAGGGGGACACTCCGGGAACCCACGTGTGGACCCGCAAGGGTGGGCCTGTCGATCCGGCCGCCCGCGCGGGCGGCCTCCTCGCGGCTCTCGGCGTCGGGCCGGAGGCGGTCTCGTACTCCACCTGGGGGGCTGGCACCGACCTGTCGCACGTGCCCGCCGCCTGGGGGCGCGGCCGGGGCAAGCCGACGCTGTCGCACCAGGACCTCTGGGCCAGCTTCAAGACGCGCCCAGGGATGTTCTTCGGCCGTGTCACTTTCACGGCGGCGGTCGCGTTCCTCAACGGCTACGACATCGCCTCCGACAGAGCCCTGCTGCACGGGTTCCAGGAGTGGCTCGCAGCCAAACTGGGATACGGCTGGAACCTGGTGTACTGGGCCTTGGCCGAGAAACTGATCTTTCCCGACGGCCGCCCCGAGGAGCCCTGGTCACCCGAGACTGAGCAGCACGCCGTGGCTGGCCTGATCGGCCTGATCGACGAATACTTCGACAACCTCGCCGGTGATCCGGAGGAACGCCCCGAGACGGTCTGACCGAGGGCCCTGGACTCATACCCGGGTGAGGATCCTGACTCCTCGATCGAGCGGAGGACCACGTGCAGGTCATCCCGCAGGGAAACGATCCTGCAGGCATACCGCTGAACTGGGATTTCACGGAAACTCCGGTCAGAGCCAGTTTCGGAGATCCACATCAGCCTCTCGAACAGGTAGTACGAGCCGCTCCTCATCCCAGCTTGGGAACGCCCTTGAGCGCGCCCCGTTGCGCTGAGCCCGTTACCGGACAATGAGGTGGCGTGTGGTGAACCTGGTGCATACGATCCCGGGATGGCTGGAATGTCGATCACCGTATGCCTGCCCGGTTCGGCTGCGAAGGGGGTGGACGAGGCGGTCGCGGAAGCGATGGCACCGTTTGCAAGTGACGGTGTGGGCGGCGTGGAGCGGGACGTATGGGACAGCTATCGGATCTGCGGTTCCTTGGGCCTGCCGGTGCTGGCGGGTCACGAGGGCGATCCGCGGTTGATCGCTGATCGCCCGCGCTGGGACGGTTCGCTGGAGCCCACGTTGCCCGGGGAGTGCGCGGGAGGACCGCGGGTGCTGATCGACTTCCGCGACGCCCTCCGGGCGGAAGCCGCTGACCACGCGGGTCGGGTGTGGGATCGTTGGCAGGAGGAAGTTTCCCGCCACCCGGATCCAGACGACGAGTCGGTGTTCTTCCACCGTCACTTGGCCGCTGCAGGGACCAGGGACTCGTACGAGACATCGCAGGAGGCTGCCGACTACCGGGCGCAGCCAGCCGTCCGCGCCTGGGCGGATGTAGCGCCGGTACTGGCCCGGCCCGACATCGCCGACCACTTTTCCTTTCGTTGGGACCCGGTCGGAATCGGACAACGCAGCCGCGAGGAATACGCCAGGACCTACGAGTTCAGCCTGCTGCCCCTGCGCAACGTGCTGACGCTCAGTGGGTGGTGGTACGAACTTGGTGATGCTCCCCTGCACGGCGCATGCCACGGTCCCCTCAAATGCGTCCACGAGCCGGACTTCGGCATGGAACACGAGAGAGTTCAGGCGTATCTCATCGCGCTGCCCGCCGAGACTCTGCTCGTCAACGTGCGCTGCCACGTCTGATCCGTCCCACCCATATGGCGGTTCGACGCCACCGTGCAGTGGTGATCATGGGACCACCTCTACCGATAACCGGGCGGTGACGGGTTGTTGGTTACCCGGTCGATAGCGTGCCCTGCCCGGAGTTGACGCAGAAACGACCGGACAGCTCAGGTCGCCCGGCTGCTGGACCGGCGGGCTTCGAGGTAGGCGGTCCAGTCGGTGGACGCGCGGCGGCGCCACTGCTGGGCGGTAATGACGTGGAGGCCGAGCATCGGTGCGAGGACGGCCGGCGGCAGGTCCTCTGCGAGTTGGATCAGCGCGGTGGTGCGGGCCGGGCGAATGGGGATGTGGTGGGCGGCGAGGCGGCGGCACAGGGCGCTGGAGGAGAGGTGCTGGCCGGGCCGGATGCTGGGGAAGAGCCATCGGCGGGGTGAGTTCGCGGCCCACCCGGAGGGCGGTGCCTGGTCGGCGAGATCGGCCAGGAGGCGGGCGAGGGGTTCGGGCAGCTGGATGGGGGTGTGGTCGAGGACAAGCACCGCGTGGCCGTCGACCGTGTTCAGCGCGTCGGTGGGAAGGGCGGCGATGCGGGTGACGTGCTGGCCGAACAGGAGCAGGAGTGCTCCGGCGACGCGGACTTCGAGCGCCATGGTGGTGTCGGCGAGGCACTGCTGGAGGAGTTCCCAGTGGGAGTCCTCGTCGAGGCCGTCGGGGGCGGCTTTGGGCCGGTGGGGGATGAGCAGGGGGCGGCTGTGGCCGCGGCGGGCGGCCCAGACGATGAAGTCGCGGACCTCGTAGCGCGTGCCGGGGTTGCCGGCGAGCCAGGCGTCGACCTCGTGCTGGGTGACCTCGGCGAGCGCGAGGCCGTGCTCCTTCATCGCGGTAAGGAACCCAGCGGCAAGGTTGATCCGCGTGTAGGCCCAGCGGATTCGGTGCTTGAATCCGGCCCTGCGCCGCGCGGCGCGGCGAGCGCGAGGCAGGAGCGACCAGCGGACATATGAACGCAGGAGCAGAGCGTGCTCAGGGTGTCGCTCCACGACCTGGCCGAGGTGGCGTTCGATGCGGGCGGCGACTTCGTCCCGTTCGGGCAGGGCCTGGTAGGTGACGAGGACGCCGCGCAGGTAGTCGATGGTCTGCATGCCGCCACGGCCGCCGACGCGGGCCAGGGCATCCAGATCTTCATGGGTCAGCGGCCGGCCGGTGACAACGAGGCCGGCCAAGAGGCGGGCGGAGTGCGAGTTGCGGATCCAGTTCAGCGCCGTCCTCGGCTGCTCGCACTCCGTGAGCGCCTTTCGCATCCGCGTGTACTGGCCGTCCGGCGCGGATGGTGCCGGGCCGAACACGGTGCCGAGTTCGTCGTGGAGGGTGCAGCGGTCGCACAGCCCGCGGACCATGTAGGAGCGCGGGCCGGTGCAGCGTGGGCACGCGTACGGGTCGCCGTGGCCCGTGCAGGGGCCGCACACGCGGCGGCCGTCAGCGCGGGCGATCAGCACCCGCAGGTTGCCGCAGGCCGGGCAGGTGCCGGGGTGACTGCGGGCATGGCGGTAGCAGGGTTTGCAGACCGGGCCGAGCGGCCAGCGGGCGCAGACGGGGGCGTTCATGGCGCATAGCGCGCACGGCGCGGGCGGGCGTGGCCGGCAGTTCGAGCAGGGGTCCATGGGGGCAGCTCTGCCGCACGCCGAGCACGACTTGGAGGCGGAGACTTCGGCACGCTGGCACCTTGCGCACCGCTGATGGCATGGCCGGGGCCGGGTCTCGCCGCACACAAGGCACGGTCCGACGTTGCCGCGGGCGGCGAGAACACCCTCGCACCCCAGGCAGACCCGCCCGCCCGGTACCGCCCGCCGCAGCGGCCGGACGCGTCCGCAGCGCAGGCAGGCTGGCGCCTTCACCCCAGCGATCCCGGCGTCGGCCAGGGACGTGATGAGCGCCTGTACCGAGCGCGGCGCATCGGAGGCGCCGCTGACCAGAGCGTCGGGGTGCCGGCGAAGGTGGTCGCGGATCCGTGTGCGCGCGGGCGGCGTCATATCGGCAACGATCCGGGCCGCGTCCTGGGCCGACAGCTCAGGAAGGAACTCGGTGATGCGACCGGCGAGCTCCACCCACGCCCGCGGGACAGCCCCGCCCGTCACAGGCCCTCCGGACGCAGGACGCGCACCCGCCTCGCCGACGGGGCGACGGCCGGCCCGTCGATGTCGCCTGACGCTGTCGGCTTCGCGACCTGCCGACGAACCTCCCGGACCTGGATGAGGTCAGCCGGCGAGCAGTCCAGGATTCCGCACAGTGCGGCAAGCGTGTCCGTCGACAGCCGCTGCGGAGGCTGCGTGACCAGCCGGAACACCTGCTCGCGCGACAGGTGCACCCCGTACTCCGCGAGCAACGGCACCAGGTCAGTCGTCTGGTACATGTCCCGTTCGGCCATTAACCGGCGCAGGTTCCACTCGAACCCCATCCTCTTCCTCACCGCGGCCCCAGTCCCTTTCCATCCGTGCGTTCCATCCGGCGCCGCAACGACGCCTCCAGCAATCTGTTGCGGTACTCGTCCGACACCCACGTGTACAACGCCGTCGTCGCCGCATAGGCGTGACCGACCTGCTCCTGGACGAACCGCTCCGGATACCCGAACTCGATCAGGTGCGTGATGTACGTGTGCCGAAGGCAGTGCAGATCCAACTCCGGTGGCAGTCCGGCGTGTTCGCGGACGATGGCGAAGACCTCGTCCAGGCGCCGCACCCCGAGCCGCCCGCACCGCTCGGTCACCCAAAGCGCCGGATGCCGGCCCGGTGAGAACCTCGACCGGACCTCGTCCACCCACTCCTCAAGGACCGGGACGATCCAGTCGACCTCCGGCACCGTCAGCACCGTCCGGCGCTTCGGCGGACTCCCGCTCGAGGCCTTGCCGAACCGCACCTCCAGCGCACCGAACCGACCGTAGTCCTTCGCTCTGGGGTTGTGCCGCAGGTCCGGCAGGTCCAGCATCGACGTCTCGCGGCGCCGGGTGCCATACGCGTAGACCTGCTTGAGCATCACCGCGTCCCGCCACGCGGCCAGCACGCCCTTGCGACGTTGTTTGCGCGTCTGCTCGACCCGGTCGTCGGCGGCGTCGAAGAATGCCTGCAACTCGTCGTACGTCAAAGCCCGCCGTCCGGGCCGGCCCTCGAATTCGGCCACATGGTCGGCCGTGTTCCAGTCGTGGCACACCTGCACCGGGACCTGCCCGAACGCCTCCTCGCAAGCAGAGGCCCAGCCATAGCGGCCGTCGGCGATGAACGCGCAGAACATCTGCAGATCGCCCTGCTGGCCACGGACCGTGGAGTGCGCCAGCGGCGCCGGGCACGACAGGCGGTGCGAAAAGTACGCCTCTACGTCCTCCGGCGTCCACTCCCACGGATACGTCGCGGTGAAGAGCGCGAACCGCCGCACAAGACTCAACCGGTCGTCAATCGTCTTGCGGGACAGCAGTCGGCTCTGCTGCTGTCGCTCCCAACCGCGCAACATCGCCTCGAACATCGCCGGGCTCGGGTCCAGCGCCCGTACGTTTCCCGGGACGATCAGCCGAAACGCACCCGGCACATCGACACTCCGCACGGCCACTCCCACGGTTGCATTCAGTGCAACATCGTGGCGTTGGCTCACCATCGCCCGAGGCCAGATGCCCCGGCGTCACCTGAACGAGCTACTGCCCCTCTGCCTTCGACCAGGTCACCGCCATGCCTAGCCGGTTCCGCATTGATGCGTCCGAAGCAACTCCGCCTACTTGGAGTCCCAGGCTTCCGCGAGCGGGACCATGTGGTCGATGTCCAGGGCCCCGGGGTTGGTGACCTCCTGGCCGTCGTAGTAGGAGATCCACGTGCCGCCGGTCAGCTTGCAGCCGGTCTCCACCGTCGGCGCAACGACCGCTTCCGCCAACAGGACCTCGGCGCGGGTGTTGCACCCGTCGGACTTGTCCTCGCCGGAGTTCCAGTGCTTGAAGGAGCTGCGGGTGTATCCGGCACGGTCCTCCTCCGTCGCCTGCACCAGGCCGACCGCGTCGGCCAGGGTGGTCACCTCAGCCGTTGGGGCGGCCTGAGCGGCGGGAGCGGAGAGAAGGGGGACAAGGGCGAGGGAGAGTGCGCTGAAACCGCGCACGAGGTTCTTGATCACCATCGCGTTCTACCGGCCGTACTCCACTCCCGGCGAAACCCGGTACCGCGCGATCACCCGCCCGGGGGACAAGGTTCACCGCAGGAACGCTTCCGCACCGCGCCTGCCCCGCACCGCGGCATGCGTCGTGCCGGCGCTGTCTTTCCAGGAGCTCGCACGGCCGATCGGTTGGCCTGCATCCACGCACCGCCGCCAGCGGCATCGCCGGTCTAGTGTCCCCGGGAAGGAGGCTAGCCTCGGCGCCCGATGAGGTGGCCGAGTCCCTCTGTGGGCCTGCAGAGCCATCTGAGAAGAGGGTAAGTGACCCACGAAGTAGTGGGCGCTGACCTGGCCGCGCTCTTTGTCGAGAATGTGCGGGGCTTCATCACGGTAGATAAAGCGGAGGTAGCGGCGGCGGATCGGCGCTCCCGCTGTCAATAGCCCTGGTGAGCCTGGCCTGTAAAGAGGCTCACTTCGCTGGCACACAGAACGTCATTGTCAGTACCTCCGGCCATAGTGCAGTTCATGATCAACGAACTTGACGTCATCGCTTGGTCGTCGATGGGCCACGCCTACGGCCCGGCGGACGATGTACCCGGCTGGCTCCGGGCTATGGTCTCGCCCGACCCAGGGCTCCGGGAACGGGCGTTGGGCGAGTTCTACAGCGCGGCCCATCACCAGGGTGACGTGTACCCGTGCACGGTGGCGAGTCTGCCGTTCCTGTTTGCGCTAGCCGACGATCCGGGGACCCCGGACCGTGCCTCCATCATCGGCCTACTGCTCAGCATCGGACGTGAATCCGTCGACCGCGACGACGGCTGCGTCCGCTACGGACCTGACGGCACCGCTTCGACGGCCTGCACGGACGGTGCCGCGATGATGCGCGAGCGCGCCGACGCGTTCGTCGCCTATGCGGCCGACGCAGACTCGGACGTGCGCCGTGCCGCGATCGAGGGCCTTGGCCTCTTCCTCGACGACGCCGACCGCGCGGTGGCCATCCTTCGCTCCCGGTTGCCGGCCGAGCCCGGGATCGTCGAACGTCTGCTCGTCGTCAAGACGATGGCCCTCCTGGCTGGGCGACTGCCAACAGCACGCACGGCAGCCACGGCCTGGCTCGACTCGCTGGCCCAGGACACGACGGCGGACCCCGACATCCGCCTTGCCGCTCTCGTCCACCACGCCGGCTGCGTCCCGGAGAGTATCGGCGAGGACACCGTGCCGACCGCGATCAACCTGCTGCGCCAGCTCACCCCCGCACCGCCGCCCAAGACCGGCGAGCACACCCGCGGGGCCACATCCAGCGCATGCGCGTGTACCCCAGCTGTCGAAACACCCTCCCCGGGCGCGCCCCCGCAGATCGCTGCCGCGTTCGCCGACATGGAACGGCACAACCGCATCCACGCGCCCACCACCGGCCTGCTTCGCACCTTCCACCGTGTGCTGGACCACCGTCTGCCGGAGCGCACAGCCCTGCTCACCGAGCAGCTCCGCAGTCCGGACCCCGCCACCCGCTACGACGCGATCCGCATGGCCCAGGACTTCATCAACTCCTGGCGCGGCGACCACACCCTCCTGATCGTGCTCGTCGCCGAGTGCCTGAACCTTGAGGACCCTTACACCGCCGCAGCAGCTGCGGAAGCCTTGCGTGGCCTCGCACCCGTCAGCGATGTCGCCTGCGAAGCCCTCGCCGGCTTCGTCGCCGCCCACCACACCGGGCACGGGCCGAATGGGTGGGCGGCACCGCACCCGCTGACGCGCCGAGCCCAGCAAGAAGCCATCATGGCGCTGGCGCGCCGCGATGACATGCGCGCCCTTCCCGGGCTGCTGGCTGCCCTGGACGAGGACGTCGACGCCTGGCGCGCCATTCAGGTCGCAGGCCACCTGCGGTCGGGCGCCAAGGACATGGTGCCGCGGCTGCGCCGCCGCCTTGCCGCCGTTGACTTCTCGCAGGAGGGCCCCGACTTTAGTGCCGGATCCCTGACCACGGCGCTGGCCCAGCTAGGCAACCCCGACGCCGTTCCTACGATCACGCAAGCGCTCACCGCGACAGTCCGCCACGAACACTGGCGTACGGCCGCCTCCATGGTGTCCAAGCTCGCGTCGTTCGGTACCAGCGCCGCAGCAGCCCTGGACGTGGTCCGCCCACTGGCCGACGCAACGGACATGGAGCTCCGGGCAGCCGCGACGGCAGCTCTGTGGGCTCTTGAACGCGACCCGGCGACCGTCGTGCCCCGCCTGCACAGCCTTCTCGACACACACCAAAGCCGCAGTGCGGCCGACGTGCTGGGCCGGATAGGCCCGTCCGCCGCAGCCGCACTGCCGCAACTGAAGGAGATGATGGCCGACGGATACGAGTGGACCCGCCTCCACGCCGCCATCGCGGTATGGGACATCGCAGGCGAGAGCGAGGCCGAGTCCATCATGCGTGTCCTGCTGGACGTCTGGGAGAAGAACGACGCCACCGCGCACCACATCGTGACGTTCCTCGACCGTATGGGCCCCGCCGCGGCACCGGCCCTGCCCCGCCTCCGGGCAGAACTCGCCGGTCGCCAACGCAGCCGGGGCCTCGTCCACGACGAAGAACTGCAGCGCGCCGCCCGCAGCCTGCAACTGCGTCTGCCCATGGCGCAGGGCAGGGACCGCGAGCAGTGGGAACTGATTCCGGGCGTCGGTATGGGCCCGCTGCGTCTGGGGATGTCCCCGGCCGAGGTCACCGACGCGCTCCAGGAGCCGGCGACACCCGCCGGCGGCCCTTACGCACAGGAAGACTTCGCCGGCGCCGGGGTGAGCGTCTTCTACGACGACCCAGGGAAGGTGGCGTGCATCGCGCTTGGTGCGGTCACCGGCCCCCAGACCTCCCTCGACGGTGTTCTTCTCGCCGGTCAAGACCCTGAGCAGATGGAACAGTGGCTCCTGTGGGACTACGCCGCCGAGCACGGAGGAAACGTCCTGTTCACCCCTGACGGGTCGTTCGCCCTGACCGACCTCGGTCTCCTCATACGGTCACAGCAGATCGGCGCCAACCGCTTGACACGCCCGCTCCTCGTGATCGAGGACTGGTTCGAATCGCAGTATTACCGTGAACACCTGCCACTCGAAGCGCCCCAACCGCAGGACGGCTAACACCAGCTCTGGTACCTGCCCTCGTACGCGTCCGGTCGCTGCTCGATTACTGAGGTTTTCGTGTTGTCGTCGGGTGGTGACGGTTCAAGATCCCTGCGGTATGCCGGTGGGGTGAGGTATTCGGAGGGTGGGGGCCTGACCGCTGAGCGTCGGGCGTTTCGTGAGGAGATCCGGCTTCAGGCCGGGCGACGGTTCGCGGCGGGTGAGAAGACCGCGGTGATCGCGAAGGACTTGCGAGTGAGCGTGCGGTCGGTGGAACGCTGGCGCCGTGCCTGGCGTGAGGGCGGCATGGAGGGCCTGCGTTCCGCGGGTCCGTCGAACTCACCGACCATCACCGATGCCCAGTTCACTGTGCTGGAGGAGGAACTCGGCAAAGGCCCGGCGGCGCACGGCTTCGATGACGAACGCTGGACCCTGGTCCGGGTCCAGGTGGTGATTCGCCGTCGGCTGCGAGTGAGCCTGTCGGTGGCGACGGTGTGGCGGCTGTTGAAACGGCACGGCTGGTCCTGGCAGGCGCCTGCCCGCAGAGCACTAGAGCGTGACGAGCACGCGGTGGAGCTGTGGAAGAAGGAGGTGTGGCCCCGGGTAAAAGGCTCGCGGCGGCCTCTGGGGCCTGGATCGTCTTCGAGGACGAGGCCGGCTTCTCGATGACGCCGCCCCGCGCCCGCACCTGGGGCCGGCGCGGGCACACCCCCGTCATCCGCGTGCGCGGCAGGTCCCGCCGCCGGACCTCGGTTGCCGCGCTGTGCTGCTACAAGCCCGGCGAGAAGAGCCGTCTCATCCACCGGCCCCGCACGCACCTCCTGCTCAAGGGCGCCCGCAAGAGCTTCTCCTGGCAGGACTATCGCGACCTCCTGGTGCGGGCACACATCCAGCTCGACGGACCGATCGTCGTCGTCTGGGACAACCTCAACACCCATCTGGCCGCGGGGCTGAAGCGGTACGAGGCCGAACACGACTGGCTCACCACCGTCCGGCTTCCGCCGTATGCACCGGACCTGCATCCCGTCGAGGCCGTCTGGTCACTCGTGCGCAGAGCAATGGCCAACACCGCTTTCACCACACCCGACGACCTCGACCGCAAGCTCCGCAGCGAGTTACGCAGAATCCAACTCCGACCCCGTCTCATCGACGGCTGCCTCACCGCCACAAGACTGGTCATCAACCCGCCGACCCCGCCTTGAAAACCTCAGTAGGCGCGGTTCTTCCGGGAGGCGTACGCCTTGTCAGCCCGCACGCGATCGGGGCGGACGCGTGGCCGGCCCGACCCGATGCGAGGCACGCGAACCTTCTCCAGCACCGGTTCGAACTGCGGCGAGTCGCCGCGCTGCCCGGCGGTCACCAAGATCGACATGGGCCTCTGGCCTTGCTCGACGGCCAGGTGCAGCTTGGTGGTGAACCCGCCGCGCGAGCGTCCCAGTCCGTGATCTCCGGGCTCGGCGAACACACCGCCCGGTGGTTCCTTCTGCAGGTCACCCTGCTTGCGGGCCCCGGCCGCATGCTGATGAGCGCGGCACACGGTGGAGTCGACACTCAGGTCCCACGTGATCGCGCCTTTCGCGTCGGCCAGGGATTGGAGCCGGGTGAGTATGCGGTGCCAGGTGCCGTCCCGCTGCCACCGGCGGAACAGGTCGTAGACCCGGCCCCACGGCCCATACTGGGCGGGTACGTCCCGCCACGGAACACCGGTCCGGACCCGGAACCGTATGCCGTCGATCAGTTGCCGCCGGGACCAGACAGGCGGCCGCCCTGCCTTCGCCCCCTTCGGCAACAACGGCTCCAGCGTCGCCCACTGCTCGTCCGTGAGATCTCCCCGACCCATGAACCGTGATCATTCACAGCCCAAGATCCACTTTCGATACACGGCCTAGAGCTGCGGGCTGAGGCCGAACTGCGTCGTCAGGTCGGTGAAGAGCTCCTGGGCGGCTTCGTGCAGCGCCGTGTCCCCACCGTGCGGGTGTAGGTAGCCTGGCCGCCTCCCAGGTATCCAGGAACGCTGGCAAGAACGTCTTCCACGCCCTGAATAATGGGGTCACGGTCTTCATCGACATGTTCGGCATGTTCGGATAAATCAGCGGCTATCGCGGACGGGCGGCGAAGCG
>NZ_JBHXQO010000056.1:0-40129 GCF_042717135.1 Streptomyces sp. NPDC058620
CGGCCGGCATGATGCCGGCCGCCCCTCCCTCCTGCGCGTCGCGTGGATCAAATCCCCGCCCCTTCAAGTCTGTGCCCGGCCCCGGTGGTGTGCGACCTGGACCGCCCCACCGCTCGTCACAGCGCTGGAGCGGCCCCTCACTTGCGGTTGTAGAGCCGCATCGTCACCGAGCCGAACACCACCACGAAGAGCGCCGACCACCCCAACGACCAGGCGATCTCCGTCGCGGGCCACTCACCGGCCATCAGCTCCCGTACCGCGGAGGCGAGATGCGTCACCGGGCTGTTGTTCACGAACGCCTGGAGCCAGCCCGGCATCGTGCTCGGGTCGACGAAGACGTTGCTCAGGAACGTCAGCGGGAAGATCACCATCATGCTGACGCCCATCACGGACTTCTCGGTGCGCAGCATCAGCCCGAACATGGTCCAGATCCACGAGAACGCGAACGAGAACACCACCAGCAGGGCCACACCCGCCAGCACCCCGACCGGTCCGCCGTCCGGCCGGTAGCCGATCATCATGCCGACCGCCAGCATCACCGCCGAGGCCAGCACGTAGCGCAGGACGTCGCCGAGCAGATAGCCGACCATCGCCGCCGGCCGCCAGACGGGCAGCGTACGGAAGCGGTCGAAGACGCCCTTGGTGATGTCGGTGTTGACCGCGACGCCCGTGTACATCGTGATCATCACGACGCTCATCACCAGGATGCCGGGCAGCAGGAACTGGATGTACTCCTCGGTGGAACCGGCCAGCGCACCGCCGAAGAGGTACGTGTACATCAGCACCATCATGATCGGGAACGCCGTCACGTCGAACAGCTGCTCCGGCACATGCTTGATCTTCAGCATGGCCCGCCACCCGAACGTGAGGGACGCCGACAGCGCGCTCGGCCTCGGCGGCCTCTCCTGGCCTACCAGCAGGGCGGCCAGGCTCTCCGCGTCGGGCGCGGCGAGCGCGGCGTCCTCGGGCAGCCCGGTCCTGTCCGTCGTGGTGGTCATGCCGCCACACCCTTCTTGTCCGTGAGCGCGAGGAAGACCTCGTCGAGGCTGGGCTGTCCCAGCGAGAAGTTGTCCACGGTGATCCCGCAGCGGGCCAGCTCCGCGAGGGCGCGTGCGGCCTGTTCGGCGGCACCCTGTTCGGTGCCGTGTCCGTTGACCCGGGCGGTGAGAGCGACCGGGTCCGGGTCGAGCTGCACGGTCGCGTCGAGCGCGGTGGACAGCACCCGCACGGCCTCGGGGCGCTGGTCGGCATCCCGCAGCCGCAGATGTACGGAACCGGCGCCGACCGATGCCTTCAGCTCGCCCTTCGTCCCCTCGGCGATGACCTTGCCGTGGTCGATGACCGCGATCCGGGAGGCCAGTTGGTCGGCCTCGTCCAGATACTGGGTGGTCAGCATGACCGTCGTGCCCTGGGCGACGACGGCCCGCACGATGTCCCAGACCTGGTTGCGGCTGCGCGGGTCGAGCCCGGTCGTCGGCTCGTCGAGGAACAGCAGGTCCGGGGTGCTCAGGATGGACGCGGCGATGTCGATACGGCGGCGCATACCGCCCGAGTAGTTCTTCACCTGCTTGCCGGCCGCCTCGCTCAGCCCGAACGCCTCAAGCAACTGGGCGGAGCGCGCACGGGCCGCGGGCTTCGCGTGCCCGAGGAGCCGGGCGAGCAGGACGAGGTTCTCGGTGCCGGTCAGGTCCTCGTCCACGGAGGCGTACTGCCCGGTGAGGCTGACCAGGCTGCGTACGGCGTCGGCGTCCTTCACGACGTCCTTGCCGAACACCCGCGCCTCGCCACCGTCCGGGCGCAGGAGCGTCGCCAGCATCCGTACGGTGGTGGTCTTCCCGGCGCCGTTCGGCCCGAGGACCCCGTAGACCGTGCCGGGCGCGACAGCGAGGTCGACGCCGTCGACCGCACGGTTGTCCCCGAAGGTTTTCACCAGCCCGTTGGTCTCGATGGCCAGTTCCGTCGTCATGTTCCAGTCCTTGTCGGTTCGAGGGGGCCGGTGGGAAGGTCTGGTGCGGGCCGGTGGGGGAGGAGGACGGCGAAGGGCGACCGCCAGAACGCTCCGGCGGTCGCGGCCGCGGTCGGACATGCCTCCCGCGCTCAGTCCTCCCGCGCTCAGTCCCTCAGTCCTCCCGCGTGTAATAGACGTAGAAGGCGACGCAGAACACTCCGGCTCCCACCAACGCTCCCATGACAGCGGACCGCAGCACACTCGTATTGGTAAGACTCGTCAGGAATCCGATCGCACAGGCCGTCAGGGCGCCGAACGCCGCCGCCCGCAGTTCACGCGGCAGCACGTGCCGGTAGCGGCCCAGGACGAAGCAGAGCGCGGCGAACACCACTCCGGAGACCAGTCCGAGCACGACCTGGCCGCCCGTGACCGGGCCGCCGTCCCGCTCGATGAACGCCGCGTAGAAACCGAAGATCACGCCCAGTGCCAGCGGCACCGCCCAGGCGAGCGGACCATGGTGCCGGGCCGTCGTCCGTGTGCCGGATCCATGGGACCCGCGGGACGGCATGGCTGCGTGTGTGGCCATGGCGGAGAGCTCCTTCCCTCGCCCCCGTTCCTCCAGGGCACACCCGACCGCGCCGCCCGGCAACTCGAATGGCGTACGGCCCGGGGCGCCCCGCCCCCGTACGGGATTCCCTGAGCGTGTGCGCACCTACCTCTCCGTGACCCTGTCGGCAGTCATGCTCGTCCTGCTCGGCGTTCTGGTGCCCCTCAGCGCCCTGGCGGCCTGGGCCGATCTGGAGATCGACGACACCGACCGGTATGTCGCCGCCCTCTCCCCGCTCGCCTCCGACCCCGCCGTGCAGAGCACCGTGGCCGACCTGATCACGGACGAGGCGATGAATCGGCTCGACGTGGGGCTGCTCCAGGGCGCCGTCGAGGAGCTGCTGCGCGGCGCCGTGCAGTCCTTCACGACGACCCAGGCGTTCCAGAACGCCTGGGACCTCGCCAACCGGACCTCCCACGAGACGATGACCGAGGCGCTGGACGGGGACAGCGGCGAGGCCGTGACCATCGACCTGGCGCCGGTGATCCAGCAGGTCAAGCAGGGGCTCGTCAACGACGGGGTGCCGTTCGCGGACCAGATCCCCGTCCAGCGCACCGAGATCACCCTGCTCTCGGCCGACCGCGCGGACGAACTGCGCGGCCGCATCGGCTGGCTGCGGTACTGCAGTGTCTGGCCCGCGGTCGGCACACTCGTGCTGCTCGTCCTGGTGGTGGGGGTGGCGGCGGTGCGGCGAGGTCTGCGGGGCGCGCTGTTCGCCGCCTCGGTCGCGGGGGCGGGTCTGGTGCTCGGCGCACTCGTGCTGCGGGTGCTGGTCGCGGTCGGCCGCGACCGGGTGCTGGACGAGGTGCCGGGCGGCGACCGGGACGGGGCGGCGGCGGTGTTCGACGCGCTGACCGCCTCCTTGCGGACGACGGTGTGGGTGGTGCTCCTCGTCGGCGCGGTGCTGGCCGTCGGCGCGATGGTGGCACGGGTGCTACTGGCACGCCGGACGCCCCGGCCCCGGCAGGCGGGCCCGCCTGTCCGCTGAGGGCCGGGAGGTCCGACGTGCGCTCCCAGGTGGGCCGGGCGAGAGTGGGAATCGTGACTGTCGGGGGCGACTGAGAGGTCTTCCGCATGCGAGCCATCGCCGTCAGCGCGTTCCGCGCGGAGCCCGGTCTCGTGGAGGTTCCCAAGCCTGAACCGGCGGCGGGCGAGGTGCGGGTGAAGATCGAGTACGCGGCCCTCAACCCGTATGACTGGCAGACCGCCGACGGCGCCTGGGGCGATCCGGAGCGGCAGGTGTTCCCGCTGGTCATCGGCGTGGACTTCGCGGGCAGGGTCGACAAGATCGGCAGCGGCGACAACCCCTTCCGGGTGGGCGACCCGGTACTCGGCCGGGTCGCGACGGCGGCGCTGGGGACGGGAACGTACTGCGAGTACGTCTCCGTGCCGCAGGACTCCGTGATCGTCCTGGCCCCGAACGACCTGCCGTCGCGGATCGCCGCCGCACTCCCCTCGGCCGGGATGGCCGCCGCACAGCTCCTGGAGGCAGCGGCGGTACGCCCCGGCGGGCGACTGCTCCTCATCGGTGCGGCAGGCGGCGTCGGCAGCTGTCTGACCCAGCTCGCCACCGCCCGTGACGTGCGTGTTCTCGCGGCGGTACGCGGTGACGAGCGGACCCGGATGGGTGCGCTGGGGGCCGCGGCCACCATCGACACGACGGCCGGGGCCGGGGCCCTCGAAGCGGCCGTGCGCGAGGTGTGCCCGGACGGCGTCGACGCGCTCGTCGACCTCGCCTCCGCCGACCCGGCCGCCTTCGCCGCCCATGCGGCGCTGGTACGCAGGGGCGGCGTCGCCCTCAGCAGCCGGGGCGCCGCCGGTCCGGCGACCGCCCCCGCCGGGACGAGGTGCGCCGACTTCCGGCTGGCCCCGACGGCCGTCCTGCTCGCCACCCTCGCGAAGGCGACCGCCAACGGTGCGCTGAGCGTGCCCGTCGAGGTCGAGCTGCCGCTGGAGAAGGCGCCGCACGCGCTCGCCGAGAACCGTGCGGGCGGTGCGCGCGGAAAGACCCTCTTCGTGCTCTGACCGCACTCCCGGCCCTGCGACGACCAGGCGAGCGACCACACTCCCCCACGATCGAGAGAGGCGTCATGGCCGACCAGGACATCTTCGACAACATCGACGAGCTGATCACCGAGGAACGGGCCCTGCGCGACCGTTCCACCGCGAAGATGGGCCTCTCCGCCGAGGAGAAGGCCCGGCTGCGTACGGTGGAGGTCCAGCTCGACCAGTGCTGGGACCTCCTGCGCCGCCGCCGTGCCCTCAGTGAATTCGGTGAGGACCCGTCAACGGCGAAGGTCAGGCCCGCCGAAGAGGTCGAGAACTACGAGAGCTGACTGAGCACGGACGCCCAGGGCGGCACAGGGCCGCGGCGGGGACGTACGGAGGGGGCACACAGTGGCCGGGGCCGACGCCGAACGGAAACGCGCGGCACCGCCGCCCTGGCTGCTGAGCGGACTGCGCCCGCAGCCCACCCCGGTCCCCTGGGCCGCCGTCGTACGGGCCTCCGTGGCGCTGGCCGCCCCGCTCGCCGTCGGCTTCGCCGTCGACCGGCCGACGTACGGCGCGCTCGTCTCGATGGGCGCTCTGTCCGGTGTCATCGGCGACACCGCCGACGCCTACCGGATGCGCATCCTCAACATCGCCGTACCGCAGCTCTTCGGCGCGCTGGGCATGATGCTCGGCACCTTCGTCTTCGGCACCGGCTGGGCGGCCGTCGCCGTGCTCACCGTCATCGCCCTGGTCTCCGGGATGATGTCGACGATCGGCGCCGTGGCCTCGGTCTCCGGCCTGCTGCTCCTGCTCAACTCGGTGGTCGGCGCCGGGCTGCCCATGCCGGACCCCTGGTGGGTGGCGCCGTTGCTGCTGACGCTCGGCGGCCTGGTGGTACTCGTCCTGACGCTGCTGGCCTGGCCCCTGCGCGGAAAGCTCCCCGAACGGGTCGCCGTGGCCGGCACCTACCGGGCGATCGCCGACCTGCTGGCCGCCGCCGGCACGCCCGCCTACGAGGAGCGCCGCCAGGACGTCACCCAGTCACTGAACGCCTCCTACGACCTGGTCCTGGCACGTCGGGCGCGCTATCACGGGCGCAGTGCCTCCATGGTGCGGCTGCTGTCCCAGCTCAACGTCGTCATCCCGCTCGTGGAGGCCGCGCCCGCCGTCCATCTGACGCGGCGCCCGCTGCCCGGCCTGATTCCGGCGGCGGTGCGCGGGCTGGCGGACGATGTCGAACAGAGCCGTAGCGGCGCACCGGTGCTCGACCTCCCGGACCCCGAATCGCCCGCCACACGCGCCGTGGACAGTGCCCTGCGGCATGCGGCTGCCGTGGTCCACAAGGCCGAGCCCGACCCGTACAACGTGGACGACCGCCTCGGACGGCCCGCCGCACTCGGCGTACGCATCCGGCGGGCGACCCGCAGTGTGCTGTTCTCCGGAACGTCCTGGCGGTACGGGCTGCGCCTGGCCCTCTGCATCGGTCTGGCCCAGGCGCTCACCTCGCTGATCGACGTGGAGCGCTCCTACTGGGTCGCACTGACCGTCACCTTCGTCCTCAAGCCGGACTTCGGCTCGGTCTTCTCCCGCGCCGTGCTGCGCGCGGTGGGCACGGCGGCCGGGCTGGTCATCGCGGCTCCGGTGCTGGCCGAGGTGCCCATCGGGTGGTGGGACGTGCCGGTCATGGTGGTGCTCGCCGCGCTCATCCCGGCGCTCACGGCGAAGGGCTACGCCTTCCAGACCGCGGCCATCACCCCGGTCATCCTGCTGCTCTCGGACCTGCTGAACCACCAGGGCATCGCTCTGGTCCAGCCACGGCTCCTGGACAGCCTGATCGGCTGCGCCATCGTGCTCGTCGCCGGCTATCTGCTCTGGCCGGAGAGCTGGCACACCCGGATCGGCTCCCGGCTCGCGGACGCGGTGACGGACATCGCCGACTATGTGGCGTGCGCCTTCGACGGCCTCGACGCCGACCAGGCGGAACGGGTCCGGGCCAGGCGCCGGCTCTACCGCGACCTGTCGGCCGTACGGTCCGAGTTCCAGCGTGCCCTGACGGAACCGCCTCCCGTCGGAGCACGCGCCGCCGCCTGGTGGCCGCTGGTCGTCGCCGTCGAACGGATCGTGGACGCGACGACGGCGGCCCGGGTCCGGATCAACCACGGGGCCGCGGAGCCACGGGCCGACGAGGTGGCCGCGATCGAGCAGCACCTGCGGGAGCTGTCGGAGGGCCTGCGGTCGAGCGAGGAGCTGGTGGAGGTGCGGGCCGAGCTGCCGGTTGACGAGGACAGCGTGCTGGAGCCGCTCCGTCAGGAAGTGGCGGCGGCCAGGGCGATCGCCTCGCCCCAGCCGTAGGACACCTTCGGCCGGGTTGTGTGTTTCACGTGAAACACACAGAGTGACCGGTCACCGGCCGGGCCCGGGGCCCCGTTCCTGAAGGCGTTCCATCTCCCGCCGGTCGCGCTTGGTGGGGCGACCCGTACCGCGGTCGCGGACCGGGACCTGGAGGGCGATCTCGCGCGGCGGCGGAGGCGGGCTGTTGTCGACGAAGCACTCGGCCGCCACCGGAGGGCCGACCCGCTTCTTCACGAGCTTCGACACGACCACGACCCGGTCCCGGCCGTCGTGCCGGAGCCGTACCTCGTCACCGGTGTGCAGGGCCTGTGCGGGCTTGGCCCGCTCACCGTTGACCCGCACATGACCTGCCCGGCAGGCGGCCGCGGCCTGCGACCGGGTCTTCGTCAGCCGGACCGACCAGATCCAGACGTCGACACGGACGCTGCCCTCCGCCTGCGGTGCCTCACCGGAAACCATGGGACCGACTCTAATGCGGCGCACGCGCACGGGCGCCGTACAAGCGGACTTTTGGTCCGCCCGTACGGCGCCCGTCAGCGACCGTGCCGGGTGGGGCAGTGGAGCAGGGCGCGATCAGACGCCGATGTCCCTGCCGTCCCTGCGCCACACGGCGACGACGGACGGACGGACGATCTTCCCCGGACCGTCCGGCCAGCTGCTCGCCGGCTTGTCGACGGTCGCGCCGTCGATCTCGCCCGGGTGCTGCACCGCGACCAGGACGCGGCGGTCCTGGATCACCGGGCCACAGGTCTCGGCGCCGGTCGGGACGGTGAGGAACTGCTTCAGCTCACCGCGCCGTTCGCCCTGCGTCGCGACACCGAACAGGCCGTCGTGGGAGCCGAGCTGGTTGCCGTCCGTGGAGATCCACAGGTTCCCGTGGTCGTCGAAGGCCACGTTGTCCGGGCAGGAGATGGGGCTGACCTTCTCCTTCGGGAAACCGGCGAAGTACGTCGAGGGGTCGTTCGGGTCGCCCGCGACGAGGAAGAGCCGCCAGGCGAAACCGTCGCCCGCCGGGTCGTCCCAGTGCTCCGCCAGCTCCAGGACCTGGCCGTGCTTGTTGAGGTTGCGCGGGTTCGCCTCGTCCGCGCCGGCCTTGCCCGCCTTGCCCCGGTCGGTGTTGTTGGTGAGCGCGATGTAGACGCGGCCGGTGCGCGGCGACGGCTCGACGTCCTCGGGACGGTCCATCTTCGTGGCGCCGACCTTGTCACCGGCCAGCCGGGTGAAGACGTACACCTCTTCGGCCGTCATGCCGGGCACGTGCGAGACGTTGCCGGTCGCCAGCGGGATCCACACCCCGCTGCCGTCGAACTCGCCGTCGGAGGGCAGCTTTCCCGTGCCGTCGAACTCGGCGGCCGGGGAGTCACCGGTCAGCTTGGCGACGTACAGCGTGCCCTCGTCCAGCAGCGTCAGGTTGTGCTCGCGGGCGGCCCGCGAGTTCCCCTTCTTCATCTGCTTGCTGGAGACGAACTTGTAGAAGTAGTCGAAGCGTTCGTCGTCACCCATGTAGACGACCGGACGCCCGTCGGAGGTCAGCCGGGGCTGCGCCGCCTCGTGCTTGAACCGGCCCAGCGCGGTGCGCTTGCGCGGGGTGGAATCCGGGTCGAACGGGTCGAGTTCGACGACCCAGCCGTGGCGGTGCGGCTCGTTGGGCTCCTGCGCGACGTCGAAGCGCTTGTCGAAACGCTCCCACTTGCGCTCGGTGGTGCTCGAACCGATGCCGTACCGCTTGTCGGTGGGGCTGGAACCGTTGGCGAAGTACTGGTTGAAGTTCTCCTCGCCGTGCAGCGTGGTGCCCCACGGCGTGGTGCCGCCCGCACAGTTGTTCAGCGTGCCGAGGACCTTGCGGCCGGAGGGGTCGGCGGACGTACGCAGCAGAGGGCTGCCCGCGGCCGGGCCGGTGACCCGGAACTCGCTGGTCGCGGTGAGGCGGCGGTTCAGCGGGTGGCGGCCGACGGCACCGAGCTTGCCGGTGCGGTGCTCCTCCTGGACCACGACGACGGAGAGTCCGTGCGCCGCCCACGCGATCTCGACCTGCTCACGGGTGGGATTGGCCGGATCATAACCACGGAACATGAGGTTCTCGTCCGTGTACTCGTGGTTGGCGACCAGGACCTGGCGGCCGCGCTCGCCCCGGAGCGGGAGCAGCGAGAGGAAGTCGACGTTGTAACCGAACTGGCCCGCCTGCGCCTTCGCCGTCTGACGGTCCGGGTCGAAGGCGGGGGCGCCGCGCAGGATCGGCTCGCCCCAGCGGATCACGAGGTTCTGCTCGTAGCCGTCCGGAACGGTGACCTTGTCGTCCTTGTTGGGGGCCACGGGCGCGAAGCGCAGCCCACGTGCGCCCGAAAGGCCGGGCTTGTGCGGGTACTTCGGCGAACCGCCCGGCCCGGCGAGAGCGGCGGCCTCGGCCTGCGGGGCGGCCGGACCGGCGAGGGCGGCGGTCCCGGCAGCGGCGGCAACGGTCACCACGGCGGCGGCACGCATCATCGACCGGCGCGACAGGGCACCGGCGATGACATCGCCGGCGTACTCGTTGTCGCTGGTGTTCGGTATCTCCTGGAAGCAGGCGTCGCCGCAGCGGTAGCGGCAGGTCAGCCCAGAGCGCCCGCCCGGATGCGAGCTGATGAGCGGCAGCAGATTGCGCACGTGGATTCCCTCCATCTGTGTGTCCTGCGTGACGGTAGGTGCGCATTCACGCGGTACGAGGGACTCCCGGTGAACGGGGGGTGAAGTCCGGGCCACCGCTGCTCTCCCCGGGTGGCCGGAATTCGCCAATGCCTCGGTTGGGGCTCGGTTGAGGCTCAGTTGTCCCCGGGGCGGGCCGTGCCGACGAACGGCCGGATCCGGCCGCTAACCTTACGTATCCGCCCTGGCCAGGGATCAATTTCCGCAGGGCGGACATATACCGCACCCAACTCACGCGAAAGGCTTGGCCCATGGGCATTCGGAGCTTGCTGCGCAAGGTGTTCGGCCGCACGGAGCAGGACGAGTCGGCCACGGCCACCGTCCCGCCCCAGGCCGAGCGCACCCAGCCCACGGAGCCGGAGCCGGAGACGACTTCGGCGGCCGAGCCCGCACCGGCCGTGAAGGCGTCGGTGCCCGCCCCGGCTTCCTCCTCTCCCTCCACCTCCCCCTCGACCTCTCCCTCCGCTTCCGCCTCCACTTCCGCCTCCGCCTCCGCCTCCGCTTCTTCGCGGGAGAGCGGACTGGCTTCGGACCTGGTGGCGGCCGCCTTCGACAAGGCGGCCGCCGCTTCGTCGTCCGCCCCCGCCGCCACGCCCACGGTCCCGGCCCAGGGTTCGGCCCCCGACACGAAGCCGGCGCCTGTCGCGGAGCCGGTGGCCGAGCCGGCCGCCGAGACCGTGGCGGAGCCCGTCGCGGAAGCGGAGGCCGTATCCGAGGTGGTGGCCGAGCCGGCCGCCGCCGCGAGCGAGCCCGAGGCGAAGCCGGAGCCGATCACGCTCGACCTGGACCCGGAACCGGAAACGGAAACGAAGCCGGAGCCGGAAACGAAGCCGGAGCAGGAATCCGCCGCAGTCCCGGCCGCCGAGACGGAGCTCACCCCGGAGCCGACCCCCGAGCCGGCCCAGGAGGCAGCCCCCGAGGCAGCCCCCGAGCCCGTCGCCGAGGTCGAGCCCGAGCCGGCCGCCGAGACCGAGGCCCTCCCGGAGCCGGCCACAGAGCCGGCCACAGGGGTAACCCCGGAGCCTGCCGCCGAGTCCGTCGCCGATCCGGTGGCCGAGTCCGTCGCCGAGCCCGCCGCCGAGCCCGCCGCCGACGCCCCGGCGGCCACCGCCGCCGCCAAGCCCGCCGTAGCCCTCGCCCGGGTCAAGTCCCGCGCGCCCCAGCTCGTCGACTCCTACAAGGCGGCGCAGGCCGGGCTCAAGGAGCACGGGCTGACCGGGCTCCGCGCCACCGTCTACCTCGTGCTCGACCGGTCCGGGTCCATGCGGCCGTTCTACAAGGACGGCAGCGCCCAGCACCTGGGCGACCGCACGCTGGCCCTCGCCGCGCACCTCGACGAGAACGCCACCGTCCCCGTCGTCTTCTTCTCGACCGACATCGACGGCACCGGGGCGATCGACCTCACCGCCCACGAAGGCCGGATCGACGAGCTGCACGCCGGGCTCGGCCGCCTCGGACGCACCAACTACCACCGTGCCGTCGAGGAGATCGTCGCGCACTACGAGAAGTCGGGGGCCACCGGTCCCGCCCTCGTGATCTTCCAGACGGACGGCCCGCCGGACGCCAAGCAGGCCGCCCGCCAGGCCCTGGCGGACGCGGCACGGCTGCCGCTGTTCTTCCAGTTCGTCGCCTTCGGTGACGAGGACGCCAAGGGCTTCGACTTCCTGCGCAGGCTCGACGTCGAGAACGCCGCGTTCTTCCACGCCGGGCCGGCGCCGCGCGAGGTCCCGGACGCCACGTTCTACCGGGAGATCCTGTCCGCGCTCCCCGCCTGGACCGCCGCCCGCAAGGACGTCACCGGCAGCTGATCCACGCACCCACACCGTCACGGCGGTGCCCGCCCCAGTGGCCGGGCACCGCCGTCGTCGTACTCCCACTCCACCAAATAGAACGCGCGATCGAAAAGCGCCGCCCGGATGGTCCCCGGCATTTTTCCGTGCGAGTGGATCAGCCGGGGGCCGTTAGGATTTCGACCATGGCGGCCACTGGAACCGAGAAGCAGGAGTCGAAGGCGTTCTACGTCTCGACCCCCATTTACTACGTCAACGACGCTCCTCACCTGGGCCACGCCTACACGACCGTCGCAGGCGACGTGCTCACGCGCTGGCACCGTCAGCGCGGCGAGAAGGTGTGGTTCCTCACCGGCACGGACGAGCACGGTCAGAAGATCATGCGTACGGCCGAGGCGAACAACGTCTCCCCGCAGGCATGGTGCGACAAGCTCGTCGAGGAGGCGTGGAAGCCCCTCTGGGAGCACCTGAACATCACGAACGACGACTTCATCCGTACGACGGAGAAGCGGCACACCGACCGTGTGCAGGAGTTCGTGCAGGACCTGTACGACAAGGACCAGATCTACAAGGGCGGGTACGAAGGTCCGTACTGCGTGGGCTGCGAGGAGTACAAGCTCCCTGGCGACCTCATCGAGGCCGAGGACGGCACCAAGCTGTGCCCCGTCCACAAGAAGCCGGTGGAACTCCTCAAGGAGGAGAACTACTTCTTCAAGCTGAGCGAGTACGGCCCGAAGCTGCTGGAGTTCTACGCGGCCAACCCCGGCTTCATCCAGCCCGAGTCGGCCCGCAACGAGGTGCTGAACTTCGTCAAGCAGGGCCTCCAGGACCTGTCGATCTCGCGCTCGACCTTCGACTGGGGCGTCCCGGTGCCGTGGGACGAGAAGCACGTGATCTACGTCTGGGTCGACGCGCTGCTCAACTACGCGACGGCCGTCGGCTACGGCGCCAACCAGGAGAAGTTCGAGAGCACCTTCCCTGCCGACGTGCACCTCATCGGCAAGGACATCCTGCGCTTCCACTCGGTGATCTGGCCCGCGATGCTGATGGCGCAGGGGCTGCCGCTGCCCGGCAAGGTCGTCGCCAACGGCTGGCTGATGGTCGGCGGCGAGAAGATGTCCAAGTCGAACCTGACGGGCATCAAGCCGCAGGACCTGACCTCGCACTTCGGCGTGGACGCGTACCGCTGGTACTTCCTGCGGGCGATCGCGTACGGCAACGACGGCTCGTTCTCGTGGGAGGACTTCGCCGCCCGCTACACCTCCGAACTCGCCAACGACTACGGCAACCTGGCCTCGCGCCTCGCCGCGATGGTCGGCAAGTACTTCGGCGGGGCGCTTCCGGAGGCCACGGCCGCCGGTGACGCCGAGCAGGCCGTGCGGGACGGCCTGGCCAAGGCCGTCGCCACCGCCGACCAGAAGATCGGCGAGGAGCTCGACTTCCAGGCCGGCATCCTGGCGATCTTCGACTTCGTGAAGCAGGTCAACGGCTACATCACGGAGCAGGAGCCCTGGAAGGTCGCCAAGGACACGTCCCCGGAGGGCCAGGCCCGCCTCGCGACGATCCTGTACACCGCCGCCGAGGCGCTGCGCGGTGTGGCCGTCCTGCTGAACTCGGTGATGCCGGAGACCTCGCAGAAGCTGTGGGAGTCCCTGGGCGCCGAGGAGTCCCTGGGCGCACTGGCCGACCAGCGGGTGCAGGACGCGGGCACCTGGGGCCGGCTGCCCGCCGGGGCGACGGTGACGAAGGGCGCGGTGCTGTTCCCGCGCCTGGAGGAGAAGCCCGCGTAGTCACCTTCCACGCGACGGCAGAGGGCCGGGACCGCAGGCGCGGTCCCGGCCCTCTCGTGTGCCGTCCGGCGGCTCATCGGCGCAGCGTCATCGCGTCCCCCATCACGATCACCGGCTTCTTCGCCGGGTCGAGGGCGAGGAGAAGGTCCCTCATCCGGTCCTCGGGGAGCGAGACGCAGCCCTGGGTCGGGCCGCCGTGGTCCACATGGAGCCAGATGCCGCCGCCCCGGTCCTCGCCGAGCGGGCGCTCCCGGTCGAGGGGCGTGACACCGGGTGTGCGGTTGTAGTCGATGGCGACGACGTAGTCGAAGGACCCTTCGAGCGACTCCCCGTAGAAGCCCTCCCCGCTCATCGCGAAACGCGGATGCTCGTCGTACGGGAGCAGGGCCCCCGGGTCGGGGAGCCGCCCGCCCGCGTCGGAGAGGGTGTAGACACCGACCGGCGACTTGAGGTCGCCCGCCACATGGAGGTCCGTCCAGCCCTTCAGGCCGTTGTGTGCGGGCCAGGGACCTGCCGCTGCCCGCCAGCCCTCGGCGGGGGCGTCACGGACGTAGAGGACGGCGGTGGACTGGTTGGAGTCGCGGGCCTCGCCCGTGACGACGACCGCCTGGCGCGCGGTGGCCGGGATCGCGGCCCTGGTACGCGGGCCGAGCGCCGGGATCTCCGCGGGCCGGGGAGTCGCCGCGCGCCCGGCCGCCGGAATCTCCGCGGGCCGGGAAGCCTGCGCGCGACCGGCCGCGGGCATCGACTGGGAGCCTGCCGCACCACGGGCCCCGGTGGGCGGGGCCGTTTCCGTGGAGCAGCCGGTCAGGGCGAGGAGGAGCAGGGTGGTGAGGGTGGCGGCGCACAAGCGTCGGGAAGCGGACACGGCGAGGGGCTCCTGAGTGGGTCGACTGACGCAGTAGCAGGTGGCATTCATAGCCGGTCCGGCCCCTGACACATCCTCAACCAGGCCATCCGGCCGTATGCGTCGCCCGCCGTCCCCTGTTCCTGTGCGCGCGTACCCGCACCCGCACGTGAAACAGCCCCCGGCCTGACGACCGGGGGCTGTTTCACGTGGAACAACGGCGGGCTACTTCTCCGTCTTGTCCTTCGCCGAGGCGACCGGCTTACGGAGCTGGATGTTCAGCTCACGCAGACGGGTCTCGTCCAGCTCGGACGGTGCGCCCATCATCAGGTCCTGGGCGTTGCCGTTGAGCGGGAAGGCGATCGTCTCGCGGATGTTGGGCTCGTCGGCGAGGAGCATCACGATGCGGTCGACGCCGGGGGCGATGCCACCGTGCGGCGGGGCGCCGAGGCGGAACGCGCGCAGCATGCCCGCGAACTCCCGCTCGACGGTCTCGGCCTCGTAGCCGGCGATCTCGAACGCCTTGATCATGACGTCGGGCTCGTGGTTACGGATGGCGCCGGAGGACAGCTCGATGCCGTTGCAGACGATGTCGTACTGCCACGCCAGGATGTCCAGCGGGTCCTTCTCCTCCAGGTCCTTCATGCCGCCCTGGGGCATGGAGAACGGGTTGTGGGAGAAGTCGATCTTCCCGGTGTCCTCGTCCTTCTCGTACATCGGGAAGTCGACGATCCAGCAGAACCGGAAGACGCCCTCCTCGAAGTGACCGGAGCGCTTGGCGGCCTCGACGCGGACGACGGACATGATCTTGGAGACCTCGTGGAACTCGCCCGCGCCGAAGAAGACGGCGTGGCCGGGAACGAGGGACAGGCGCTCGGTGAGCGTCTTGACGTCCGCCTCGGTGAGGAACTTGGCGATCGGACCCGCCAGGGTGCCGTCCTCGCCGACCCGGACCCAGGCGAGGCCCTTGGCGCCGTGCTCGATCGCGTACGCACCGAGGCCGTCGAAGAACTTCCGGGACTGCCCTGCGGTGTCCGGGACCGGCAGCGCGCGGACGTGCTTGCCGGCGAACGCCTTGAACTCCGAGTCCGCGAAGACGTCGGAGATGTCGACGAGCTCCAGCTGGGCGCGGAGGTCCGGCTTGTCGTTGCCGTACTTCAGCATCGACTCACGGAACGGGATGCGCGGGAAGGGCGAGGTGACGTGGCGGCCGTTGCCGTACTCCTCGAAGAGCTCGGTCATGAGCTTCTCGATCGGCTGGAAGACATCCTCCTGCTCGACGAACGACATCTCGACGTCGAGCTGGTAGAACTCGCCGGGCGAGCGGTCCGCGCGGGCGTCCTCGTCGCGGAAGCACGGCGCGATCTGGAAGTAGCGGTCGAAGCCGGAGATCATCAGCAGCTGCTTGAACTGCTGGGGGGCCTGCGGCAGCGCGTAGAACTTGCCCGGGTTCAGCCGGGAGGGGACCACGAAGTCGCGGGCGCCCTCGGGGGAGGTCGCGGCGAGGATCGGGGTCGCCATCTCGTTGAAGCCGAGGGCCACCATCTTGGAGCGGATGGAGGCGATGACCGACGAGCGCAGCATGATGTTGCGGTGCATGCGCTCGCGGCGCAGGTCGAGGAAGCGGTACTCCAGGCGCCGCTCCTCGTTGACCCCGTCCTCGGCGTTGATCGTGAAGGGCAGCGGGGCCGCCTCGCCCAGGACCTCGACCTCGGTGACCTCGATCTCGATGTCACCGGTCGGGAGCTCCGGGTTGACGTTGTCGGCACCGCGAGCGGAGACCTTGCCGTCGATCCGGACGACGGTCTCCTTGGTCAGCTTCGACAGGGCGTCGTTGCCGGGCGTGCCGGGGCGGGCGACGAGCTGCACCAGACCGTAGTGGTCGCGCAGATCGATGAAGAGGATGCCACCCAGGTCTCGGCGATTGTGCAGCCAGCCGCTCAGCCGGACGTCGGTGCCGACGTCAGAGGCGCGGAGCTCGCCGCAGGTGTGGGACCTGTACCGATGCATCGTCGTTCATCCAGTCTTAGCGATTCGAGGCGGATTGAGACCGACGGGGAATCGGAGGGCGGTCTCAGCCACCCCAGGCTACCGCCCGCGTCCGCACCCCAGCATTGCCATTGTCGTTTCAAGGTCTTCCGGGACACATCGGACGCCGGGTCCGGGCCGCGAGCCGCCGGGCGGCCGCCCGCCCCCTCGGTGGCGTCCCACGGGCAGATCTTCATAAAGTGGGGCAATGCGCACCGAGGAAGTCCTGGCCGCGATCGCGACCGGTCTGTGGCGCTGGGACAACGAAGCCGGGACGGTCACGCTCGACGCGGAGGCGGCCCGGCTCCTCGGCCTGCCCGCCGAGGCCGGCGACTTCAGAGAGTCCGTGGTGCGCTCCCGGTTCCACCCGGTCGACTGGAACGAGATCTACGGGGTCGTGAATCTCGCGGTCGCCGAGGGCACCCTCGCCGAGGCCCGGCTGCGGATCGTGGACGAGCAGGGTTACGTACTCCGTATCGTGCGCAGCCGGTCGAGGCCGGTCCTGCGGCCCGGGGGAGGCCCCGAGGGCTACGTACTGATGGGCACCCTCCAGGAGGTCGCCGAGCCGCAGCCGGGCTCCACCGCCGAGCACACGGCCATCACCGGAGACTGGCGCCGTTCCCGTGAGGCGTTCCTGCTGGACGCGGGCCGGGCGCTGGCCGAGGCGCGGTCCACCGAGGAGGTGCTGCGGGTCGCCGCGTCCCTCTCGATGCCCGGGTTCTCGCCGGACGGCCTGGCCGTCTTCGGCGTCGCGGGAGAGCGGCTGACGATCATCGGGCACCATGGGCACAACGTGGGCGACGAGGACCCGTTCGCCGACATGCCCCTCGACACCGACTACCCGGCCGCCGAGGTCGTACGGACCGGGCGGGCGATCTATCTGCCGTCGCCGGACGAGTACCGCCGGCGCTTCTCCGCCACCTGGCCGCTGGCCCGCCGCTTCGGACGCCGCTCCTGGGCCTTCCTGCCGCTGGTCGCCTCGGGCCACGTGATGGGCGCCTGGATGGCCGGGTTCCGGCATCCCGTGTCCTTCTCGCCGGACGAGCGCGCCGTGCTGACGACGGTCGCCCGGATGCTCGCCCAGGCACTGGACCGCGCCGGGGCCGCCGAGACCGAACGCGAGCTGTCGCTAGGCCTCCAGCGCTCGATGATGCCCTCCCTCGGGCCCGACATCCCCGGGATGTCCGTGGCCGCGCGCTACATCCCGACCGGCGGCGGGCTCCAGGTCGGCGGCGACTGGTACGACATGATCCCGCTCCCCAACGGCCGTATCGCGCTCGTCATCGGCGACGTGCAGGGCCATGACGTACGGGCCGCCGGACTCATGGGCCAGCTGCGGATCGCCCTGCGCGCCTACGCGTCCGAGGGGCACCGCCCCGACGCGGTGCTCTCCCGGGCCTCGCGCTTCCTCGCCGGTCTCAGCGAGGAGCCGGGGAGCGCCGGCGAGGAACGCGCCGCCCCGCGCTTCGCGACCTGCCTGTACGCGGAGGCCGACCCGGAGACCGGCACGCTGGACATCGCACGGGCGGGCCACCCGGACCCCGTGGTGATCAGCATCGACGGCACCGCGGTGATCCGGCAGACCGCGGGCGGGCTGCCGCTGGGCATCGAGACCGACTCGGACTATCCGACGACCAGGGTCGTCCTGGAACCAGGCGAAACGATCATGCTGTGCACGGACGGGCTCATCGAGACCGGCGGCCACGACATGGCGACCGGCTGGAACCGGCTCCGCCCGGTCCTGGAGCAGCCGACCGAGGACCTGGAGAAGCTGGCCGACGCCCTCGTACAGGCCGTGCACGGCCCCACGTCCCACTACACGACCGGGTCCCTGGCCGACCGGCGCGAGGACGACATCGCCGTCCTGATGCTCCGCCGCGCGGGCCCCACGGCCCGGCGGGCGCACCCGCGCCGCACCGCGATGACCATCGCCCAGGCCGAACCCGAACGGATCGCGGCGGCGCGGCAGCAGCTGCGCGAGCTCCTGCACGACTGGACCGACCCGGAACAGGTCGACTCGGCCGTGCTGATGCTCTCCGAGATGGCCACCAACGTGCTCGTCCACACGGACGGCGACGCGCTGATGGTCGCGGAGGCGAGCGGGGAACGGGGCGAGCGGCGGCTGCGCGTGGAGGTCGCCGACGGGAGCGACGAGCTGCCGCACAAGCGGCGGCCCGGGGAGATGGCGTCCAGCGGCCGGGGACTCGTCCTGATGGAGATGCTGGCCGACACCTGGGGGGTGGACCCCCGGGGCGAGGGCAAGTCGATCTGGTTCGAGCTGCTGGAGGCGCAGGAGCGGCCGGCGCCCTGACCGGGAGCGTGTGGCGGGCGCGTCGCCCTCACGCCCCGGACGGGCCCGGCGGCGGGCCGCCGCCGGCCTCGGGGGCACCGCCGGGCTCCCGGGCCGCGTACCCCTTCCTGAGCTCCCCGATCACGCCGAACGCCGCCGCGCACACCGGCACCGCGAGCAGCATGCCCAGGACGCCGGCGACGCTGGCGCCCGCGGTCAGGGCGATCATGATCATGGCCGGGTGCATCTGGACCGTACGGCTCTGGATCACCGGCTGGAGGACGTGGCCCTCCAGCACCTGCACCGCGAGCACCACCCCGAGGGCCCAGAGGGCGATGACGAGCCCCCGGTCGGCGAGCGCGACCAGAACGGCCACCGCGCCCGAAAGGAACGCCCCGAGATACGGGATGTAGGCCCCGACGAAGACCAGCGCCCCCAGGCCCGGTGCCCCCGGGACGTCCAGGATCAGGAGGCCCACGGTGATGCACAGGGCGTCGATCAGCGCGATGAACGTGGTGCCCCGCATGAAGCCCTCGACGGCCTCGAAGGCCCGCCGCCCCACGGCCTCCACCAGATCGCCGGTACCCCGCGGGGCGATGGTGTGGGCGAGATTCGCGGCCCGGTCGGAGTCGCGCAGGAAGAAGAAGGTGAGCAGCAGGGCCAGCACACCGGCCGCCACGAAGGAGCCGACCAGGCTGATCCCGCTGAGCAGGCCGCCCGCCGCGCTGGCGCCGAACTTCTCGACGAGGCTCTTGGTGTTGTCGGCGAGGTCGTCCACGTTCGCGCCGTCCGCGACGCCGAAGTGGTCGATGATCCACTGCCCCGCGTCCTTGAGCGAGTCCACGATCTGGTCACCGGTGTCGATGAGCGCCGTGACGACGACGTACCCGGCGCCGCCGACCACCGCCACGAGCGCGGCGCAGGTCAGCCCGGCGGCCAGGGAACGGTTCACGCGGTGCGCCGTCAGCCAGCGGTGGACGGGCCCGAGCAGCGCCGTACCGAGCAGCGCGAGCAGGACCGGCGTGACCGCCGTCTTGAGCACGATGCACAGCCAGATGGCTACCGCGGCGACACCGGTGACGAGGAGTACGACGCCGCACCACGCGGCTGTCCGGCGCGCACCGTCGGGCAGGAGAGGCTTCTGGGTCTGCACTCTCCCCACCCGATCACGGTGCGGGTGCGGCGGCCCGCCCGTGAGGGCGTACGGGTGACGGACCGTCACCCCCGCCCCACGGGCGGACGGGGTGTCACATTCCGTGGACGGCGGGCACCGTGCCGAGGCGGCCGGCCTGGAAGTCCTCGAACGCCTGCTTGAGCTCGGCCTGACTGTTCATCACGAACGGCCCGTAGTGCGCCATCGGCTCACGGATCGGACGGCCGCCGAGCAGGACGATCTCCAGGTCGGGGGTGTTGCCGTCCTGGGACTCGTCCGCACGGACGGTGAGCGAGGAACCGCTGCCGAAGACGGCGGTCTGCCCCTTGTGGACCGGCCGGCGCTCGGCACCGGCCGTGCCGCGCCCGGCCAGCACGTACGCGAGTGCGTTGAAGTCCTCGCGCCACGGCAGGGTCACCTCGGCGCCGGGCCGGACGGTGGCGTGGATCATCGTGATCGGGGTGTGGGTGATCCCCGGGCCCTCGTGCCCGTCGAGCTCACCGGCGATGACGCGGAGCAGCGCGCCGCCGTCCGGGGACGCGAGAAGCTGGACCTGGCCACCGCGGATGTCCTGGTAGCGGGGGGCCATCATCTTGTCGGCCCTGGGAAGGTTCACCCAGAGCTGGAGGCCGTGGAAGAGGCCGCCGGACATGACGAGGGACTCCGGCGGGGCCTCGATGTGCAGCAGACCGGAGCCGGCCGTCATCCACTGGGTGTCGCCGTTCTCGATGGTGCCGCCGCCACCGTTGCTGTCCTGGTGGACGAAGGTGCCGTCGATCAGGTACGTCACGGTCTCGAAGCCGCGGTGCGGGTGCCAGGGCGTGCCCTTCGGCTCCCCGGCCGCGTACTCCACCTCACCCATCTGGTCCATCATGATGAACGGGTCGAGGTGCTTGTAGTCGATGCCCGCGAAGGCGCGGCGCACCGGGAAGCCCTCTCCCTCGAACCCGGTGGGCGCGGTCGTGACCGCGAGCACGGGACGGGCCACGGCGTCGCCCTGGGCCACGACCTTGGGCAGGCTCAGCGGGTTTTCGACGGTCACTGCAGGCATGGGAAGCCTCCTCCGGGATTGTCCTGATTCCAATTTAGTTGAATAGTGAACATCCTGCAAGGGGGAACGCATTCCCGCCCCGCCCGGGCAGCGAGAAGGGCCCGCACCCCTGGGGTGCGGGCCCTTCAGAACGGCAACAAGCCGTCCGCGCGGCAGGGGCGTCTAGCCGTACATGCGGCGCATCGCGAAGTCGACCATCTGCTCCACGGCCTTGGCGTCGAAGACCATGCGGTGATCGCCCTCCATGTCGAGGACGAAGCCGTAGCCGGTGGGCAGCAGGTCGATCACCTCGGCTCCGGTGATCACGAAGTACTTGGACTCCTTGCCCGCGTACAGGCGCAGCTCCTTCAGCGTGGTGAACATGGGAATCACCGGCTGCTGGGTGTTGTGCAGGGCCAGGAAGCCCGGGTTGTCCCCCCGCGGGCAGTAGACCTTGGAGGTCGCGAAGATCTGCTGGAAGTCCTCCGCGGACAGGGAGCCCGTGGTGAAGGCCCGGACCGCGTCCGCCAGGGAGGGCGGCGAGGGTTCGGGATACAGCGGCTGCTCGCCGTAGCCGCCGCCCATCTGCTGCTGCGCGCCCGGGTTCTGGTCATAGCCGTACATGCCGCAAAGAGTAATCGGACACATCAACCCCTTGAGGGGTTGCGTCTTATTACTGACGGGTAGCATCATCGTAGAGGTCAGCTGATATACCCACGCCAGCTCGTCGCCCGACCCTCACCCCTCCCCGGGGCGCTGCGCGCCACTGCTATTGATTACGGAGCCTTCCCATGGGGCACTACAAGTCGAATCTCCGCGACATCGAGTTCAACCTCTTCGAGGTCCTCGGGCGCGACAAGGTGTACGGCACCGGCGCATTCGCCGAGATGGACGTCGACACCGCGAAGACCATCCTCGACGAGATCACCCGCCTCGCGGAGAACGAGCTCGCCGACTCCTTCGCGGACGCCGACCGCAACCCGCCGGTCTTCGACCCCGAGACCAACACCGCTCCGGTCCCGGAAACCTTCAAGAAGTCGTACCAGGCGTTCATGGACTCCGAGTACTGGCGTCTGGGCCTGCCCGAGGAGATCGGCGGCACCACCTCCCCGCGCTCCCTGATCTGGGGCTACGCGGAGCTGCTGCTCGGTGCGAACCCGGCCGTCTGGATGTACTCATCCGGCCCGGCCTTCGCCGGCATCCTCTTCGACGAGGGCAACGAGGCGCAGAAGAAGATCGCGGAGATCGCCGTCGAGAAGCAGTGGGGCTCGACGATGGTGCTGACCGAGCCCGACGCGGGTTCGGACGTCGGCGCCGGCCGCACGAAGGCCGTCGAGCAGGAGGACGGCTCCTGGCACATCGAGGGTGTGAAGCGCTTCATCACCTCGGGCGAGCACGACATGTCCGAGAACATCCTCCACTACGTGCTGGCGCGTCCCGAGGGCGCGGGACCGGGTACCAAGGGCCTGTCGCTCTACATGGTCCCGAAGTTCCACTTCGACTGGACCACCGGCGAGCTGGGCGAGCGCAACGGCGTGTACGCGACGAACGTCGAGCACAAGATGGGCCTCAAGGCGTCCAACACGTGCGAGATGACGTTCGGCGACCGGCACCCCGCCAAGGGCTGGCTGGTCGGTGACAAGCACGACGGCATCCGCCAGATGTTCCGCATCATCGAGTTCGCCCGCATGATGGTCGGCACGAAGGCCATCGCGACCCTGTCGACGGGTTACCTGAACGCGCTGGAGTACGCCAAAGAGCGCGTCCAGGGCACCGACCTGTCGCAGTTCATGGACAAGACGGCGCCCAAGGTCACCATCACGCACCACCCCGACGTGCGCCGCTCGCTCATGACGCAGAAGGCGTACGCGGAGGGCATGCGCTCCCTCGTGCTCTACACCGCCACGGTCCAGGACGCGATCCAGGAGAAGGAGGCCGCGGGCGAGGACGCCAAGGCGCTGCACGGCCTCAACGACCTGCTGCTCCCGATCGTGAAGGGCTACGGCTCCGAGAAGTCGTACGAGCAGCTCGCGCAGTCGCTCCAGACCTTCGGCGGTTCCGGTTACCTCCAGGAGTACCCGGTCGAGCAGTACATCCGCGACGCCAAGATCGACACCCTGTACGAGGGCACGACGGCGATCCAGGGTCAGGACTTCTTCTTCCGGAAGATCGTCCGCGACCAGGGCGCCTCGCTGAACACGCTCTCCGAGGAGATCAAGAAGTTCCTCGCCGAGAACCAGGGCAACGAGGACCTCGGCGCCTCGGTCGACTCGCTCGCGAAGGCGGCCGTGGACCTGGAGGCGATCGTCGGCACGATGATCACCGACCTCACCGCCACCGGCGAGGACGTCAAGAACATCTACAAGGTGGGCCTCAACACGACCCGCCTGCTGATGGCGTCCGGCGATGTCGTGGTCGGCTACCTGCTGCTCAAGGGCGCGGCCGTGGCCGCCGAGAAGCTGCGAGGCGCCTCCGCGAAGGACGTCCCCTTCTACCAGGGCAAGATCGCCGCCGCGAAGTTCTTCGCCGCGAACATCCTGCCGGGCGTCGGCGCCGAGCGCGCGCTCGCCGAGACGGTCGACAACTCGCTGATGGAGCTGGACGAGGCCGCGTTCTAGGTCTCTTCACGCCCCTCTCACCGTGAGTGAAGAAGGCCCGCCCCTCCGGGGCGGGCCTTCTCTATGATCGGCATCCGGCCCGAGAAGGAGATGTGATCGTGAGCACCGCGCAGGCAACTGCCGTACACCGGACGGCGCGAGGGGCGGCGGTGACGGTGGCGGCTCTGCTGCTGCTCGCGGGCTGCGGCGGGGGCACCGAGGACAGGGCGGCTGCGCTGGACGAGGCGCAGGTCGCCTCCGTGCTGCCGGACGAGGGCTCGATGCCGGGCTGGGAGCGCCGTGAGAAGCCGTCCACCGGGCCGATGGACGACCTCATGCGCGGCCGGCTCTGCGCGAACAAGGGCAACAAGGGGTGCGAGGACTCCCTGTTCATGGGGTCGGTCTCCTTCGTGAACGAGAAGGAGAAGGCCGGGGCCCGGTTCTGGATGATCGCGTACAAGGACGAGAAGGCCGCCGAGGCCGCGTACGACGTCCTGTGGAAGAGCACCGCGCGTACCACCGGCCCGAAGAAGGCCGACATCGGGCAGGCCGGCGCAGAGCGCGACGCGCGACTGGGGTCGCAGTACGGCAGGAGCCTCAGCGTCACCGGCCAGATACGGGTCGGCACCGCGGTGCTCTGGATGGGGTCGGACGCCCACAGCGAGGAAGCACCCGACAAGGACCTCACCAAGGACCTCGCGGCGCTGTTCTCCGAGCGTGCGCAGCAGGCGCAGAACGGCGACGAGCCGTCATCGAAGCTCTGACAGGGCCCGGGCCGAGGCCGGTAACCGGACAGGAACCGGGCAGGAACCGGGCGTAACACCACGCTCCCCGCGACCGGCATGTGCCACCGCGCGACAACCGTGAAGCGTCCCTGCCGACCGTCGTTACAGTGAAGAACATGAGTTCTTCCCTCCGCTTCGACCGCGGGCACACCGACGATCTGATGGCCTTCCTGATGGCCAGCCCCTCCCCCTACCACGCGGTGGCTTCCGCCGCGGCGCGGCTGGAGAAGGCCGGTTTCCGGCAGGTCGAGGAGACCGCGGCCTGGGACGCCTCCACCGGCGGGAAGTACGTGCTGCGGGGCGGGGCGATCATCGCCTGGTACGTGCCGGAGGGCGCCGAGGCGCACACCCCGTTCCGGATCGCCGGGGCGCACACCGACTCACCGAACCTGCGGGTCAAGCCGCTGCCCGACACCGGCGCGTACGGCTGGCGCCAGGTCGCCGTCGAGATCTACGGCGGGACGCTCCTGAACACCTGGCTCGACCGGGACCTGGGCCTCGCGGGCCGCATCTCGCTGCGCGACGGTACGCACCGGCTGGTCAACATCGACCGGGCCCTCCTGCGCGTACCCCAGCTGGCCGTCCACCTGGACCGGTCGGCCAACACCGACGGTCTCAAGCTCGACCGGCAGAAGCACATGCAGCCCATCTGGGGACTCGGCGACGTCGAGGAGGGCGACCTGATCCGCTTCGTCGCCGAGGAGGCGGGCGTCGACGCCGAGGACGTGACCGGCTGGGACCTGATGCCGCACCCCATCGAGCCGCCGTCCTATCTGGGCCGCGACCGGGAGCTGCTGGCCGGCCCCCGGATGGACAACCTGCTCTCCGTGCACGCGGCGACCGCCGCGCTCGCCGCCGTCGCCGGTCAGCCGGACGAGGAGATCCCGTACATCCCGGTGCTCGCCGCGTTCGACCACGAGGAGAACGGCTCGCAGTCCGACACCGGAGCCGACGGCCCGCTGCTCGGCACCGTCCTCGAACGCTCCGTGTTCGCCCGCGGCGGCAGCCTCGAAGACCGCGCCCGCGCCTTCGCCGGCACCGTCTGCCTCTCCTCCGACACCGGGCACGCGGTGCACCCGAACTACGCGGAGCGCCACGACCCGACGCACCACCCGGTGGCCAACGGCGGACCGATCCTCAAGGTCAACGTCAACATGCGGTACGCGACCGACGGCAGCGGCCGGGCCGTGTTCGCGGCGGCGTGCGAGAAGGCCGGCGTGCCGTGGCAGACGTTCGTCTCCAACAACGCGATGCCGTGCGGCACGACGATCGGACCGATCACGGCGGCCCGTCACGGCATCCAGACCGTCGACGTCGGCGTCGCGATCCTGTCGATGCACAGCGCACGTGAACTGTGCGGCGCCGACGACCCGTACCTGCTGGCGAACGCGCTCACGGCGTTCCTGGCGGGCTGACTCGGCTGGAGGCCCCCCTGCCGGCGAGACGGCAGGTGGGCCTCCGTCATGCCGGGCCGGTCCGGAACCGGCGCCGGTACTCGGTGGGTGTCGTGTCGAGCCTGCGGCGGAACGCCCTGACCAGGGTGTCGGTGGTGCCGAACCCGCAGGTCGTCGCCACCCGTTCGAGGGTGGCGTCGGTGGATTCGAGCTGGTTGCGTGCCCTCTCGACACGGACCGATTCGATGTAGGCGTGCGGGGTCGTGCCGAGTTCGTTCTTGAAGATCCGGGTGAGCTGCCGGTCGCCGATGTGGCCGTGCTCGGCGAGGTCCGCGACGGTGAGCGGCTCGTCGATGTGGCGCATGATGTAGTGCCGCAGGTCCTCGATGCGCCGTGTCGTGGAGACCTGTTCCAGCGGAACGCTGAACTGGCTCTGCCCACTCGGCCGCTTCAGGTACATCACGAGCTGCCGGGCGACCCGCAGCGCGATGGCCTCGCCGAGGTCGTCGGCGATGAGGGCGAGCGACAGATCCAGGCAGGCGCTGATTCCCGCGCCGGTCCACACGTCCCCTTCGCGGATGAAGATCGGATCCGCGTCGACCTCGACCAGCGGATGGTCGGCGGCGAGCTGCTGCGCGGTCGACCAGTGGGTGGTGGCGCGCTTGCCGTCGAGGAGCCCGGCCGCGGCGAGGATGTGTGCTCCGACGCAGACGGACGTGACCCTTCGCGCCCGTCCGGCGAGCTGTTCCACCCGGCTCACCACCGCGGGGTCGGTGAGGGGGTGCACGCGGCCGTGGCCGTCGACCTGCACCGCGCCGGGCACGACGAGGGTGTCGATGCTCCTCGTCGACAGGTCGTCGAAGGTGAGGTCAGGGAGGATCCGGACCCCGGCGGCGGTGGTCACCGGGTCCATGGTCTCGGCGGCGAGGACCACGTCGTAACCCGCCGCTTCCTCCGTCTCGCGGCGCGCGAGGGAGAACACCTCGGGCGGTCCGGTGACGTCGAGCAGGTCGACGCCTCCGAAGAGGACGATGACGATCAGTCGTTCGACGGTGCTCACGAGGCCCCCGGGGTCGGCGAAATCCGATGTCGGTTTCTGCATGCTAGACGACATTGCCGACACACGGGGGTGGGCCATAGCGTCTTGAGTGCAGCCCGCCGCACCGGCGGGAAGCCCTCCCCGACACGAAACCCCCAGGTGCCACAGCCATGCCTCGAACGACGCTGCGCCAGCTCAACGGCTTCGACGACACGCCTGCGAAGCTCGCCGATTCGACCCTGATCCTCATCGACTACCAGAACACCTACACGACCGGCGTGATGGAGCTGGACGGCTGGCAGGCCGCGCTCGACGCCGCCGCCGCGCTCCTGGCACGGGCCCGCCAGGAGGGCACGAAGGTCATCCACGTCATCAACGACGGGGGCGAAGGCACCCCGTACGACATCCGCGCCGAGATCGGCAGGATCCATCCGAGCGTGGCCCCGGCCGCCGGAGAGCCCGTCGTCGTCAAGCGGGCCCCGGACGCCTTCTTCGGAACCGACCTGGGCGAGCACGTCGACGCCGCCGGCAGGAACGACCTCGTCATCGCCGGGTTCATGACGCACATGTGCGTGGCGTTCACCGCTCAGGGCGCCTTCCTGCGCGGCAACCGGCCCACCGTCGTGGCCGATGCCAGCGCCACCCGGTCCCTGCCGGTCGCGGGCACCGAACTGGACGCCTGCCAGGTGCACTACAGCGCGCTCGCCACCATCGCCGACCTGTACGGGGTCGTCGTTCCGTCACAGAAGGAGATCGCCTGATGAAGCTGCTGCGTACCGTCGTCGCCCTGAGTGCCGTCACCGCCCTCGCCGCCACCGCCACCGCGTGCGGCACGAGCTCCGAGGCCGCCTCGCGCGAGGACAAGCCGTCAGCCCCCGCCGCCGGGAAGAACGTCGCGAAGGACACGACCACGCTGCGGGAGCTCAACAAGTTCGACGAGACTCCGGCCACGCTCTCCGATGCGACGCTCATCCTCGTCGACTACCAGAACACCTACACCGAGGGCGTGATGGAGCTCGACGGGTGGAAGCCGGCGGTGAACAACGCCGAGGCCCTGCTGAAGCGGGCCCGCGAGGCGGGCACCCCCGTCATCCACATCGTCGACAAGGGCTACGACCTCACGTCGGAGGCCGGTCGGATCATCCCGGCACTCAAGCCGGTCAAGGGTGAACCCGTCGTCGAGAAGAGCGTCCCCAACGGCTTCCACGACACCGATCTCGCCGAGAAGGTCAAGAAGGCCGGCAACGAGAACGTCATCATCGCCGGGTTCATGACCAACATGTGCACCCTGTTCACCACCCAGGGCGCGTTCCTCAACGGCAACAAGCCGACGGTGGTCGCCGATGCGTCCGCGACCCGGCCGCTGCCGCTGAACGGCAACCCGGACGGCATCCCCGCGAAGCAGGTCCACGACTCCGCCCTCGCCACGGTCCAGGACCTCTACGGAGTCGTCGTGCCGTCGCAGAAGTCGCTCACCTAGGAACCCGCCACCACCCGGCTGGTCCCCACCCCTCGGCTTCTCTCCCCCCTGAATCCCCCCACCCCTGAACTTCCCCCCACACCGCAAAGGAAGCACGCAACTCACCACGGAAAGACGGGGCATGGCAACACGTAGAGGATTCTTGGGTACCGCATCGGCCGTAGGGGCGGCCACGTTACTCACAGGTACGCAGGCGGCCACCAGCGCAACGGCCGCACCCGTCGCGGGAATCACCGCGACCGACGAAAAATCGGCCAGGGACGCGATACGCAACGTCAACACGGCGATGCGCACGAACTACGCGTCCCTGAAGTCGGAACTGATCAAGCAGCTCAGCCCGGTCATCGTCGTCCAGAACAACGCCGTCGGCGGGCGCTTCACCCTGATCAACGGGGGCAGGCAGATCGAGACGGTCGACCCCGTCCCGGAGTACTTCGAACTGGCCAAGTCCATCGCTCACATACCCCTGGGCGTCTACTCGGTGATCGCCCCCTACCTCAGCGGCCAGGTCCCCAACATCGCCAACGCGGAGCGCATCGACCCGCACGACCTGGACATGATCGTCTTCAAGGCCCCGGGCGACAAGGGCTGGATCACCCCGCTGAACGCCTACCGGGCGACACTGAACACGGCGTACACCAAGCTGGGCACGGCCAACCTCCCGACCGATCTGGAGGCTTCCTGCGACACGATCCTGCGGGAGGCGATGTCGTTCATCGACGCCTCCGTCAAGGCCCAGTCGTTCGACATGGTGTCGTTCAACCGGTTCGCCGCCACCGTCTACCCGGCCATCCGCGTCAACATGACCTTCGCCGCCACCGCGCAGATCAACGGCCTCGAATCACTGATGAAGCGGTGGCGCACGCTGATCGGCGAGACGGCGTGGAACGACCTCTACGTGACGGTGCTGTCGATCTGGACGACGGCCGAGCTCAACCAGGCATCCATCATCATCCGGCGCACCATGAACCAGATGAAGGTGGACACCCACCTGATCGACCTGCCGACGGTGGAAACACCCTCGGACCCGGTCTTCGTGGCTCTCGACAACCTGGCACGCATCGTCCAGGACAACGTCGCGGCCGAGATGGTCTTCAACACCGATCTCAAGGTCGCTGACGCTCTCAAGGGCGAGGAGGACCTGCTCTCGGACGAGATCCTCAGGCAGATCGGCGGAACGGCCCCCACCGCCCGCACCGCCGCCTTCGGCGGAGCGGCATCCGGGGCCTGCCCGATCACCGGGCGCACCGCAGCAGTGTGATCACCGGGCACCCCGGCCTCGGAGGCCGGGGTGCCCTCTCACGTGCCCGACTGCCCTCCGGCGCATGGTCGTTGCCTTCCCGGGTACGCGATCGACAGACCGGCCCGGATCCTCCGGGCCATCGAGGAGGCAGAACTCATGGGACTCGGAGGGTGCATCATCCTCATCGGTGCAGGGGCAATTCTCGCCTTCGCAACCGACTGGAAAATGGACACCGTCAACGTCGACCTGGTCGGCTGGATCATGATGCTCGTCGGCCTCATCGGGGTCTTCGCCTACGCCAGCATCGCGCGCCGCCGCCGCATGGTCGTGCCGCCCACCACAGTCATACCGGAGGACGAGCGCCGCTACCCGTGAGGGTGCGTGGGACTGCCGGTCCCACCTGGGACGACCTGGCAACCGGAAGCACCGGCGCCCCGATATTCTTGGGCGTACGCGTGCCCCGACCCGGGTGCGTCCCTCCCCCCACTGAGAGGCACTCGTGGAGTTCCGGCTGCTCGGCACCGTCTCCATCGACACACTCTCGGGCCCCCTACCGCTCGGGCCCGCCAAACGCCGAAGCCTGCTCGCCGCCCTGCTGCTGCGCGCCAACACCCCTGTTTCCATCTCCCAGTTGACGGACGCACTGTGGGACGATGAACCTCCGCTGCACGCCCGTACCGTCATCCAGGGACACGTGTCCCGGCTGCGCGCCCTGCTGATGGGAGCGGACGCCGAGGCGTACGAGGTCGAACTGACCACGCTCGGTGACGCCTATCTGCTGCGGGTCCCCGAATCGCTGCTCGACTCGCAGCGGTTCGAGGAACTCCTCATGCTGGCGCGCGAACAGCGCAGCGCCACCGACACGGTGCTGATGCTCAAGGAAGCCCTCGCGCTGTGGCAGGGGCCCCCGCTCACGGGAGTGTTCGCCGGTCCGCCGCTCCAGGCGGCGGCGCACTCCCTGGAGGAGTCACGGCTGGCCACGGTCGAGCAGCTGGCCGGCGCCTACGCCCGCCTGGGCGAACACAACCGGGCCGCCGCGGTGCTGCGGGCGGAGGCCGTGGCGCACCCGATGCGGGAATCGCTGGCGGCGGCGCTGATGACGGCGCTGTACCGGTCCGGGCGGCAGTCGGAGGCCCTGGACTGGTTCCACCGCACCCGGCGCCTGCTCGCCGACGAGCTGGGCGTCGACCCCGGACGGGAGCTCGCCGACGCGTACGCGCTGATCCTGCGCGGCGAGCCCGAGGCCGACCGGCACCCCGACGACATCCCGAAGACCGCGCAGCTCCGCCCCACGCCGATCGGCGTCGACGTGCCGGCCCCCCTCACCCCGGCGCGGGCCCTCGCCCCGCCGCACCCCGGAGGCGACCTCCACACCACCGACCTGCTGCCCCGCGCACCCCGGGGCTTCCACGGGCGGCTGCCGGAACTGGCCTCGCTCTCCCGGGCCGCGGCGGGCGAGGCCCCCATCTGCCTGGTCACCGGCCCGACGGGGATCGGCAAGACCGCGCTCGCCGTCCAGTGGGCGCACCGCAACGCCGCGGCGTTCCCGGACGGACGCCTCTTCGCCGATCTGCGCGGATTCAGCGACACCGGTGAGCCCGAACCACTGGAGATCCTGCGCGAGTTCCTTCTCGCACTCGGTGTCGCACCGCGCCGCGTCCCCGAGTCCGTGCCGGCCGCCGCCGCGCTCTTCCGCTCCATGACCGCCCGGCGCAGCCTGCTCGTCGTACTCGACAACGCCCGCGACTCCGCCCAGCTCAGGCCGCTGCTGCCGGGCGGCACCGACTGCGTCACCGTGGTCACCAGCCGCCACCGGCTGGAAGGCATCATCGCCTCGGACGCGGCCCGCCCCGTCCCGCTCGACGTTCTGGGCCCGCAGGACGGCGTGGCCCTGCTGGCCGGCGTACTCGGCGAGGAGCGGGTGCTCGCCGAACCGGTGGCCGCCCGCCGTCTCGCCGAGCTCTGCGGCGGACTGCCGCTCGCCCTGCGGGTCACGGCGGCGCGTCTGGCGGGCCGCCCCCAGCGCACCCTGGCCGGTACGGCCGCGGAGCTGGCCGACGAACACAACCGGCTGGCCTACCTCGAAGGCGAGGACACCGGAGTCTCGGCCGCGCTGCGCCTGACCGTGCAGCAGCTGCCGCCCGAGGCCGTCCACCAGTTCGCCCGCCTGGGCCACCACCCCGGCGGCCACTTCGACCCGTACACGGCCGCCGCGCTCGCCGGCAGCGACCCGGTCACCGCGGCGAGCGCGCTGGAACGACTCGCGGCCGCCCACCTCGTCACCGAGACGGCGCCCGGCCGCTGGGTCCTGCACGACCTCGTGCGCCTGTACGCCCGCGGCCTGGACCCGGCCTCGGGGCGCGAGGCCCTCATCGGCGTACTCGACCACTACATCGCGACCGCGCTCGCCGCCGCCGACACGGCCGAACCCGGCGGCGAATCCTGCTTCGTCCTCCCGGACGGCTTCCACCGCCCCACCGCCGTACGGGACTTCGCCGGCCGAGCGGAGGCGATGAACTGGCTGGCCCGCGAACGCGAGGACCTGACCCTGGCCGCCGCCGCCGCGCGTACCGCCGGACTCGACGACCGGTCCTGGCGGATCATCCTGCTCCAGTGGCCCCAGGTGGTGTGGCGGGTACGGGACAACTGGACCCCGATGCTGGAGACCGCCCTCGCCGCCGCACGCGCGCTCAAAGACCCGTACGCCGAGTCGCGGGTGACCACGCTGCTGGGCTGGGTCCTGACCGAGGAGGGCAGGACCGCCGAGGCCGTCGCACTGCTGGAGCGCTCACCGGGTCTCGCCAGGCAGGCCGACGACCGGCTCGGCGAGGCGACCGCGCTGATCAACCTGGCCATCGTGCAGGCCGAACAGGGCGATCTGGAACTGGCCCTGGAGGGCTGCGCGCGCGCCATCGAGCTGGGCCGCGAGGAGCGGGACGCCCACACCGAGATGCTCGCCCTGCAACACCTCGCCCGGATGCAGCTCGCCGCGAACCGCCCGCAGGAGGCCCTCGACGCCGCCCGTGCCGCCCTTGATCTGGGCCCCGAGCACGAGGAGGCGGCCCGCCGGGTGCTGCTCACGACCGTGTGCGGCGAGGCCCACCTCGCGCTGGGCGCGAAGAGCGACGGCATACGGCTGCTGGAGCGGGCCGCCCTGGAGGCGGAGGACACCGGATTCAGCGAGGGCGCGGTTCGGGCCCTCGGCGCGCTGTGGCAGGTCACGGCGGATCCGGACCACGGCAGGCGGTACGAACAGGCGGTCCGCAGGCTCTCCGACGACGGGTGACGCACGCGGACCGTAGGGGCCCGGGCTGTCGGCGGGACGCTGGCGGCACGACAGCGAAACGTCACCGCCGGGCGGCGCACGTCCCGTCACCGCTCCCCCTGATCGCCGCCGCGACCACGGCCGCGCTCGCCGTCGCCGGCTGCTGGGCCCCTGAACTCCGCAACGGCGCCGACGACTTCTGAGCATCGGCCCCCTGAACGGCCCGCGGGCCCGGGCGCACCGCCGTCACACGGTCACCCGGTCCCCGCACTCACGCCGTCACGGCTACCGGCCCGCGTCGGCCACCGGGAGAGTGTCAGGCGTCCATGCCCGCGAGCACCAGCGGCAGCCGGGACGTGCCGTCCGGGGTCACGCGGAGAGGGACGCCCCAGTCCTGCTGGTGGACATGGCAGGCCGGGTACTCGTTCTCCGGGTCGTCGTCGCAGGACGCCGCCATCGCCGAGACGTGCAGCACGCCTTCGGTGACCCCGTCCGCCAGGACCAGGTCGCGGAACAGGTCGGTGCCTGGGCCCGCGCCCTCCGCCAGCAGCTCGGGCGGGGTCGAGGAGACCAGCAGCCGGGTCGAGGGACCGTACCGGGTGTCCAGCTTCTGCCCGGCGGGCGCCTGGAAGACCACATCGAGCCGGAGCGCTCCCGGCGCCACCTCGGTGGCCGCCCGCTGGGTCCGGTGGGCCTCACCCGCGACGCGTACGGCCTCGTCCGGCAGCCGCAGCCGGGTCAGCCGGTGCCGGGCCGACTCCACGACGACCAGGTCGCCGTCGACCAGCACCGCGTCGCTCGGCTCGCGTACGTCCGTGGCCAGCGTGGTGACCTCGCCGCTCTCGGGGTCGTACCGCCGCAGGGAGTGGTTGTACGTGTCGCAGACGGCGACGGACCCGTCCGGCAGCGCGGTCACGCCCAGCGGGTGCTGGAAGAGCGCCTGCTCCGCGGCGCCGTCGCGGTGGCCGAAGTCGAAGAGGCCGGTGCCGACGGCGGTGTGGACGGAGCCGTCCCGCTCGACGTACCGCACGGCGGAGGTCTCCGAGTCCGCGACCCACAGCCGCTCCCCGCCGACGGACGCGGCGAGACCGGACGGCTGCGCGAACCACGCCTCGGCGGCGGGGCCGTCGACCAGCCCCTCGTTCGTCGTGCCCGCCTCGACCCGCACGGTCAGGGTTTCGGGGTCGAACGACCACAGCTGGTGCACGCCCGCCATCGCGATCCACAGGCGGTCACCGAACCAGGCGATGTCCCACGGCGAGGAGAGGTCGACGTCCCGGGCCGGGCCGTGGTTCGGCGCACCCTGCCACCACTGGCGGCCGGTCCCGGCGAGCGTGGTCGTCAGGCCCGTGCCCAGGTCGAGGGCCCGGATCGCGTGGTTGACCGTGTCCGCGACGGCCACGCGCCCGTCGGGCAGCACCGCGAGACCCTGCGGCTCGCTGAACCTGGCCTCGTCGGGACCGCCGTCCACCAGCCCGCGCTCGCCGTGGCCGAAGTACCGGCGGACGGTCTCGCCGTCCCCGTCCAGTTCGACCAGACGGTGCCGGGTGGTGTCCGAGACGAGGAAGCCGCCGTCGGGGAGTGCCAGCGCCTTGCCGGGGAAGCGCAGATACGTGGCCACCGGTTCCGGAGCGACATAGGGACCGTCGCCCCGCCGCAGCGTGCCCTTCTCCCCGTGCTCGGCCTCCAGCTCCTCGACCAGCTTCTCGATGGCGTGCGCGTGCCCCTCACCGGCGTGCTGGGCGACGACGTACCCCTCGGGGTCGATGACGACGAGCGTCGGCCAGGCCCGTACGGCGTACTGCTTCCAGGTGGCGAGCTCGGGATCGTCCAGGACGGGGTGGTGCACCTCGTACCGCTCGACGGCGTCGACGACGGCCTGGTGCTCGGCCTCGTGCACGAACTTCGGCGAGTGCACGCCGATGATCACCACCGTGTCGCGGTGCTTCTCCTCCAGCTCGCGCAGCTCATCGAGGACATGCAGACAGTTCACACAGCAGAACGTCCAGAAGTCCAAGATCACAATGCGCCCTCGCAGGTCAGCGAGGGTGTACTGCTTGTCGCCTGTATTGAGCCAGCCACCCTTGCCGATCAGCTCGGGGGCCCGGACGCGCGCACGTGTAGCCATACCGACAGTCAACATCACCGTGGCCTGCGCGCATTCCGGTGGGGGCTCGGGGACCCTGTGAGCCATGAGACTTCTCGTACGTGAGCGACTGTTCGCCGTCGGTGACGACTACTGGATCGAGGACACCGAGGGACGCAAGGTCTTCCTGGTCGACGGCAAGGCCATGCGGATGCGGGACACCTTCGAGCTGAAGGACGCGCAGGGCCGGGTCCTCATCGAGCTGCGCCAGAAACTGATCAGCCTGCGCGACACGATGGTCATCGGACGCGACGGCGAGGAGCTCGCCCAGGTCAGGCGGAAGCGGCTGTCACTGCTCCGCGACCACTACCGCGTGACCCTCGTCGACGGCACCGAACTCGACGTCAGCGGGCGGATCCTGGACCGGGAGTTCGCCATCGACTACGACGGGGAACTGCTCGCCCAGATCTCGCGGCGTTGGCTCACCGTCCGCGACACGTACGGAATCGATGTCGTCCGCGAGGACGCCGACGCGGCGCTGCTCATCGCCGTGTCGATGTGCGTCATCGTGCTCGCGGACAAGGAGGGGTGAGCCCGGGCGCCTCCGCCGGTTTCACGTGAAACCGGCGGGGCGGCGCCCTCGTGTCAGCGCGGCGGGGCGAGGCCGAGACGACGGTCCTTCAGAGCCGGGAACTGCTCCCGCGTGACGGCGGTCCGTGCCGGGTCGAACTCCACGGTCAGGATCTCCTCGCCCGCACCCGCCTCGGCCAGCACCTCGCCCCAGGGGTCGACGACGATGCTGTGCCCGGCCTGCGGGACGTCGGCGTGGGTACCCGCGGTGCCGACGGCCAGGACGTACGCCTGGTTCTCGACGGCGCGGGCCTGCGCCAGCAGCGTCCAGTGGGCGCGGCGGCGCTCCGGCCAGCCGGCCGCGACGACCAGGGTGTCGGCGCCCGCGTCGACGAGCCCGCGGAACAGTTCCGGGAAGCGCAGGTCGTAACAGGTGGCGAGGCCCAGGGTGGTCTGCGGCAGGGCGACCGTGACCAGCTCCTCGCCCGCACCCATCATCACCGCCTCGCCCTTGTCGAAACCGAAGAGATGGATCTTGCGGTACGAGGCCACCCGCTCACCCTCGGGCGAGAAGACCAGCGAGGTGTTGTAGAGGGCGCCGTCCGACGCCCGCTCGACGAAGGAGCCGGCGTGCAGCCAGACCCCGGCCTCCGCAGCCGCCTTCGCCATCAACTGGTGCGTGGGTCCCTCGAAAGACTCCGCCTCGTCCGCGAAAGCGGTGTAGGCGAAGGCTCCCACCGGCCAGAGTTCGGGGAGAACCACCAGGTCCGCGCCCCGTTGGGAGACGACCAGTGAAGCCGCGCGCTCTCTGCGGGCATTGACGGATTCGTCCGGTTCTACTGCGATCTGGATGAGGGAGGCGCGCACACTACCACCGTCCTGGCATTCGAGCCGTCAACACGGGCCTACGATCGTCACACGAAAGCACTGCCGGGGTGCCTGCTCGCAGCGTAACTTAGCCAACGAACCTCATACGCAGACAGCAGCCCGCAGACAGCGCCGTCAGTTCCGGCCAGCACGCCGGTACTCCCTGCTCTCCAGCCCATGCACCGCAGAACCGCACGAGGGGTCCCGTGACCGTCCATCCCAGCCTCCAGACCTACGCCGACGCCTGGACCCACTCCATCGAGTCGATAGCCGAGCTGGTGAAGCCACTCGTCGAAGGGGAGTGGAATCGCCGTACGCCGTGCCCCGGCTGGTCGGTGCGCGACATCGTGTCGCACATCATCGGCATGGAGTGCGAACAGCTCGGCGACCCCCGCCCGATCCACACGCTGCCGCGCGATCTCTACCACGTGCAGAACGACTTCACCCGGTACATGGAGATGCAGGTCGACGTGCGGCGTCACCACACCGCACCGGAGATGACCTCCGAGCTGGAGTACACCGTCATCCGCCGCGCCCGCCAGCTGCGCAACGAGTCGCGTGCCCCCGAGACCATGGTCCGGGCGCCCCTCGGGACGGAGCAGACGCTGGAACTGGCGCTGCACATGCGGGCCTTCGACGTCTGGGTGCACGAGCAGGACCTGCGTGCGACGCTGGGCCGGCCGGGCAACCTGGACTCCCCCGGCGCCCTCGTCGCCCGGGACACCCTGCTCGCCGCACTGCCGAAGGTCGTCGCCAAGGACGCGGGCGCGCCCGCCAATTCGGCGGTCGTGCTCGATGTGCACGGGCCCGTCGAGTTCCTGCGCACGGTCCGCGTGGACGCCGACGGCCGCGGTTCGATCGACGGGGCACCGTCCCTGGGCCCCGCCGTGACGCTGGCGATGGACTGGGAGACGTACTACCGCCTCGCCTGCGGCAGGGTCAGGGCGACCGCCGTCGCGGACCGGGTCAAGGTCGAGGGCAACCAGGATCTCGGCGCCGCGATCCTGCGCCACTTCGCCGTGACCCCGTAGTTCCACCGGTCGGCGACGCCCGTCCTTGAGTTACGAGACGGGCGCGCCGGCGGCCGGTCGTGCCGAAGCGTTACGCGGGCACGTGCACGGCCTCGACCCTGCTGACCACGTGGTGATCACGTTCCCTGAGCGCCGCCCTGCCCCGCAGCCGCAGGATCTGGGTGATGCCGAGCGCCTCCAGGACGAAGACGGAGGCGAACGCGATCCGGTAGCTGTCGCCGGTCGCGTCCAGCAGCACACCGACCGCGAACAGGGTGGTCATCGAGGCGACGAAGCCGCCCATGTTGACGATCCCGGACGCGGTGCCCTGCCGCTCCGGCGGGTTGGCGGGCCGCGCGAAGTCGAAACCGATCATCGACGCGGGACCACAGGCCCCGAGCACCAGGCACAGGGTGACGAGCAGCCACATCGGCGCGTGGTCGGCCGGATGGAAGATCGTCGCGGCCCACAGCAGGGACGTCAGCGCGACCGTCCCGAGCGCCAGCGGGGCGCGCGCCGCGTGGTGCCGGGCGATGACCTGCCCGTAGACGAGCCCCACCGCCATGTTGGAGAGCACCACCAGCGTGAGCAGCTCACCGGCCGTGCCCCGGCTCAGCCCCTGCGCCTCGACCAGGAACGGCATGCCCCACAGCAGCAGGAAGACCATGGCGGGGAACTGCGTGGTGAAGTGCACCCACATCCCGAGGCGGGTGCCCGGCTCCCGCCAGGCGGCGGCGATCTGCTTCCGTACGTAGGCGGCGCCCGCGTGCTCGGCGGGCGGCGGCTCGTGCCCCTCCGGGTGGTCCTTGAGGAACAGCAGCAGCAACACCAGCACCACCACACCCGCCGCCGCGCTGCCGACGAAGGTCGTCGTCCAGCCGAAGCCGTGCAGCGCGCGGGCGATGAACAGGGTGGAGACGAGGTTGCCCGCCATCCCGAACAGCGCGGCGACCTGCCCGATCATCGGCCCGCGCCGGGCCGGGAACCACCGGCTGCCGAGCCGCAGCACGCTGATGAACGTCATCGCGTCGCCGCAGCCGAGCAGCGCGCGCGCGGCCAGCGCCATGCCGTACGAGGGGGAGAGCGCGAAGCCGAGCTGTCCGAGCGTGAACAGCACGGCCCCGATGGTGAGGACCTTCTTCGTACCGAGCCGGTCGACCATCAGACCGACGGGTATCTGCATGCCCGCGTAGACGAGCAGCTGAAGGATGGAGAACGTGGACAGCGCCGAGGCGTTGACGTCGAAGCGGTCCGCCGCGTCGAGTCCGGCGACTCCCAGGCTCGTACGGAAGATGATGGCGACGAAGTAGACGGCGACGCCGATGCCCCAGATCCGGGCGGCACGCCGGCCGCCGGGCGGATCACCGGGGAGGGAAAGGGTGGGGGCGGCCCCGGAACTCACCGGTCATCACCCCGGACCAGCACCTTCACCCGGCTGACGTGGCGCCGCACGACCTGCGCGGCACCGTCCGCGTCACCGGCCCTGATGGCGTCCAGCAGCTCACCGTGCTCGGTGATGTTGGCGGCGATCCGGCCCGGGTGGGCCTCCAGCACCGCGACGCCCATCCGCAGCTGCCGGTCGCGCAGCTGGTCGTAGAGGCGCGACAGGATCTCGTTGCCCGCGTTCCGCACGATCTCGGCGTGGAAGCAGCGGTCGCTGACGGCCACGGCGGCGAGGTCACCGGCCTCGGACTTCTGCCGCTGTTCCTCCAGCAGGTCCTCCAGCCGGCGGATCAGCTGCGCCGAGGCGGGGACCGCCTTGCGGGCCGCGAACTCCTCGACCAGCAGCCGGGTCTCCACGACGTCCGCGATCTCCTGCGCGGAGACGGCGAGCACGAGGGCGCCCTTCTTCGGGTAGAGCTTGATCAGCCCTTCGACCTCCAGCCTCAGCAGAGCCTCGCGCACGGGCGTACGGGATACCCCGACCGCCTCCGCCAGATCGCCTTCGGTGAGGAGCGTCCCGCCCTGGTAACGGCGGTCGAGGACGGCGTCCTTGATGTGGGTGTAGACGCGGTCGGCAGCGGGCGGCTGCTTGAGCGAGGTCTTGACCGGAGGCGTGGCTTGGGCAGAGGGCGCGGCAGGCATGCGCACAGCATAGATACAACATGGACGCATGTGATGATCCGTCCACGATATGAAATCCCGGAACCTCTTCGGCGGCACTCCGGAAATTCCCTTGAATTCACCCCCGTTGCGGTACATCCATTCCCCCGCGTCGTGAGTCTCACCACCGAGCGGCACCCTTATGTAGCCGCATATCAGGGGCATTTGGAGCGTTCAGTTGAATATCGGCATGAAGCGCAGATACCGCGCAACCGCCACTGCCACCGTGGCCCTCACCGCCGGCGCCGTCCTCGCGGGCAGCGCCTTCGCCACGCAGGCTCAGGCAGCCGCACCGCCGAAGCCCACGATCGTCGCCAAGGGCGGCTTCGTGATGAACGACGGCACCGGCAAGACCCTCTTCACCAAGGCTGCGGACACGCGCCGCTCCACCGGCTCCACCACCAAGATCATGACTGCCAAGGTGGTGCTGTCGCAGAAGAATCTGAACCTGGATTCCAAGGTGACGATCCAGAAGGCGTACAGCGACTACATCGTCTCCAAGGGCGCCTCGTCGGCCCGGCTGATCGTCGGGGACAAGGTCACCGTCCGCCAGCTCCTCTACGGGCTCATGCTGCCGTCCGGCTGCGACGCCGCGTACGCCCTCGCCGACAAGTTCGGCACCGGCACCACGCGCGCGGCCCGCGTGAAGTCGTTCATCGGCAAGATGAACACCACCGCGAAGAGCCTCGGCCTTCAGAACACGAAGTTCGACTCGTTCGACGGCATAGGGAGTGGGAACAACTACTCCACCCCGCGCGACCTGACGAAGATCGCAAGCAGCGCGATGAAGAGCTCCACCTTCCGCGCGATCGTCAAGACGAAGTCGACGAAGCAGAAGGTGACCACGAAGAGCGGCGGTTACCGCTACATGGCGTGGAGCAACACCAACAAGATGCTCAGCACGTACAGCGGTGCGATCGGTGTGAAGACCGGCTCCGGTCCGACCGCCAAGTACTGCCTCGTCTTCGCCGCGACCCGTAACGGCAAGACGGTCATCGGCACGGTCCTCACCTCCTCGTCCGAGGCGAACAGGACCGCGGACGCGAAGAAGCTCATGGACTACGGCTTCAAGCTGTAGCTCTGAGCCCCGGGTATCCGAAAAAGGCCGGTGGGCCCCCGGGGTGCGCCCCGAGGGGCGCCGGGGCGTTTTTACTCGGGGCGCCGGCGGCCGGTTTTGAGGG
>NZ_JBHXQO010000057.1:0-38951 GCF_042717135.1 Streptomyces sp. NPDC058620
GATACGCGCGGACCTCCACCTCGGACTACTCCAACTCGCTTGCAGCATCATCTGTTTGAGGCGACTCCGAACCTCATTCTGAAACGATCAGTAAGACGGTGCGGTGGTCGGGGGCGTTCCCAAGGGCGGCGCAGGTCTCGGCGAGGGGCCGGGCGAGGCGGAGTTGGGTGTGGGCGGCGATGACGAGCCAGGTCCACAGGTCGGCGGTGTCCGCGTGGCGGGGTCTTCGGGGCGGCCCAGGAGAGCGCGCACAATGCCGGTGTTCGTCGTGGCCCTGGTGCTGGGTCCGCGCTCGATCCGAGAGAGATAGTCCGTGCTGATCCCGCACAGGCCGGCCACGGCGGTCTGGGTACGTGCGCCGCTCCCGGATGCGTTCACCAGTGGGCAAGGTGGGCAGGACCAAGCCGGTATCCCCTGTTCCGCAGTACTGGTCCCCCGCGGCGCACACGAAGCCCGTGTGCCGCTTGCTCGACCGAGACACGGTGCCGTTCTTCGAGACGCATTGAGACGAGTGGTAAGGCCCCGCCACTGCTTTGACTGGTTGATGCAGCGTTCGACCGTTGTTCCGGCGCTTGCCTCGCGGCCGAAGGCCGCTCGCCGATCCCATCGTCGCGGGGCAGCCGTAACCAGGGTCACTTGGCTCGTCCCCGTGACGACGAGCCGCCCTTATTCGTGGTTCCAGGCGCTGGGCACGAGGCTCCGGTTGGCGGTCCGCGATCTGGTGCTCACCCTTGGTCCAGCGGGGGTTTCCAGGCGGCGGGAGTTGAGGATGTCCAGGACTTTGTCGTTCGGTGGGGCGAGCAGGTGCAGTCGTTTCTTCAGCGGGCCGGAGTCCAGAGGGTTGAGCCGTCCGCGCGGGGGCAGGCAGGCCCGCACCGAGGAGGGAGGGATACATTCCGGCGGCCCCCAAAGCGCCCGCCCCAGCCGAGGCGAGGGACGAACAGACGGCGGCGGCGTCTCTGTTCGGCGAGTTCGGCCCGCTTCTGGCCGGGGACACTCTCAGGTGTCGTGATCTTGCGCGGGGTGTCGATCCTTGGCTGCTTGCCCATCACTTCACCAGGGGGTTGTAGCCGACGGGCAGTCCGGCCGCGAAGACGGCCGCCTGGGCACCGAACACGGGCCGCATCCGGATCGAGCGGGTGGCTTTGATCGCGCGTTCCACCTCCTGGCGTGCGGCGGGCAGTTCGGCCGCGCTGCGTGCGGTGACCGTGACCATCAGCGTCCGGTCGACGACCTGGGCGCCGCCGGCCTCCTGCGCGGCGACCTTCTCCGCTTTGACGTAGTCGGCCTTCTGGCTCCACCGGGCCCGGCCCTTGACCTGGGCGGTGGCCTGCTGATCCCCCCGTCGTGCGCGTACTCCTCGTACTGGTCGTCAGCGGCCTGGGCCCGCACTCGCCCCAGGACAGCTCCCGGATCTCGGCGTCGGGGCGTGGAAGGAATCGGGGTCGTAGGCGGCCCGTACGAGGCGGCGCAGGTCGACGTCGGTGGCGCGGCGGATAATGTCGGTGCCTGTTCCGAAAAGGTCGAGCGAGTCGACCACGCGCAGGGCTTCGGCGACCTGCTCCCCCAGGTCGGTGGGGGCGTTCGCGATGGCTGCCGGATCGACGGTCAGGCTCGTCCACGGGGAGACGGATGCGGTGGCGTGCGGTGCGGTGCGCACCAGTTCATCCACGACCGCTCGTGCCAGGGCCTGAGGGTCCCGGCGCTGCTTGATGTCGTCGCCCAGGGGCTTCACCGGCGCCCGGGGTGATCTGGATCGTGACCGATGCACCGTTGATCTGGTCCTCGGTGCTCATGGCGTCCAGCGCGCTCCCCCATGTGCGGAGATTGCCCCGCACGGAGCCGGTGGGGGCCATCAGGCTCCCACCGGGCGCGAGCAGTGTGGAGACCGTCATGTGGCCGTTGGCCCGGTTGTGGACGACACCGACGTCACGGCCCGAGGTGGGATCGTGGGCCTTGATCAGGGTGCTGGACGCGGCGATCCCGGGCAGGTCGAGAGCGTAGGGGTGCGGCAGAAGGACAGCGCGGTAGGACGTGGTCTCCGACCGGGCGGCCAGCTTCCACGCCACCACGGCCCAGTAATGGGAGAGGGTCGGCATGCCGTGCCGCCAGGCGGCCGCCAGGCCGACCACGCTGAGCGTGACGGGCAGGGTCACCAGCAGACTCCCCGGCTCGTACACGGCGATGAACGCATCCAGCAGCAGCACCCGGCCCCGATGATCGTCGCCTGCTTCGACAGGTTCAGAAATCCGGAACTGCGGCGGGTACGGAACCCCTCGACGCGCAGCGTGTTCGGTACCTCGTGGACGGTCACTTCGTCCCTCCGTCTCCCATGTCGGATGCAGCACCCTGGACGGCGTCGTCGACGCCGTCCAGGACTTGCAGCGCCAGGCCAACGGCCGGGACCGCGGCAGTTCCAGCCCCTGCGGCCACACCAGCACTGGCGCCCGTGCCGCCGGCTGTGGACGCGGCGTCGGGCCCGGCGCCCTGGCCGGGCACGGACGCGCCACCCCCGCTGCGTGCCGCCTGGCCCGGGCATCACCACCCGATTCCCCGCGGGCGCCCCCTCCACCTTGCCCGCCCTGCGGGCCCATCGACTGCTCGACATGACGGGCCTGGTCGACCGGGCTCGCCGGTTCGGCGTCATCACTCCCGCCGGAGGAACCACCGGACGGGCCGGCCGGTGTGTCGTCTGCCCTGTCCGCGCAATGGGCATATCGAAGTCACGCCCCCACGTAACCTCTTCCTGTGCCAGCCTCCCGCCTGCATCGCGTCGCCGTCCTTGTGCTCGAGGGCGCGAAGCCGCTCGATGTCGGAATTCCTGCGCAGGTCTTCACGACCCGCGCGAGCATGCCGTACGAGGTGCGGGTGTGCGGGGCGACACCCGGTCTCGTGACCGGCGGCGATGGCCTCGCCTACCACGTCGCCCACGGCCTCGACGCGCTTGCGTGGGCCGACATCGTCTTCGTCCCCGGCTACCGGTTCCCGGACCGCGAGGACCCGCCGCAGGCCGTCGTCGAGGCACTGATCGCCGCCCACGACCGGGGCGCGCGGCTCGCCGCCATCTCGACGGGCGCCTTCGCGCTCGCCGCCACGGGCCTGCTCGACGGCAGGCGCGCCACGACGCACTGGCACTACACGCGGGCACTTGTGGCCAGGCATCCGCTCGTCCAGGTCGACGAGAACGTGCTGTTCGTCGACGAGGGCAGTGTGCTCACCTCGGCCGGCGCCGCCTCCGGCATCGACCTGTGCCTGCACATCCTGCGTGGCGATCTCGGAGTGGCCGCGTCCAACCACGCGGCCCGGCGTCTGGTTGCGGCCCCCTACCGCAGCGGCGGCCAGGCCCAGTACGTGCCGCGCAGCGTCCCCGAGCCGCTCGGCGAGCGGTTCGCCGCCACCCGCGAGTGGGCGCTGCACCGGCTCGGCGAGCCCCTCACCCTCGACATACTGGCGCGTCAGGCCGGGGTCTCGCCGCGCACGTTCTCCCGGCGCTTCGTCGAGGAGACCGGCTACACGCCGATGCAGTGGGTGATGCGCGCCCGCATCGACCTGGCCCGCGAACTGCTCGAGCGCTCGCAGCGCAGCGTCGAACAGATCGCCGCCGACATCGGGCTCGGCACCGGCGCGAACCTGCGCCTGCACTTCCAGCGGATCCTCGGCACGACACCAAGTGAGTACCGGCGCACCTTCACTCGGGGGGAGTGACCCGCCCGGCACCGCGTGGCGGGATCCTTTTGAACCGTGGCGATCCCGCCACTGTCAGTGGCGCTGGCCGCGGGCGAGCCTGGTGTGGAACGGAAGGGACATCACTCATGACTCGCATCGCCATCAACGGATTCGGCCGCATCGGACGCAATGTGCTGCGCGCACTGCTGGAGCGCGACAGCGCCCTCGAGATCGTCGCCGTCAATGACCTGACGGAGCCCGCCACTCTCGCCCGGCTGCTCGCCTACGACAGCACGGCCGGCCGGCTCGGGCGCCCGGTGGCCGTCGACGGGGACGCCCTCGTCGTTGACGGCCGTCGGATCACGGTGCTGGCCGAGCGGGAACCGGCGCAGCTGCCGTGGGCCGAACTCGGTGTCGACATCGTGCTGGAAGCCACCGGCCGCTTCACCTCGGCCAAGGCCGCCCGGGCCCACCTCGACGCGGGCGCGAGGAAGGTACTCGTCAGCGCGCCGTCGGACGGCGCCGACGTCACGCTCGCGTTCGGGGTCAACACCTATGCCTACGACCCGGCCGTACACACGATCGTCTCGAGCGCGTCCTGCACCACCAACGCACTCGCGCCGCTGGCGTCGGTGCTCGACGAACTCGCCGGTATCGAGCACGGGTTCATGACGACGGTGCACGCCTACACGCAGGAGCAGAACCTGCAGGACGGTCCGCACCGCGATGCCCGACGCGCCCGAGCCGCCGGCGTCAACATCGTGCCGACCACGACCGGCGCCGCCAAGGCGATCGGTTTGGTGCTGCCGCACCTCGACGGCAAGCTGTCGGGCGACTCGATCCGCGTACCGGTTCCGGTGGGCTCGATCGTCGAACTCAACACGACCGTCGCCCGCGACGTGACGCGCGACGACGTGCTGGCGGCGTACCGCGCCGCAGCGGAGGGGCCGCTCGCCGGCATCCTCGAGTACTCGGACGACCCACTCGTGTCGTCCGACATCACGGGCAATCCCGCCTCGTCGATCTTTGACTCGGCCCTCACCCGCGTCGACGGCCGCCACGTCAAGGTGGTCGCGTGGTACGACAACGAGTGGGGCTTCTCGAACCGCGTGATCGACACGCTCGAGTTCCTCGCCACCCGCTGACCGGACGCCGGGGTGGTGCCCCGCCTCCGGCGACCGCGCCGGCCAGCACTTTTCGACGGGGGCGGGGGCGCGGCGAGCTCACGGTAGGCGGCATACCCGGCCTGCTGTGCCCGGGCCAGGTCGTCGGGAAGGGGGCAGTGCACAGTCCGGATGCCGGACGGCCTTGTATGGAGACGTGCAGCGCAACCATTTGCCGTGCGAGTGGTCTTTCTGGGAGAGCGGGGGCGAGGGCCGGCCGGGAAGCAGCCGCGGTGGCGGTTTTCCGGGTGGCGCCGCTGACCCCCGCTCGTTCGCGCAACTTCGTACAACAGGGGATGGACCATGCTGGATTCTCGTTTCCATACCGCGTCAGCGGTCTTCGTGGCGCTCGCGGCCACCGCGGTCGCCGCTCCGCTCGCCTTCTCCGGTACGGCTGTGGCAACCGGGCCCGTGGCGGTGTCGGGGCAGCGCGTCGACTTCAACGGGGACGGCTACGAGGACATGTTCGCCCCGGTGCCCGAGGGAACCGTCTCCGGCGTCAAGAAGGCCGGGTACATAGCGGTGTACCCGGGTGACGCAATGGGCATCAGCCCGGCCCGGTACCGGGTGATCAGCCAGAACTCGTCCGGGGTGCCCGGGGCGGTCACGGAGAACGCCCGGTTCGGGGCGGGAAGGGCCGCCGACATCGACGGCGACGGATACACGGACCTGCTCGCATCGTCCGCCCAGGGCGCGCGCATCATCCTGTTCGGCGGGACGAAGGGGCTCGCGACCCGGGCGGTGGAGTTCCACGGCCAGGGGGACGCGGTCGGCGACTTCGACGGGGACGGCCGGACGGACGTGGCCGGGATCGACCAGGCCGACTGGGGCGGAAAGATCGTGGTGAGCGAGAACATCGGCGCGGACGGCTCGGTCGTGAGCACCCGCACGGCCCTCACCGCCGACGGCATCACCGTCTTCGAGAGCGTGCAGGCCGTGGACATGAACAATGACAGCAAGGACGACCTGCTGGTGCGCAGCGGCTGCAGCGACGAGCCGGACTGCGACGGGACGTCGCTGTACCTGTCGACCGGCACAGGCTTCAAAAAGACCCCGATCCTCGCCGCCCCCGGGACCTACCTCAGCCACTCCTCGGTGACCGTCGGCTCGGTCAACGGGGACGCCTACCCTGACCTGGTCTTCACCCGGCAGCCCACCGGCCTGGACAGCGACCTGGACTTCCCGAGCAAGGGCGGCGCGGTCGCGGTCGTCTACGGCGGCCCCGAGGGGCAGAACACCACGCTGAAGCCGAAGTGGATCACCCAGAGCACGGCCGGGGTGCCCGGCGCCGACGAGATCGGCGACAGCCTCGGCGCGAGCGCGGCGGTAAAGGACCTGGACGGTGACGGCTACGGCGAGGTCGTCGTGGGCCTGCCGGGCGAGGACGTGGACAAGGCCAAGGACGCCGGGGGGGTGCTGGTGTTCAAGGGCCGTGCCTCGGGCATCACGGGCACCGACACGAAGGTGATCGGCCAGTCCACGGCGGACGTCCCCGGCGTCGACGAGGAGGGCGACGCGTTCGGCGGCGAGGTCCACATCGTGGCCGCCGCCAAGGGCGTGCCGGCCACACTCGCGGTGGCCGCCCCCGGCGAGAACATCGGCCAGGGCGGCGTATGGCTGTTCAAGGGCAGCCGCTCGGGCCCGGTCACCCGGGGCAGCATCTCCTTCGGCGAGGCAAGCCTGGGTTTGGAGCCGTCTGCGGTCAACTTCGGCCGTCTGCTGGGATGACGACACTGACCCGCTGACGGAGCGGGTGCGTCTGGCCGAGCGGGTAGGTCTGGCGGAGTGAGTCCGCCGAGGCCGGTCACCGCTCCGTCGGACGCCGAAGGAGCGCCGCCGACGACCGAAGACGATCGACCCGGCCCGGCCGGTGGACCGGCGGCGTCACTACGTCGCCCTGGCCGCAGCAGGGCGGTGAAGCCGGACGCTATGAGAAGCGGGATCGCATCCAGGCTGCTGGAACACATCATCACCGAGGCCAAGGCCGTGGGCTTCACACGGCTGAGTCTGGAAACCGGCACAGCTGAGTTCTTCCTGCCCGCCAGGAGTTTGTACGGAAGGTTCGGCTTCGTCCCGTGCGAACCGTACGCGGACTACCGGCCTGATCCGAGCAGCACGTTCATGACGAAGGCCCTCTGAAGGGACTCGCTCCACAGGTCTTGACCATGACTCTGCGAACCGGCTGACCCCGCGTGTCACGGAGACAAGGAGAATGCCTGTTCCCCATGTGTTCGGCGCCTGATGGGCATCGCTGTCGATGGCGCTCAGCGTGGTGGCCGCGGCCGCGGCGGCACTGACGGTTTCGGAAAGCTGGCCCTCGGCGGCCGTCCGGCAGGTTCGTCCGACGGGCGGTCGTCTCCTGCCCTGTGATGCCATCTGCTGTCAGGGAACACCGCGGCGATGGCGAGGACGGTACGTCGGTGATGTCGGCCTCCTGCCCTGCCGCCCAGCCGGGGTGCCGGTGTTCCCCGCTCTTCCGCTCCCGTCCGGGGGTTGCCCGGGAACGCTGCCCGGCCCGGGTCTTGCGGGGCGCGGGCTCGTCGTCGATGGTCATGTCCATGGGGTTACTGATGACCGGTCTGATCGCGTTGGCCGGTGTGAACATCGTGCTGGGGACGACTCGTCTGTGGCGGCGGTCGGTGGAGGCCCGGATGGTCCGGCAGGTGCGGGCATGGCCGGGGTGTTCGACGCCTACCACGCGGACCTGCTGAGCGCCGGCGAACCGCTGTGTGTCACCGCCCATCAGCCCGGCAGACTGGAGCGGAACTCCTACCGCGCGACCGACGTGGCCATCCGCCTGATGCGTCAGGACGGCCTGCTCCACGAGGACGGACTGGAGCTGGTGGAGACCGCGGCCGAGCCGGCCCACCCCGTCACCGCGGCCTGCTTCCGCGTCATCGGCCGCTACCGGACCGTCAGCCGGCCCCGCCCCGGCGACATCGGCCGCGACCCGGACGTCCAAAGTGCCGTCCGTGCGCACCTGGGCGAACTGTTCGCCCACGCTCCGGCCACCCGCCGCCACCCGGGCACCACGACCAGAGAGACGGCCCTGTGGGCCTACGCCGTCGGCGCGGCAGCCCCCGCTGTCCACGCCTACTTCCTCATGAGCAGCTCCGCCCCCGGCGACCTCGACGTCAGGAAGGGCTCCTACGCCCTGGCCTCCCTCGTCTTCCTCGCGGCACTGATCGTGATCACAGCCCAGGCCGGCAACACCTGGCACCCTCTCGAAGACCCGGGCACCCCCACCGCCCTCCAGGAACCGTCCCCGCCCCGTGCACACTCCGAACGACCCGCCGGCGACACCGGAGACATCCCGGCCGCTGACTCGGACGGGAGCCGGAGCGACGACACGGGAGAGAGTTTCGCCGGCGACTGAGCTTGTCATTTATGGTCCATCGTCGAACGAGGCTCGAACTTGATCCCCATTTCGCAGTTCAGCGGACGTGAAGGCGGCCATCGCCTGACCCTGTGCACCGTCGCAGAGGCATGGGACCGGCTCGGCGTGGGGCAGCGCGAGCGCCATTTGCACCGCCGTCCATACGGGTCATCAAGTGGCCCTGTCTGCGGCAGGCCGCGGGGAGCGGTAGGGGTCAGCCGGTCATGGCGGGGCCTTCGGCCCGGGCCCGGGTGCTGACGCAGCTCGGCATAAAGCCCGCCCCACGTCGGCGGCCCCGGCCGCGAGAGCGCGGCCGGGGCCGGGAGCATCGGCATCCGAGCGGGGTATCGCCGCGCTCACCCAGTACAAGGAACGGGAAGGGAAGCCGTCGTCGACAGGTCCTGGAACGAGGGGTTTTGGCGGGCGGGGCGTCCGTGCGGCTGGAGGCGTGCCCCTCCAACACCCACGACGCGGGCCGGCCTGACCCAGGAACAGCGGGCCGAACTCGCCGGCCTCGGAAGCGCCTGGGCGGATTAACAGGGCGATCGGCTGGACGCCTGCGCCTGCGCCTGCGCCTGACACCCGAGCAGTTGGCTGCCCCCGGAATGAAAGCCCTTCCGAGGGCAGCCCGAAGCCTGCGGATCTAGCCGCGCCCACCGCACCCTCGGCAGTCGCCGGATCCATTGCAGCTAGAGCACCGGTCAGCTCCCGAACCGCCACGCTGGCCCGAACCTCCGCAGTTACGACAGTTCCCACTGTTCGAACACGATTGACATGTCATATGGCTTCCCCTCCGATAGATGAGCTCCACAGTCTTCCCACCGAGCAGGCATCACAAGCCGATGCTGCCCGCCCTGGCCGGGGAGTCCGAGGCGGGCGGGAGTCGCATAGAACGACGTGGAGGTTGCCTCTTGGGTCTCGTCTGCCTCAGTGGTCGCATCGGACGCGGCAAAGCCTACGGATGCGGCCTCCTCAGCGTCGCCCCCGCGAGGCAACCCCATTGACCCCACGCCTCGCGACCAGACCCCTCACCCCCAGCAACGCCCGGCGCAAACTCGCCGCACCCAACGTCGCCATACTCCCCCGCATAGCCGACTCCCTGTCCTCGCCCGTGGTCGAGGGGTGCTCTCCGCGCGAGCGGAGGTGAGCCGCACCGGCCCTTGCGGGGAGTAACGGTCAACGAGTACGGGCCGTCTGGGTACGGCGCTTAAGGGTCCGCGCGTAGTCCTCGAACCGCGCCTTCGCGATCACCGAACGGTCGGCGGTCCGGAGCACCACACCTTCCGCACGGCCAGCTGCCTGGCCGTCCAGCGCTACCCGGGTCTGCAGCCAGCTGGCGTTGAGCCAGGCGCTCATCTCGTCGACACTGGTCGGCAGACTTCCCGGCGCGATGACGCCGAGGCGGGGGGTGAGCGGGAGGCCCTCCATGCTGGCAGCGATGGCCAGGGCCTCCTCGGTGAGGAACGACTGCCCACCCCCCTCGCGCCATGCAGATATGCGCTCGACCGGCCGGCCCAGAACATCCAGCGGCACCGTCGCCACGTCGAACAACCGGTACCCGACCTGCCCGGTCCCGGTGTACTGCTTCGCCGCAGCACCCACCTTCGCCCCGTACACCTCCAGGTAGAAGACACTGATGCTGTCCCTCACGGAGAAGCCTTCAGCGACGGTGCGCAGCGCCCCCACGATGCCCAGGGCCGGGTTGGTGACCCGGTCGCCTCGGGCGGCAAGAAGCTCCTCACGGCTGCCGATGAACCAGTCCCCGTCCGGAAGTTGGATGATGCGGGCGTTCGTTCCGTCGACCTTTTCGGTGAGGACCACATCGCCGACGAACGGGGTGGCGTCTTCGGTGAGAGCGCCACGCTCGCCGAGCACGTGATAGGTCGGGATGGACGGGTACTTGGTTGCCGAGTTCAGGGCGGCAAGATCGATGCTGTCGCTCATGTGGGACTCCTTGGGGGCGGTCAGGTCGTCTTGATCCGGGCTCTGCGCCGGGCGAGCATGCGGGCCTTGAGCTGCTCTTCTCTGGGGTGCTCCCACTTGTGCCAGCCGACGGACATCTTCCACTGTTGGGCGTGGGGCTGCTCGTCAATTCCGCGCGACGAGGATTCTTCTCGACCATCAGACGCGAACTGCGCAGCACCTCCGCCTGGCCCAGCCGGGCCGCGGCCCGCACCGCGCCAGTGCGAGCGGATCATGGCAGCCAGGCTGGCGGGGGTCGGCATGCTCGGCGCTCAGGTCGGTGACCGCGTAGACGGTCTTGATGCTGATCTTGCCCGCCTTGTGGTTCACCCGGCGCCGCTTGAGCTGGACAGCCTGACGGGCTCCAGGGAAGAGCAGGTTGTTCACGGTGCAGACCTTGATGCGGCGGATCTCGCCGCGGCCGTGGCCGCTGTCACGGGTGCGGCCCATGAGCGGGATCTGGTTCCAGGGAAGGGACTTGAGCTGTCTGCGGAGCTTCCTTTGGTTCCCTTTGACGATCACGATGTAGTGCGCGCCGCGGCGGGTGAGGAACTCGGCGTGCTCGCGTTGGGTGTGCATCGCGTCGCTGGTCACGACTGTGCCGGCCAGGCCGGGCACGGACTCCAGCAGGGGCTGGAAACAGGTGATCTCGTTCGTTTTGGCGCCGACGTCCATCTGGGCGAGGACCAGGCTACGGGCGTGGTCGAGCGCGGCCAGCAGGTGGATCTTGCGGCCGTCGGCCCTGGCGGCGCCGCGCACCGTCTTGCCGTCCACGGCCACCGCCCGCCGGACTGTTGGGTTGGGGCGGCGGTCGGACGGCCAAGCGCCCACCGCCCGGTCCAGGGCGTCGGCGTCCAGGCGGGCCAGCGTGCGGCGGATCGTCGTCTCGCACGGCACCGGGCGGATGCCGGTCAGCGGACAGCGGCGGGCGCCGAGCCGGTCCAGGACCGGCGGCGGAGCATCGGCGGCCCACTCGCTGATCGCCAGCAGTGAGGTCGCACCGGCCGGCACCGCGCAGGCCGCGAGCACGAGTACGTACAACAAGCCGTGGCGGATGCCACGGGGTCTACGCGGATCGGGAATCTCGGCCAACCGGCCCAGCAGTCCGGGCAGTTCGCCCTCGGCGGCATCGGGCTGATCACGAAGTTGGTCAAGGGCGGGCGGGTTCGGGGATGATGCGACGGCAGGCACGGGCTTCCGTAGGGATCACTGGACTCGACACCCACATGATCTTGGGAGCCCGCGCCTGCCCTGCATCCAGGACTCCACCAACGCGCGCCGGGACAACGGGACAACGCGCGCAAACCGCAACTGCGCCGAAGCCCTGGTCAGAACTTGAGCAAGTGCGCGCTTCGTGGCAGCTCGGGACCGACCGCGAGAAGCGGTGATGATCTCTGAACGCTATCGATGACCTGCTCCCAGATGACAGGGCCTCCACGGTCACTGATCCAGAGTGGGTCAGCCGGTCGCGTTCGAGCAGTCGACCCAGGCGACGAGGTCGGTGCTGAAGTCGGGATCGTTCACGTGGACGACGCCGAACCTGATGTGCTGTCCCTGGGACAGAGGCTTGAGACAGTCGATCGGGCTGCGTTCGTGCCAGGTGCCGCTGGTGTCCTTCCACGGCACAGCGCCGAGTCCGAAGCTTTTCCCCGGCTGGCGACCGTCGAGGGAGACCCCGAACTTGTCTCCGTTGATTCCGACTGCCGAGACCGTGCCCTGGAACACCTGCGGGGTCGCAGTATCCGTCGGTAGCGTGTGGCCAATCCCGAATCCGACACCGGCGACCACCAGGCCCGCGACTACCAGCAGCGCCGGCTTCGACTTGATCTTGCGTATGTCCATCCGCGCAACATACGCCGATTCCGTCAGTGCCGCGCCTGGTCGGCGTGACGGGCGTGTGCCTTCCTGAACGCGTTCACCTTTGATCGCGATGTCAGCCAGGCACACCTCGCCCCGGGCCCCGGGCCGGCCTGGCGAGCTGAACAGAAGGACTTGACAGGGAACTCCACTAACGCGCACCAGGACAACACGCTCAAACCGCAACTACCCCGAAACAGGAGCGACCGGCACAGTGCCGTCCGGCGGAGGCAAGGTCACCGTCGAGATCGATAGAACTGACCCCGTGAACCCCACCGGAGACAGATTCACGGGCGAGCGCTTCGAAAAAGGTCTCAGTGTCACGCTGAACTCGGTTGTGTTCCGTTCCCCTGGGCAGGACCTGACCACGACCGGGGGCTACATCGAGATGGTGTCCTGCGTGACCGAACCCGTCCTTCTGGGCCTGGCGGTCACGGCCCTTCGCAATCGTGTCAAACGTTGAATGCGGCTGGAGCGCTCGTTCGACAGGCATGTCCAATCAACCGACCACCCGCCGTAAAGAGGCACGCCCCAGTACTCCAGCTGTAGATCGTGATCTTCACCGTTTATGGATGGATCGCCGCCTGCATGCAGATCAGCTGTCTCGTAGCGTCCTGACGACCGCAGTGGCCTGATCCAGCAAGTCGATGGGGCAGCCCCAGTAGTCGTAGATGCCGCCGCGGGCGCGGTTGCTGCCACAGACAACAAATACGCCGGTCCCCAGCTCAACCTTGAGGTGGGTGGCCAACCAGCCGACGAAACCGCTGTTGTCCGCGTGATCGGCGAAGTGGAAGGAGAAGATTCCGAAGCGTTCGACGCCGTCGCCATCCTGGGTGAGCGGGACCAGGCGGCTCCAGCTCTCCCGGTCCCGTACAACTGCCAGCGTTTCGGCGGTAAGCTCCGGCGGCTGGTCGGCCGGAGACTCTTCAAAACACCAGACGCCGTCGTGCACGACGAGGTCAGCCTGAGCGATCACACGGCGTAGCCGCTGCTCTGTCTGTTCCGTAGATTCCACACTCACACTGACCATCAGCGAGACTCCTTATTCCGTGAAGCCGTGATCCCACCCGGGGATCATCACGTCGCCTCCTCTGTCGGAACGAAGGCTTCTGCAGGACAACCGTCGTTGCAACGCCCTCGCCGTCTCGTCTATTTCGCGCGCGGCTTTCGTCTCTGGAGACGCCGACGAGCAAGATCGTGATCCTCATGTGGTGGCTGCCTGTCGTCGGTAGCGGCAGGCGCGTGCTCGGGCTTGGTGGCATCGTCCAGTTGGACCGGTCGAGCCGGTGTGCCGCCGTGGGGTCGGGCTGGACGGCCAGGGCGATGAAGAGTCGCTGGATCTCGTTGCAGGACAGCGGGATCAGCCCGTCAGGGGCGCCCTGCTGGGCGTGTTGGTCAGCCCGAACGACAGGGAGGGAGGCGTGGGCGAGCACGGCCAGAGCAACCCAGCGATCCAGGACGAGTAGCGGCGGACTTGATGCGCGTCCAGTCCTTCCAGGCCTCTGGAAGGTCTCTTCCTCCCGCGACCTTGATCCAGCAACTCCGACAAGGGTGGTCAGCGGGACGGCCTTCAGAAAATCGGTGTCGTCGCCGGTCAGGACCGCACCCTTGTCCCGAGCAGCGCCGCAGCCGCACCGGGCTCCTTCACGTCGCGGCCGACCGCCCTCGCGTCCACGAAGACAGAGCAGAAGGCCAAGAGCAAGACACCGAAAGAGGCCAAGGGCTGCAGCAAGCAGCAGCGAGGCGACCGCGCTGAGCGGCCACCGGCGATGACGGCCGCGCACCCGGGCGTCGGCGAGCGTACGGCCGGCGCCGCCGGGCGAGCGGCCGTCCCGTCAGCCGGAGAAGACCGCGGCGACGTCCGCCCGCAGCGCCGGCAGCTCGCCGTACAGCGTGGTGCCGGGGCACTCCGTGGCGAGCCAGTCGCGGTGGCCACTGATCATGGGAACGTTCCTCGTGACCCCGTTGACCGGGTTGACGAAGGTGACGTTGGCCTGTGGGTCGAAGTCGTGCACCGCGGACAGCGCCGCCAGGAGCAGGGTGAGCGAGTCACGGGCCGCCGCGGTGGTGGACTGGTCGCTGAAGGTGCCGAGCAGGGCGATGCCGAGGTTGCCCGAGTTGTACCCGGCGGCGTGGAAGGCGGTCACCATCTTCCCGGAGGTGTCGTGGGCCGGGAGGCCGTCCGCGCCCGAGTACCGGCCCTCGTAGATCCGCCCGGCCTCGTCTATGAGGAAGTGGTAGCCGATGTCGCCCCAGTCGTTCGTGATCGCGTGCATGTGGTAGTACGCACGGATCGTGGCCGCCGGGTCCGGATCGCCGTTGCCGCCGGCCGTGTGATGGACGGTCAGGGTTTGCGCCGGGTAGTAGGTCTGCGGCGAGTTCTCGCTGCCGTCCGCCTTGAAACGCAGCGACTCGTCGGCTCCCCAGCCGGCGCGCGTGACGTACTCGACGCGCCCGATGCGGCGGGTCGCGGGGGCGCTGGAGGCCGCAGCCGTAGGGCCGTTCACCGTGTCGACGGCGGTCGCGCGCAGGTCGCCCGCTCCGTCCGGCAGGCGGAGCTCGTACCCGGCGGCACCGCCGGCCGGCACCAGCACGCCGACGCGGGTGGTGGGGTCACCGTCGGCACCGCCCGCGCACATCGGCTGCAGCGCGGTCCACTTGCCGCGGCTGCCGTCCTGTCCGAGCAGCCGGATGCCCGCCCCGCGCCGGGGTCCGTTCCAGGAGACTCCGACGTACTCGATGGGGAAGTCCGCCCGGACCGTCCGTCCGGCCGTGCTGCTGACGGGCGTGGCGAGGGTCCGGGGCACCCGGGCCGCCGGCGCGGCCGAGGCGGGGGTGGCGGTGGCGGTGGCGAGGCCCGCCGCGGCGGCGACTCCGGCCGCCTGGAGGACAGTTCGCCGATTCATGTGTGGCTGGTGACGCAAGGTCAGTCCTTTCACAAGAGGACCAGCATCATAGACATGACACCTCCCGGCGTGACCAGCAGAGCTCTGACGGCACCGGCCGCGGGACCGCTTTGACTCCCGTGGTTTCACAGCGCCGGAACCGCTTCGACTCGGGTGACGCACAGGGCCGGGCGCGGGTCGGCGGGACAGCCGTCCGGCGGGGTCCGTGTGGTCCGCCAGCCATGGTGACGCTGGTGTGAAGTGCCCCGCCCCGTCCGTTGATTGCGGCCTCCTTCACTCCTCGGCACGGAACGACGTCCTGCCGCAGTCGGCGTGAAAGGCCGCGCCCGTTCAGATCTCACACCCACATGCCGACGAACGCGCCAATGAAGCCCATGGATCGGATCTGCCCGTGGAGGATGTCCTGCGCGTGCTCGTCGGAGAGGACCGCGGCGTCGAGGACCGGACCGTCGCCGAAGGGCGGTCGGCCGCCCCAGCACGGTGGCAAGTTCGTCTTCGGCGGCGCGCCAACTGGGGCGGAGAATAGACGCGGCATTGGTCACGTCCCGTGACCGCGCAGTGGGGTAGACAGCAGCTCCGACGGTGGCGTATTGCGGTCGCGCTTCCGTTTCAGATGACCGGACTGTGGTGCGCAGATGGTTCCTTGCGGGCCACCTCGCGCCCCGGCCGCTCAAGATGCCGTACCCGGCCGTCCGCCGACCACCCGGCTCGTCAATTGGCGGCGCGGTCATGAGGGACGCCCGGCTGGATGCCCTGTGGAACGCGATGGCCGCCGAGCACCGCCAGCAGCCCCCGTCGCCTGTGCGGCCTCCGGAGCTTCTCTGGCCCGAGGAACAGTAACCACCGCTCCTGCAGCGGTCTACCCAGCGAGGGAAGGCCCCCTGCCGCCTGCGTATTCGGCGTAGCAACTGCGCGATACCCGGGCCGGGAACGGGGCCGCGGCGGCCCGGGGCCCGGCCGTGTGAACAGCGCCGCCCCAGCTGGGGCGCACGTCGTCGTACCACGGAGTGCCGGGCGCGACAGGGCGTGCGAAGTACGTCATTGTCATATGCACTGCTTCGTGGTGCTCCTTGCGCCCCTGTTCGGTGGGTGTGCCGGGCTGAGCTGGGGAGAGATTGAAGGATGTACGGGGTTCATCCCGGTCGGCGAGGCTGCCGTGACCCGGTGGATCAATGGGGCCGGAAGCGGTGACCGGGATGACGGTTCAGCCGGCGAACCTCCTGACGTCGGTCGCCGGGCATGAGGAATGTGAGGTCGATGGCGCCGGAGCTGCTGCCGAGCAGGCCGGACAGATCCGGTCCCTTCCCAATCGAAAAAGTGTGGGCGTTCGGCGGTCACTTGGGCCCGGATCCGGATGGTGGAACTCGCCTCGCCCTGCACCGGGTCTTCGGCTCCCGGCAATGCCGTCGAGAACATGCGGCGAGCACAGCCATAACCGGCGGCCGTAGAAGCGAGCAAACGGTTGTGCGTCACTCGCGGACACACTTGTTGTTGATGTGGGTGCCGGGATCACCGGGCTGACGCAGTGTTCCGTCTCCGGCCTCTGGACGCGGACGGCGCTGCCATTCCTGTCATGCGGCTTTGTCGATGTATGCGGAGGTAGAGATGGTCGACACCTTGGCGAATGCGCCGGGATCGTTGCCGTGGCTCGGGCACGCCGTTCCGATGGTGAGGGACAGGTTCCGGTTCCTCAGGTCCCTTCCGGACCACGGGGAGCTGGTATGGATCCGGATAGGCCCGTGGAAGGCCCTGGTGGTCACGACCGAGGCATTGACCGCGCGAGTGCTGCGTGACGACCGGACCTTCGACAAGGGCGGTCCGCTGTACGAACGGATCAGGGAGACGGGCGGCAACGGGCTCGCCAGCTGTACACACGACGATCACAGGCGCCAGCGGCGGCTGGTGCAGCCGTGCTTCCAGCCCGACCGGATCCCCGGCTACGTACCCGTAATGCACCGTCAGGCAGCGCGGATGATGAGTTCCTGGCGTGAGGGCCGTCCCGTGGACGTGCTGGTCGACATGAGGGTGATGGCTGCCCGCACGGCCCTCGCCACAATGTTCTCCGGAGCACCGACCGACTCTGTCCTGGACACCTTGGTGAAGGAGATCGATACCGTACTTTCCGGCGTCGTGCGCCGGGCCCTCATGCCCGATTGGCTGGCCGGGCTTCCCACCCCGGGCAACCGGAGCTACCGCAGGGCACAGACCCGGACACGCGAGACCGTTGCCGACCTCGTGGCCGGATATCGTGGACAGGACTCCGATCGCGGTGACCTGATGTCCGTCCTCGTGGCGACACGTGATCCGCAGAACGGCAACCAGGGGCTCTGCGAGAGCGAACTCCAGGACCAGGTGCTCACCTTCTTGGTCGCCGGCACCGAGACGACCGCCAGCACTCTGAGCTGGGCTCTGCACCTTGTCGCCCAACATCCCCGTATCGATGCACAGTTACGAAGAGGCAACCGAGTTCTCGGGTGCGCAGGCTGGGGCTTGCACCGACCCGGCCCGCCTCACGGTGGCGCGCAACGTCATCCTGGAGACCCTGCGGCTGTATCCACCGCTGCCGATGCTCACTCGCGTCACTACCCGGGACACCGAGCTCGGTGGCCACCCCATCCCCCAGGGCACCACAGTGGTCTTCAGCCCCTACACCGTCCAGCACAGGCCAGAGCTCTACCCGGACCCGCAATCCTTCCTCCCTGAACGCTGGGCCGGCTACGCGCCCACCCTGCGGCCACCACGCGGGCCCTTCGTTGCCTTCGGCAGCGGAGCGCGCAAGTGCATCGGCGACACCTTCGCCCTCACCCATGCCACCCTGGCGCTGACCTCGATCGCCGCACGGTGGCGCCTGCACGCGCTGACCGGCCGCGCGCCGAGACCTGCGACGAGCGTGGCCATGAGCCCCCGCGGCCTGCGCCTACTGCCCGAGATGCGGCACCCGCCCATGCTGCCGGTCCCCGGCTGCCATACGGGCAGGTAAGAGCGCGGGCGCCGGACGGTACCCGCAGGTCCGCCCATGGGGCACTCGGCGTGACGGAAGGCGACCGCCATCTACTGCGGATCTTCAACCCTGCCGCGCTGCAAGACAATTGAGCACGCCGGAGTATCCAGGCAATTAAACGCAGGAGGGAGTTGTCCATGGGTGTCCACCCTCCACTGGCCAAGGCGTTCGATCCGGCCGACGTTCCCTCACAAGTCAACAAGATTCTCGGAGAGTTCCTCTCGGTCAAAGCCGAACAGGCCTCGGACGGCCGGATGCCGCTGGAGGTCACCGACGTTCTGCGGGACTTTCTGCTTACGGGCGGCAAGCGCCTGCGGCCGGCGCTGTGCATTGCCGGCTGGTACGCAGCCGGTGGCCCCGGCGATGTCGCCCCCGTGCTGAGCGTGGCGGCCTCACTTGAGATGTTCCACGCCTTCTGCCTCATCCACGACGACGTCATGGACCACAGCGCTGTCCGACGGGGCCGGCCCACCGTCCACCGCGCCCTGGCCGCCCACCACGGGCACAACCGCAGCCCGGCGGTTGCCGACGCGCTCGGCGCGGGGGCCGCAATCCTTCTCGGCGACCTCGCCCTGGCCTGGTCAGACGAACTGGTCCACACCGCCGACCTGACGTCTGCCCAAATGGCGGACGTCCTGCCGCTGATCGACACCATGCGCACCGAGGTCATGTACGGGCAGTACCTTGATCTGACAACTACGGGACAGCCCACCGACGACCCCGATCGCGCGCTGACGATCGCCCTGTACAAGACCGCCAAGTACACCATCGAGCGCCCCTTGCACATTGGCGCGGCCCTCGCCGGAGCCGATGACGCGCTGCGCGTCGTATTGAGCGCCTACGCCCTGCCCATCGGAGAAGCCTTCCAGCTGCGTGACGACCTCCTCGGCGTGTACGGCCACCCGGCCCGGACCGGCAAGCCCAGAACGGACGATCTACGTGCCGGCAAGCACACCGTGCTGATCGCCATCGCTCTGCGGCGGGCCGATGAAGCCCAAGGCCGGCTTCTGCGCGAGCTGCTGGGCAACCCCGCCCTCGAAGAGGACGGGGCGAACCGCCTGCGCCGCGTACTGACCGCCACGGGTGCCCCCGCAGCCGTGGAACACCTCATCCAGGCGCGATGTGAGCAAGCCGAACAGGCCCTGGCCCAAGCCCCGTTCCCCGACTCCGTTTCGCGGGTGCTACGCGAGCTCGCACGTCACGCGACCGCGAGGACGGTTTGATCATGCGGCCACGGCTTACCCCCTGGCGTCGACCCTCCAACGGCCCATCAAGGAGCAGAAACCGTGAGTGAAGACGTACACGAACGGCACAACGGCACCGAGACCGTGGAAACCTACGGCCTTCCGTTTCCGCCCCGCTTCAACCCCCACCACGAGAGGGTCCTTCCGATCCATCTCCAGTGGATGCGCTCACGCGGACTTGTCACACACGAGACCCTGGACTACTACCGGGACTCCGCCTATCCCGGACTCGTAGCACACGTCTTCCCTTACGCCTCACCCGGCACCATGGAGGTGCTGTCGCAGTTCATGGGGTGGATCGCCTTCTACGACGACCAGTTCGACGGACCGGCCGGACGCGACCGTCACCGGGCCGCCGCCCTGATCCAAGGGTGTCTGCAGGTGATGGAATGCCATCCCGCACACGCCCCGGTGACCCGCCCCCTGGACCGGGCCTTCACCGAGATCTGGGCAGGGATGGTCGCCGACCGCTCCGCGCGATGGCAGGAGCGGTTCAAGGAACACTGGCGCGCCTACCTTTCCGCTTACGTACACGAGGCGTCCATCCGCGGCCAGGGACTGGTGCAGAGCCTGGAGGAATACGACCAGCACCGCACCACGGCAGGCGCGATCCTGCTGTCCTTCGACCTCATCGAAGTGGCCGGCGGCTACGAACTGCCGCCCGCACTCTACGAAACACCCCAACTCACGAGGATGCGCAGCGACGCCGGCTACGTCATCTGCCTCGCCAACGACCTCGCTTCCCTCGCCCGTGAAAGCGACCTCGAGGAAGTCGTGGACAACAGGGTGCTCCTCCTCGAACACCACCACGGCACCACCCGAGGCCAGGCGGTGACGGAAGTCGAGGAACTCATCCGCACGTACGTGAACAGCTTCACCGCCGAGACCCTCCGGCTACGCGAGAACCCCGCCTACGCAACCGCCACCCCCACGGCGAGACATGACACCGAACAGTTCATCCATGGTATGGGCGACTGGATGCGCGGCAACTTCGACTGGCAGGCCCGCACCGCGCGCTACCACGGCCGTTGGCAAGTCCTCGAACCGGGCAGGGAGAGCGTCTGACATTCAGCGAGGGCCGTGCCACACCCGGGGCAGAGAGCTCGTCGCGTCCCCGTACGCGCGCAGAAGGTCATCATGCCGTCGGTCGCCCAAGCTCCTCGACGTCACCGTCGAACAGCGAGCAAGGACGGCCGCAAGCACACTGCTTTCACATGACCGCTCATTCTGCCAGGCCATGGTGACAGTCAGTCATGACTCCACAGAAGGGGACAGAGCCATTGACAGTCTGGCTCAGGAGCGCCTTCGCTCCCCCTTCCCCCCCGGTCACCATTTTCGTGGCTCTGCAACGGGGCCCCGGAGCTCGGGCACAAACACCCAATCCCTGCTCTGCCTCGCCCGACGACGGGCCTACGTCCTTTTCGCCATGCTCCGCGACGGCACCTTCTACGAACCCCAACCCACCCGATCAGCTTTGACCAAACACATAGGGGCCCCGCACCCGCTACGCGTTCCGCGCGGACGTCCAGCCCTGGCGGCGGAGGCTTTCGAAGCCGTCAAGGAGGAGGTCCAGGGCGAACTCGAACTCGAACTGGTCGTCGCAGCCGCCACCGACCGTGGAGCCCCCGTCGTGTGCGGCCGTCGCGGCCAGTTCCGCGATGTGCGGGTAGCGCGCCGCCAGCCCGGGGTCCGGCGGGCCGGAGGGGCCCGAGGTGTCGAACAGCTCCTGGCTGAAGCCGAGCAGGCGGCTGCCCATCGCGTGCATGACGTGGTGCGTAAGGTCGGCGGAGAGGCCACCGTCCCGGAAGCTCCCGGCCATCGAGTCAAGGTACGCCAGCACGGCCGGGGTGGGGCCGGTCCGCGACTCGATGACCCGGGCCGCCCAGGGGTGGCGCAGCAGGACCCGACGGGCCGAGAGGATCCGCCCGCGGACCACGCGCTGCCAGTCGGGGCCCGCGTCCGGCGGGTCGATCTGGCCGACGACGGCGTCCGCCATGCCGTCGAGCAGCTCCTCCTTGTTGGCCACGTGCTTGTAGAGGGCCATCGGTACGACGTCCAGCTCCTGCGCGAGCCTGCGCATGCTGAGCGCGTCGATGCCGGTGGCGTCGGCGAGCGCGACGGCGGCACGCAGGACGCGGTCCCTGTTCAGGGGGATCCGTGGCGTGTGCGTGGCTTCCTGCCGGGTCATTCCGGTTCGGCCCCTTCCCTCCTCGACAGCGCCTTCTTCCTTGACGAGTGTACGACGTACACCTATGATCGCCGCCAGGTGTACGGCGTACACCACCATTGAACGAGGGGGACCGAGAAGATGAGTCCGGACCGGAGAACCGCGGTGGCCGCCGGGTCGCTGTTCCTGCTGACCGAGGCCGCCGCGATAGCCGGGGCGGTTCTGTACCGCCCCCTGCTGGGCGCGGCGGAAGGCCGGCTTGCGCAAGGCGCCGACACGCGGGCGCTGCTCGGGGTGCTCTGCGAGGTGGTGCTGGTGGTGGCGATAGCCGGTACCGGGGCAGCACTGTTCCCCGTCCTGCGGCGCCACGGCGAAGGGCTCGCGCTCGGGTACGCCTTCGGACGGCTGCTGGAGGCGGCCGTCATCGCCCTCGGGATCGTCGCCGTTCTGGCGCTCGTCACCCTACGGCGGGACGCGGGGGCGGCGGCCGGCGCCGACGTCGCGCTGGCGGCCGTGCACGACTGGACGTTCCTGCTCGGGCCCAACATCGCCCTCGGCCTGAATACCGTCCTGCTTGCGTACCTGGCGTACCGCGCACGGCTCGTGCCGCGCTTCATCGCCGTACTCGGGCTGGTCGGCGGGCCGCTGATCTGCGCCTCGGCCGTCGCCGTGATGTTCGGGGCCTACGCGCAGCTCTCCGTGGCGGGGTCGGCCGCCGCGCTCCCGGTGTTCGCCTGGGAGCTGGGGCTGGCCGGGTGGCTGATCTTCAGGGGGTTCGGGCCCGGCTCAGGCGCCGCGTCCCGGGCGGACGGAGAAGTGGCTGATCCAGCAGGTGTCCGTCGGTGAGGGCGACCCGAGCTTGACGGCGGAGCCGTCCGGGGCGACGCGCCGGCGCTGCCCCGGACGGGACCGTGTGGGTGGGATGTGGCGGCGACGGCATTGCGGAGCTTCATGCGAGGATGCGTCCCTTCCGAAGATGATCAAAAGGTCGCTGCGGGGCCGGCCCTAACTACGAGGGCCGGCGAGCGGCGAATCGATTCGCCGCGGGCCGTCGGCACGGCGCGTCCCCTCATCACCACTCGTTCGGCTCAGATCCGCCGGAAGCGCCGCCAGGCGGGATCAAGGCCACGACTTCGGTCCCCGCGACCGTGTCCGCAGCCGGCTGGGGCGCGGCTCGCGCGGCGGACGGCCGCCGAAGTTCGACAGAGACGACTACGAGCAGCGGCACGCTGTCGAGTGCGGGATCAACCGACCCAAACGGCTCCGGGCCGTCGCGACCGAGTAAGACAAACTCGCCGTCCGCTACGAAGCGACCGCTACCCAGCGATGACCGCTAGCTGCGGGCCGCGAGCCGCAGCAGCTGTCTGCCAGCAGCCGCGAGCGTCGTACCTATGGTGGGGGCACAGTCGCGGCTGGGCGGTTCGCCGTCGTACTCGCTGGTGTCCATGTAGTAAGTCCGTTCCAAGCCGATGTGCTGCTGGTGCGGTATCTACCGCTTCACAGGGCGATGACGGCCCAGAGGCGACGGCCGTCAGGTCCGGTGTCGGTGCCACAGCCCGTTACGGCTCGGTGCGCGGTGATCTGACGCAGCACGTCCTCACCGTCCGTGTCCTGTCCGGCCGTCAGAGCGGGCTGGTGGGACAGGGCGACGATGCATGCCTGACCGTCCTGATCGGACACATGAACGCTGATACAGGTCCCGCCGTCGGCGACTGCTGTCTCGACGAGCATTGTCGTCACTGCCTCCACCGCCGCGACCATCGCCGGCCCCAGCACGTAGTGCCAATTGGCCAACTGCTCCAGAACCCCGGCACGGGCCTTCCCCGCAGCCCACGGGGCGGACTCCAGCTTCCAGTTCGTACCGCGCCGGTTCGCCATCGTCACCCCACGCCCGGGGCGCACCAGCGTGTCCTGCGACGGTTTCGGCGTTGTCGTAGTCGGCCGCGGAGGGGAGACGGGCCGCTTTGGGGGCGGCGGGGTCTTCGGCGGGTAGTCCGGGTGCTTACCGGATTCCAGTGACATGTAGCCCTCCCGAGGGTGCTGGGCGGTAGGGGCCGCTCTCAGCACAGATTAGGTGCAGGGGCGTGGGCGAGAGACCGGTTCGCCGGATGCCGTGTAGTAGCGGGCGCGGGGAGAAGCCACACGGACGGAGGCCAGGTATGACCGGTCTGGGACCATCCCCGCAGGCGCAGCGCCCCGGATCAACCGCCTCGTGGGAGGACGCGGGGCCATCCCCGCATTGCGAAATCGCAGCCCACGGGAACGCCGCGGAAACGCCCGGACGACAACGTCACCAGATCTTGGCTCATCGGGTCATCCTGGAGGATGCGCCAGGCCCGGTCGCCTGATTTCCATGCTGTGGGCAGGACCCGGCCGGCAGGCCGAGTGGAAAGATCTTGCCGTGGCTGGTGTGATCACGGCGTCGGAGCCACAACTGGCCCCGCTGTTCGGGGTGTCGAAGTCGGCCGCTGACCGGGTGATCGACCACCTCGGGCCGAAGCTCGCTCTGCAGCCACGCCGGCGGTTCGCCAAGGACGCTGTGCTGATCGTGGACGGCACCTTGGTGCCCACCCGCGATCACAAGGTCGCTGAGCAGTCGAAGAACTACCTCTTCTCAACGCCGGCACCCGCCTGGCCGTGATGGTCGGCCGACCGCTGCCGGGTAACCGCAACGACTGCCTGCCTGGGCGAAATCCGGTGCCAAAGCCGCCGTCGGCAACACCACGACCATCGCCGACGGCGGCTACCCGGGCACCGGGCTGGTGATGCCGCACCGATACGCGGACTCTCGCTCGCCGACGTCTCGTGGTTGCCGGTTTCGGGCGACGTTCCGAGGCATGCTGGTGGCGTAGCCGTAGCCGTGGTACCGGACATCGCGCGTGCCGCGACGGCCGAGGGACGCGCGACCTGCGTCCCGTGACAGGTGAGGGGCATCAGGTGGCGGACGACCGGCGAGCGGATCTGCCGCCCGGCGCAGAGGCCGGCGTACTTGCGGACCGCCTGAAAGAGCGCATCTACGCGACCATCACGATGATCGCCGTGGTGGTCGGCCTGTCCTTCGGTGACGTGGGTGCCTTCGGCGCCGTCGCCACGGTCCTGACGACAGCTCTGGGCCTGTGGCTTGCGGCGTTCGTCGCCGACCAGCAGGCGCACCGGACCGTGCACCGCCACGTCGCCACCGGCCGCGAGCTGCGCCGCATGCTGTACGTCAGCAGCCCCCTGCTGTCGTGCGCCGCGGGTCCGGCCGTGCTGATCGGCCTGGCCGTGCTGGACGTCCTGTCCCTGCACGCCGCGTTGCTGGCGGCGGCGGGCGTCGGCGTCGTCTCCCTCTTCCTTTGGGGCTGTCTGGGCGGGCTGCGCATGGGAGGCGGCGCCCTGGCGGCGGTGGTGGCGGGTCTCGCGGACGCGGCGATCGGTGTGGCGGTGGCCCTGGTGAAGACGGCTGCCGGGCACTGACACGGCGTAGTCACCGACGGCGGCAGCCGCCGGGCGGGGCTGCGCCCGGCGGCTGAACGACAGCCTGTTTCGCCGGAGCGGCAGCCGGCTGCCGGCCCGGGAGAGCAGGGGCTGCCCTGCCCTCCCGGGCCCTCTGCCTTCTACGTGGCCCGGACTCGCCGGACCAGTCCGGTCACCCCGTCCAGGACGAGGAAGGCGGCCAGGGTGACCCCGAGGACCGGCAGCGCCCAGCCGAGAAAGGCGACGGCGGGTATGCCCAGGATCAGTACGGGCAGCGGCAGCCGACGCAAGGCTCCGCGGGCCGGTGCCTTGCCAACCACCGCCTTGCCGTCGTCACGGGTCGGGCGGCGTTGCCACCACATGCGGTAGCCCCAGATGGTCACGGCGGTGATGCCGAGCGCGATCACGGCCAGCACGATCTGGTTGACGATCCCGAACAGAACCCCCATGTGCCCCTGCACACCGAGCTTGCTGAGCTTGGCCGGCAGCGGATAGTCCGCCCACCGGCTGTGGGAAGTGACCTCGCCCTTCTCGGCGTCCACGGCGACCTGGTCGTAGTGCACCGGCCAGACGTTGTCGCCCTGCGCCACAACCCACGCGCCCCTGCTGTCGGCGGGAGGCGTTACCTCCACCGTGCCGCCAAGACCGGCGTCCCGAGCCACGGCCAGAGCCGCGTCGAAGTCGGCCGGATCCGCCGCAGCGGGCTGTTGGGCGGCGCCGTGGCCGGCGTGCTCCCCGCCCTCGCCCTCTGCGGGCGGCTCCGCGCCCGGAAGCGTTGTGTCCAGAGCCGGGGCATGGCCCTTGGCCGCATCCAGCAACTGCCCGAATCGCTCGCCCGCATAGTGCGACCACGTCAGACCGGTGGCGCTCAGAAAGAGCAGACCGAGTGCCAGCCACACACCCGTGGCCGCATGCCAGCCGCGCGTGCGGCGCACACCCCGGGCGGAGCGGTCGGGCAGCAGAACGCCCCGCGCGGACCTGGCCCGCTGTCCGCGGCTGCGTCCGAGCCAGAGCACGAGACCGCCCGCGACGATCACCCAGAGCCAGCTCGCGGCGACCTCCGAGTAGAGGCGGCCGGTCTCGCCCAGGTGCAGATTGCGGTGGAGGTCGTCGAGCCAGGTGGTGAGCGGCGTCGAGCCGAACCACGTGGTCAGCTCGCCCCGCACTTCGGCGGTGTACGGGTCGACGAACACGGTCCGCTGTTTGTCACCGAGTTCCGGCAGAGACAGCACCACTCGCGTGGTGTCCTCCGGTCCGGGCGGGGTGATGACCGAGGCCAGGCTGCCCTCCGGGTGGGCGGCCCGGGCGGCGGCTATCTGCTCCGCCAGCGGACGCGGGGCCTGGCCCACCGTCTCGACGCGCAGCTGGTCGCCGTAGACCAACTGGTCCAGCTGTGGTGTGAAGGTATAGGCGAGCCCTGTCAGGGCGGCCACCATCAGGAAGGGGGCGATGAACACGCCGGCATAGAAGTGGAGCCGGACGAGGAGGGCCCGTACGCCCTGCCAGGAGCGGCCGTTGCCGGGATCGGGCACAGGGGGCGAGGCGGGCTCCGGTGCGGTGACCGCGCCCGCCACACCGGCGGGCGGAGCGGTGATACGACCGTGGTCGTCTTGTGATGGTTCTTCTGTTCTCGAAGGCATGCGTAGTCCTCGGTGAGATGGGTCCGCCCGGTAAGCCGGGGGACGCCGCGAAGTCGGTGGTGGCGTTTCCGCAGGGGTGGCGGTGTGACGCGATTACCCCGGCTCAACTCCGCCCGTACGCATGCCTCATGTGCGCCGGTGATCAGCCGGCGCGGGAGAACACAGAAAGGGGACCGTCAGGCCGGGGCCGCAGACGGAGGGCCCCGCCGGGCCCGGGAACGAGCGAGCAGCACCCCGAACCGGGGCTGCGCCGACGACTGGGGTACGGGCCGGTGGCGTGGGGTGACAGGGAGGACAAGGGGATCGCGGAAGCAGAGGGCCGGCGCGAGCAGGGCGGCCAGCCCTCGCAGGACACGCTCTCCGTAGATGACGCACACCGCGGCCCCGAACGTGGCGACCGCGTGGGCCAATGTCATGGCGGGGGACATGAAATGCCCGACGCCGGCCCCGGCCGTGTCCGCCTGAGGCATGCCCGCGTGCTGGCCGGCCGCGTGATGTGCCGCGTGCCCGAAGGTCATTGCGTGGCCGCCGGGCATCGAGAGGTGATGGAGCGCAAGGTGGAGGGCGAACTGCGTCCCGCCCAGGGTCAGCGCCGTGACATCGAAGCGGCGCCGTCGGCCACCGAAGAGCACGACGCCCATGACCGTGAGCCCGGCGAAGAGGAGCGCCAGAGGGCCTGCGCCCGGCAGCCGTCCACCGGCCGAGACATGGCTCACAGCGCCCAGAAGCAGGCATGCCGAAGCGCAGAGCAGCCCTCTCCTGGTCCGCCCGCCCCACCGTCCCGTTCCCTGCATCGGCACAACCTATCTCGCATGCACACGGCGGTGAGTAGGTGTCTGCACGGTGCAGCGAGTCGCCGTGACGGAGTTGGCGTCCCCCGCGGCGGGAGCCACCACCGCGACCGATAGCGGTTGTTGTGCGGTAGGGAGGTGCGTGCGCGGCCCAGTGCGGAGTCGCACGGTGCCCGGCACCGGACAGGACTCGGCCCTTGCGGCCATGACGGGATCCGAGTCCGCGGAGGGGATCCGCAGGCTGATCACACTCCCCTTGGCTCTGTTCACGAGGGCGGGGTTCTGGCACACATTCCGTTTGCGCCGTGAGGCACTGTTGGTTCGGGTGGAGGTGCAAAACCTGCACCAACCCGCTGTCGCAGCAGTCGGTTTGAAGCTGGGGGCACCTGATCCGGGTGATGCCGGGGAGGGCGAGAGCGGCCTCCACCCCTGGCCGTTTCACGAGCCAAGCGGCCAGGCTGGACGCCTCCCGGGCGGGCACCAGGTCCACTGAACGCCGACTTTCGACGTCGACCAGGACAGTCCCGTAGTGACGCCCTTTGCGGGTCACGTACTCATCGACGCCGACCACCCGCGGGGCTGGAACTTCGGGGTCGAGTAATCGACGAAGCCACCGGTCAGCTGGTTGCCGTCAATGCTGCGTGCGCGGTGGTGAGGATGTCCTCGGAGAGCGCGGAGCCATTGGTGGCTCGGGCTAGGACGAGTGCGCCGAGCATGGTGCATAGCCGGGTGATGCCGTCCTGGTCCTCGGTGGCGAGCACCTCGGCGAAGTCTCCCACTCCCTGGGTGTAGACGCGACGGGCCTCGCGGTCTCCTGGTTCGCGCGCCATGTCGGTGGCGAGCGCGGCGACCGGGCACCCGTCCGCCACGCTGTCGCGGTGCTCGATCGAGAGGTAGGCGTCGATCAGTGCTTGCTGGGCGGCTTCGCGCTGTCCGGCGTACTGCTCGAGTCCGTCCTTGTGGTGCTGGGTGAGTTCGTCGAACGCGTGGGCGGTGGCTTCGTCGACGAGCGCCTCTTTGGAGACGAACTGCTTGTAGAAGCCGCCGTGGGTCAGGCCGGCCGCCTTCATCAGGTCGGCAACGCTGACGCGGGTGCCCTGTTCCCGGAACAGTCGGGAGGCGGTTTCCACGACCCGCCGGCGGTTTTCCTCCGCTTGCGCTTGCGATACGCGGCCCATCAGCCACCTCCCGGTTGGATGTCGGTTGGCATCTATCTTAGACTAAGATTTAGATTGTCTTCATAATCTAAATCTGCGGGCGGCCTCATGCTCGCAACGCTGGGAGTAGTCATGGAACTGAAGGACGCGGTCGCGGTTGTCACGGGTGCTAACCGGGGGCTGGGGCGGCATCTGGCCGCTCAGCTCGTGGAGCGCGGAGCGAAGGTGTACGCGACGGGCCGCCGACCCGGGACGGTGGACCTGCCGGGTGTCACCCCACTGGGGTTGGACGTGACGGACGAGAAGTCGATCCGGGCCGCGGCACGCACCGCGTCCGACGCGACGCTGTTGGTGAACAACGCGGGCATCTCGACCGGCACGCCGCTGATCGCGGGCGGTCTGGACGCGGTGCGCCTGGAGATGGAGACGAACTTCTTCGGTCCGCTCGCCGTGACGCGAGCTTTCGCCCCCGTCATCGAGGGCAACGGCGGCGGGGCCGTACTCAACGTCCTGTCCGTCCTGTCCTGGCTGCATCCGGCCGGCCTCGGGTCCTACGCCGCGGCAAAGGCCGCGGCCTGGGCGCTGACCGACGCGGCCCGGGAGGAGCTGGCGCCGCGCGGCATCACCGTCTCGGGGCTGTACGTCGGATACATGGACACCGACATGGCCGCGGGTGTTCCCGCCGATCAGAAGACAGCCCCTGCCCATGTCGCGGCACAGGCTCTGCGAGGAATCGAGACAGGTCTGCCCGAGATCCTCGCCGACGAGGCCACCCGGCACGTCCGGCAGAACCTGGCCGCTTCACCGAGCCCGGCCTGATGCAAGCGCACCACCGCACCCCCATCTCACCGACTTCCTGGAGTGAGGAAACCTGATGCGTTACACGACCTTCGGACACCGGACCGGACTGCGCGTGTCCGAGTACGCGCTCGGCACCGCGAACTTCGGCACCGGCTGGGGCGCCGGCGCCGAGCCGGACGAGGCACGCCGCATCTTCGACCGATTCGCCGAAGCGGGCGGTACCTTCCTCGACACCGCGGACACCTACCAGTTCGGCGAATCGGAAGAGCTGACGGGGAAGTTCATCTCCGCCGACCGGGACCACTTCGTCCTGGCCACCAAGTTCGCCCTCGGAGCCGCGCAACAGCCGAGCGTCTCCAGGACGGGCAACAGCCGTAAGAACATGGTCGCCTCGGTGGAGGCCAGCCTGCGGCGACTGGGCACCGACTACATCGACCTGCTCTGGGTGCACTTCCCCGACCAACTCACCCCCATGGAAGAGATCCTGCGCGGGCTCGACGACCTGGTGAGGTCCGGCAAGATCCACCACGCCGCCCTGTCCAACTTCCCCGCCTGGCGAGTCTCGCGCGCCATGACGCTCGCGGACCTCAAGGACTGGGCGCCCGTCGTGGGCATCCAGATCGAGTACAGCCTCGTCGAGCGCACCGCCGACCGCGAACTCCTGCCCATGGCCGAGAGCCTCGGACTCGGTGCTGCCCTGTGGTCACCGCTCGGCGGCGGACTGCTCACCGGTAAGTACCGCCGCAGCGCCAAGGGGCGCCTCAGCGACCTGGGGGCGGTCATCCACACGGAGAGCACCGACCAGAAGACCGCCGTCGTCGACTCAGTCCTGGCCATCGCCGAGGAGACCGGCGTAACGCCTGCCCAGGTGTCGGTGGCCTGGGTACGGGAGCGTGCCGCCCGGTCCGCGACCGCGCTCGTCCCGATCATCGGGCCGCGCAACCTCACCCAGCTCGACGACTACCTGGGTGCTCTCGACGTCCACCTGACGCCGCAGCAGTTCGCCAGGCTGTCGGAAGTCAGCGCGGTGCCCCTCGGAGTTCCCCACGAGGCGATCGCCGGGTCTCTGGGCGGCATCCAGGGAGGCGACTCCAGCCGCATCATCGCCCCGGCCGCACCGGTGGACTGACGTCTCCCGCATCGGCGAGGGGCCCAGGGAAAAGAAGTAAGTACCACAAAGTGTCTCGTACGGGGAGAAGTCCCGGACGGACAGAGATCCCGCCCCACGTGGACGGGGAACGGAGACGACGATGAAGACCTTCATGATCGAGCGGTACGGTGACAAGGCCGGGGTGCGGGCCGGTGAGATGCCCGACCCGCAGGTGGGCGCTGACGACGTACTGGTGCGGATTCACGCGGCAAGCGTCAACCCGCTGGACCTCAAGCTCCGCGACGGAGCCCTCAAGGCCTTCCTGCCGTACCGTCTCCCGCTCGTCCTGGGCAACGACCTCGCCGGGGTGGTGGTCCAGGTGGGAGCGGCCGTCACGCGGTTCGCGGCAGGCGATGAGGTCTACTCGCGGCCCGACAAGGACCGCATCGGCACGTTCGCCGAACTCATCGCGGTCCACCAGGACGACGTGGCGATCAAACCGGCCACGCTCACCATGGTGGAGGCCGCGTCCCTCCCGCTGGTCGCCCTGACCGCGTGGCAGGCGCTGGTCGAGCGGGCGCAGGTGCAGCCGGGCCAGAAGGTCCTGATCCACGCGGGTGCCGGCGGCGTGGGCACCATCGCCATCCAGCTGGCGAAGCAGTTGGGCGCGCAGGTGGCCACCACCGCGAGCCCGGCCAAGGTCGACCTGGTGAAGGAGCTCGGCGCGGACGTCGTCGTCGACTACAGGAAGCAGGATTTCGCGACGGTCCTCGACAGCTACGACGTCGTCTTGGACAGTCTCGGCGGCGAGACGCTCAAGAAGTCCCTGCAGGTACTCAAGCCTGGCGGGAAGGCCATCAGCGTCGCAGGACCTCCCGACGCGGCCTTCGCCCGCGAGCTGGGCGCGAACGCGATCCTCCGACTGGCGATGAGCGCGCTGAGTTTCAGGACCCGGCGCCGCGCCAAGCGCCGCAACGTGACGTACTCGTTCCTGTTCATGCAGGCCAGCGGCGACCAGCTGCGCGAACTCGCGCCGCTCATCGACGCCGGGAAGATCCGTCCCGTCGTCGACCGAGTCTTCCCATTCGATCAGACCCGGGAAGCCATGGAGTACGTCGAGAAGGGCCGTGCGAAGGCCGGCAAGGTCGTCGTCACGATGACGTGAGGGCAAACCTTCACCAGATAACCGTGTGAAGCCCCCTCAGCCAACGAGAAGATCGCCCCCTCTACCGCTATAGGACCCGGTCATGACTGCACCGCGGAATTCCTCCATCCCCACCCCGTCGTCGCACCAGAGCGCGCCGACCCGTTCTGTGTCCGTGCGCGGCGTCGATTTCGTCTACCGGCAGCTCGGACCGGAGGACGGCGTACCGCTGATCCTCCTCAACCACCTGGCCGCGGTCCTGGACAACTGGGATCCACGCGTCATCGACGGACTCGCCGCCCGTCGCCGAGTGATCACCTTCGACAACCGTGGAGTCGGCGCGTCAGGCGGTACCACGTCCGACACCATCGAGGCGATGGCCCACGACGCTGTGCTGTTCATCCGGGCCCTCGGGTTCGACCAGGTCGACCTGCTCGGCCTGTCGATGGGCGGATTCATCGCCCAGGTCATCGCGGCAGAGGAACCGCACCTCGTGCGCAAGATCATCCTCGCGGGCACGGGCCCCGCCGGAGGCCCAGGCATCGACAAGGTCACGGCACTCGCCATCCGCGCCACGCTGAAGGGAGCCTTGACCCGCCAGGATCCGAAGCAGTTCCTCTTCTTCACCGACACCAAGGGTGGCCGACGGGCAGGACATGCCTTCCTGGAACGGTTGAAGGAGCGCACGGACAACCGCGACAGAACCATCTCGCTTTCGTCCTTCCGCGCCCAACTGAAAGCCATCCACCGATGGGGCCTCCAGGCGTCGGCCGACCTGTCGCACATTCACCATCCGACCCTCGTGGCAAACGGCGAGAGCGACCGGATGGTGCCCAGTGAGAACACACTCGACCTGGCCGCACGGCTGCCCCAGGGCGAACTCGTACCTCTCTACCCCGACGCCGGACACGGCGGCATCTTCCAGTACCACGAGGAATTCGTCCCACAGGCGCTTGAGTTCCTCGAATCGTAGCCAGACCGGGGGCTCGACACCGATCCGCTCGCGGGCCATTCTCCCTGCATCCACCCGGACCGGATTGGACGGCATTCCAGCACCACGGGTGCCCGCCGAGGCAGGCTCCTCCTCCGCGCAGGCAGCCTGTGCCCGTCTCCCCAGGGACGGCCCAGGACCTCCGAGGTCCAGTCGACATGGTGGTCCGTCTCGTGCATCTGTTCCGCATCTCGTCCACTCCTCGGAACTCACCGCTGACGGAGAGAGGAGGTCTGGGGAAGCGGACACGGAGGGTGTTCGCCTGTCTCCGGTTGTGCATGCTCAAAGGCTATGAAGATCCCCCTGTGAATTTCCGGCAGCGAGCCCGTTCTGATGCCAGCCTCGCGTCATCAGGAGCCAGTTGAGTCAAACTCTGGCGTCCCCCTCTCGCGCGCCTCCGGCGGAGGGCCCGCCGGGGAGTCGGCTCCCTCGCGCCCGTGCCGTCGCGCAAGACCGCCGAACCAGCCAGAGCAGAAAGTGCGGAGCGCAGGATCCGCAGCTCAGCAAGGGTGCGCCCAGCGATCCTCCACGTGCGCAAAATGGTCTGTCGCTCTGTGTGTACGGCTCCTTACCATCGGACACAGTCTGCGGAGGAGGCGGTTTGGACGAGCGTCGCGTACGCAATGTGTTCCGAGGACAGTCACGCCGAGTCGAACAGTGCCACGGGGGCAGCGGCCACGTTGAGGTCTTCCGGCCCTTCGAACGCAGGCCGGACGGACTTCAGGTGGACTTCATCGATCTGGCGGTCGTCCCACCCGGCTCGGAGATCGGCCGTCACCGTCACGGGGACGATGAGGAGTGGTACGTCGTCCTGGAGGGCTCGGCCACGATGCTGCTGGAAGGCGAGGAGTTCCCCGTGTCGGCGGGCGACATCGTCGTCAATCCTCCCTTCGGTGAGCACGGTCTGCGTAACGATTCGTCGCGGGACGTCCGTCTGTTCGTCTTCCAGGCGAGCCATTGAGCAACACGGAGCCGCCCATGTCCCGCCTGTACCTGGTCGCGGATGTAGGGGGTACGACGTTGCGCACCGGCTGGGCCGAGGCGGGTTCCGCCGCGGTACTCGGCGTACGACGCCAAGCGGTGGAGGGCATCGCCCGGTTCCCTGCCGCACCGGTCGCGGAGCTGCAGGCACGCGTCGTGGACCAGCTCGTGCGCGTCCTTCGAGAACGACTCCGGGCCGCGCCACGTCCTCCGTCGGCCGTGGCGGTCGCGTTCGCCGGTCCGGTCGACGGAGCCGGGGTGATCAGCGACGCACCGACGGTCTGGGGACGGCGCGGTCCTGCGCTGCCCCTGGCGGAGATCCTCAGCAGCGAAGTCGAAGTTCCCACGCGGGTGCTGAACGACGTCGCCGCGGCAGGCTGGCGCTATGTCGCTCCAGCGCCTGCGGACGAAGACTTCTTCTGCATGGTCACGGTGAGCTCCGGGGTGGGGAACAAGGTCTTCCGAGGCGGTGAGGTGCTGCTTCCGCACGATGGACGGGGCGGTGAGATAGGGCACCTACGGGTGGACTTCTCACCGAACGCCCCGCCCTGCGACTGCGGAGGACAAGGGCACCTGGGGGCCATCGCCTCAGGCCGCGGAACGCTGAACGCCGCCCGGACACTGGCCGCTACCCTTCCCCGCTCCTTCGCACGCTCCGCACTGCACGCGGCCTGTGACGGCGAGGCGGCCCGGCTGACGGCCCACCACGTCGCGTCGGGCTTTCGAGGCGGCGACACCTTCGCTGTCCGGGCCGTGACCCCCGGGGTGAGACATCTCGCGCGCGTACTGGCTGCCGTGAACGCGGCCCTGGGAGTGCGGCGGTTCGTCGTCATGGGAGGGTTCGCCCGTGCGGCTGGCCCCGCGTACCTGCGTCTCCTCGGCGAGGAGATGGCCGAAGCCGTGGGCCTCGCAGTGGCAGCCGGAGAAGTCCCGGCCATGGTCCACGCGGCGGCACCGGACGACGATGACGGACTGATCGGCTGTGTCTGCTACCTGGACCGGCACGGCCACCACGACGCCGACGGCCATCCCCTTCCCGGTTTCTCCCCGACCGTCGCCACCGCACCCTGACACGACCCTGCTCCCGCCGCCCGTTTCCTGATCCCAGCCGCCGAAACGAGGTTCCCATGCCTATGCCCATACCCGCCGATCCCCAAGATGTCGCCTACCACGAACTGGGCCCGGACCTGCTGGTCAGGGGTGAGGGGATCCGGGTGTGGGACGACCAGGAGCGGGAGTATCTGGACTGCGTGGCCGGTACGTTCAACCTCCTCCTGGGACACAATCACCCGGCCGTGGTCGCGGCCGTCAAGGAGCAGTCCGAGCACCTCATCTTCGCGAGTTCCGCGTTCCAGACGGCTCCCACCAACCGGGTGATGCAGCTCTTGGCGGAGCTCGCACCGCCCAACCTGACCCGGGTCAATCTCCGAAGCTGCAGCGGGTCGACGGCGAACGAGGGCGCTATCAAGATCGCCCAGTTACACACGGGCCACCGGGACGTGGTGGTGCCGTTCCGTGGCCAGGTCGGACAGTCCCTCGCGGCGACGGCGTACAACGGACTCGCGCGGATGCGCGCACCCTTCCCCCAGCACCATCCCGGCGCCCTGCACGTCCCCGATCCCTACTGCCGACGCTGCTTCTACCGTCAGAGCCCCGACAGCTGCGGCATGTGGTGCGTGGACCGCATCGACGACTTCCTGACCTACGCGGGCTCGGGCAGCACCGCGTGTGTGATCATCGAACCGATCAGCGGCGTCGGCGGGAACGTCGTCCCCCCGCCCGGATATCTGCAACGGCTGCGGGAGTTCTGCACCGAGCGCGGGATCGTCCTGATCTTCGACGAGATCCAGACGGCGTTCGGACGGACCGGCCAGCTGTTCGCCGCCGACCACTTCGGCGTCCAACCGGACATCATGACGGTGTCCAAGGGACTGACCGGCTCGGGCCTGCCGCTGGCCGCCATCGTCACCGAGGAACGCTTCGTCGGCATGGAGCGCTCGCTGCACGGCTTCACGTACGGCGGTCACACACTGGCCGCGGCGGCCGCGGCGGTCACCCTGGAGATCGTGAGCCGGCCGGAGTTCCTCGCCCAGGTACGAGCCGTCGGCGCCCTGCTCCTCGACCGGCTCCTGAAGCTCAAGGACGAGCACCCTTGCGTCTTCGACGTACGGGGAGTCGGTCTCATGCTGGGCATCGAGGTGGCCGAACCGGACGGAACACGCTCCTCGCAGCTCGCACACGCCCTGCACCGGGCCCTGTCCGAACGCCGCGTCATCACCCGCGTCTCGGAGCACGGCCAGGGCAACGTCATCGAACTGCGACCCCCGCTGATCCTCACCCCCCAGGACGCCCACCTGATCGCCGACCGTTTCGGCGAAGCCCTGGAGGCACTGCAACGCACGGTGCGCTGACCCGCGCATCCCCGCCTGTTCGTCCCCGACGCCGCCACGAGAGGGAATCATGAGCCTGCCCCCCGGCACCCACGTGATCCACGACGCCATCGCGCTTCCGGCACCCCACGACACCGTCCGCGCCCGTGCCGTGCACCGGGCCGAGTACCCGGTGGTGCAGGCGGACAGCGTGGAGGAAGCGGTGAAGCACCTCCGCACCGTGATATCGGACCAGAGAATCGCCCTGGTCACGGACGGCACCGTCGCAGCGTTACACGGCCGGGAACTGCGGCACGAACTCCACCGGCAAGGGGTGGAGGCCACAATGACCTCCATCGCTCCCGGCGAGGAGAGTAAGACCATGCGCACGGCCGAACGCCTGCTCGACTGGCTGGCGGACAGCCGGATACGCCGACGCGACCTGCTCGTCGCCTTCGGCGGCGGAGTGGTCATCGACACCGCCGGCTGGGTCGCCAGCGTCTACATGCGCGGCATGCCGTACGTGAACCTGCCGACCACCCTCCTGGCGGCCGTCGACGCCGCCCTGGGCGGAAAAGTGGCGGTCGACCACCCGCAGGCCAAGAATTTGATCGGAGCCTTCCATCAGCCGACCGCGGTCGTCGCCGCCACCCCGTGGCTGTCCACCCTCCCCGCTCGGCACGTGCGGGCCGGACTGGCCGAAGCCGTCAAGAAGGGTGTCATCGCCTCCCCTGCCCTCTTCGACTTGATAGAACGAGACCTCCCCAAGATCCTCGCGCTGGACCCGGCGACGCTGCACCGACTCGTCCACGCTTCCGCCACGGTCAAGTGCGCTCTCATCGACCGCGACCCGTACGAGGAGGACCTGCGACGCCCTCTGAACTTCGGGCACACCATCGGTCACGCCGTCGAGACGGTCACCGGGTACGGTCCCGTCCTCCACGGCGAGGCCGTCGCGTTCGGCATGGCCTGTGCCGCGAGGATCTCCCTCGCGCGCGGCTGGATGACCGGCACCGCTCACACGCGTCTCTTGAGCGTCCTCCGGCAGGCCGGCCTGCCGTGCCGCCGGGAAGAACTTCCGGCACCCACCGGTACCGAGGCGGTCCTCGCCGCCCTCGACAAGATCCGTCTCATCCGGGACGGTCACCTGCGCTTCGTCCTGCCCGTCGACATCGGCGTCACCGCCATCACCGACGACGTCACCGACGACGAGATCCGGCGGGCCCTCACCTGGTCGCCGAGCCCCCACAGCACCCAGGCGGACACGGCCACCATTCCCGCGCGGCGGGGCGGGGAGACCACCGCTGCCGCTTGACCGGGTGTCTCGCGGTGGGCGTGGAGCGCGGGCGCCACCTCCTCCACACCTCCGCGTGCGGGACGAACAGCCCCTCCCTCACCTTTCTTTCCCCCAGGAGATTCCATGGTCGAAGAAGCCATCGGCATCGATGTCGGCGGCACCAAGACCCTTGCCGTCTGCATCCGGTCGGACGGGACCGTCGCGGCACGCCTCCGCAAACCCACACCGCACACCGGGCCCCGCGATCTCCTGGAACTCCTGACCAGCCTCACCGACCGCCTGCGTACACCCAGCACGTCGGCCATCGGCGTGGCACTGCCCGGCCTGGTCGAGTCCGCCACCGGCGTCCTGAGGCACGCCCCCGGCTTCCCCTGCGACGACATGCCCGTCCGCCGCCTGATGGAGGAGGCGGGAGGACTACCGGTGTGCACCGACAACGACGCACGCGCCGCGGCCTGGGCCGAGTACCGCATCGGTGACGACCGCGAACATGACGACATCCTCGTGATCACGGCGGGGACCGGCTGGGGGTGCGGTGTCATCGCCGGTGGGCGGCTCCTGAGAGGGTCCCAGGGCTTCGCCTGCGAAGTGGGCCATCTGTTCGTCGACCCGGACGGCCCCGCCTGCTACTGCGGCCGCCGCGGCTGCGCCGAGGTGAGCGCCGGCGGAGGAGCCGTGAGCCACCACGGCCGGGCCGCCGGCTTCCCCGATGGTGAATCGGTGACCCAGGCCGCCCGCGAAGGCGACCGCAACGCCATGAAGATCCTGCACACCGTCGGTAAGGCGCTGGGGCGCGGCGCCGCCGCCCTCGTCGACCTCCTGGACCCGGCCGTCGTCATCGTGGGCGGCGGGGCCGCCGACGCCGGAGAAATACTGCTCGCACCCGCCCGCACGGCCATGCGGGAAGCCCTGACCGCTTCACGACTCCGACCGGGCATCCCGTGCCTTGTCCCCGCCGCGCTGGGAAACAACGCGGGCGCGATCGGCATCGCCCTTCTCGCTCTCGACCTGCGACTTCCACGCTCCAGGTAGGCATGCCCCGCCACGGCCACTCCGAGAGTGGAAGCACTCAACGAGTGCGGCCCGCGGTCCGGGGCGCGGACACCGGCCGGGGATCCTTAGATCGCCAACACCGCATCATCGTCCAGTACCACTGGCAGGCGGCAGACAAGCGGTACTCGCTCAGCGACAAGAATGCCAAGATCGGCGCCATCACGGCGTACTGCCGAAGCGTCCCCCGCAGCCGCGATCTGACCGGCGCCCGGCAGCACGGAATCATCGAGACCCTCGCCGATGCGGGACTCAAGTGTTGGGCGGATAGGCGCATCAAGGAGCCGGCGGAGCCGTTCGAGTCCCGTTACGGGGCCGCCGCCTCAAGCGGTGGAAGCGCCAGCACAACAGCAGCTACGCGAAGATTCGCTGTCTCGGCGAACAGGCCATGGCCACCCTGAAGGACTGGCGGCTGCTCCAAAAACCTCCGCTGCAGCACGAACCGGATCACCAACATTGTGAAGGCCGTCCTTGTCCGTCACCACGTAACGAGCTGAGGTTGGAAAGGGCTCAATGACCGCACGCGTCGGCGGACGGCCCCGGCGGATAGCGGACCGTGGAAGACGAAGTGGCCCGGAACACTTGCATCCCAGGCCGCGTGCGTGGGGCAGCCGAAGCTCCTGGGGTAGTTGCAGGTCTCAGCCGTCTCAGCCCGCGGTCGTGGGGTTCGCCGGTTCGGCGGTGTGGCGGTGTTCGGCGTTGATGCGCTGGGCTTCTTCGAGCTGGTCTTCGAGGATGATGATGCGGCAGGCGGCCTCGGTGGGGGTGCCCTGGTCGACGAGTTCCCGGGCGCGGGCGGCGATGCGCAGCTGGTAGCGGGAGTAGCGGCGGTGTCCGCCAGG
>NZ_JBHXQO010000058.1:0-38485 GCF_042717135.1 Streptomyces sp. NPDC058620
CGCCTTTGGTCCGGGCCCTCCCGTCATGCGTACCGCGGGGCGACTAGTCGGCCTTGCGGGCGCCACCGATCGCGGCGATCGGACCGAGGGCGAGGAAGAGGTACGTCATGAAGTCGGACTCTTCCTTCCAGATCTTCGTGAGATCGCCGAAGTGGTCGAGGAAGATGTCGGCGAACGGCACGCCGAAGCGATCCGACGCGATCATGGCCAGGCAGACGAGCTGGCCGAGGTAGACGGCGCCGAGGGAGAAGACGGCAGCCGCGCCGACGACGGCCGGGTTGCCGCCGCCGACCTTCGACGCCGCGAAGCCGACCAGGAAGCCGACGCCGACTGCCGCGTAGCCGACCTCGCGCTCGATGGAGCCGGCGATGACGCCGTACAGGATGGCCGCGACGATGGCGGTGCCGAGCGCCGTCAGGATGCCGAGGCCGAGGTTGTTACGGGCCGGGGGCGCCGGGGCGAACGGGGCGCCGCCGCCGAACTGACCGGGCTGCTGGCCGGCGAAGGGGTTGCCCGTCTGCGCACCGGGCTGATCCTGCCCGGCACCGTACGGGTTGCCGGTCGGCGCACCAGGCTGAGCCGACTGCTGGGCGTACGGGTTGCCGTCGGACGGCTGGCCGCCGTAGGGCTGCTGGGGCTGGTTCGGCGGCACGGGCTGGCTCATGGTGGTGTTTCCCCCTGGGACGGATGCGTACGGCTGTGCGAGAAGTGACGCCGCAGGCTAGCAGTCCCCTCGGACATCGCCCACCGGAATCCCTTGCGGGGATTGGGCGGGCGGCCGGTGTCAGAGCCGGTGCGCGGCCCCCGCCGGGGTCGCTCCCCGGGTGTCCAGGAGGAGCTGGGCCTTCACCGCGAGGCCTTGGAGGTCGTACGTGCGGTGGTGCTGGAGGAGCACGGTCAGGTCGGCGCCCGCCGCGGCCTCGTACAGCGAGTCCGCGCGCGGGACCGGCAGTTCGCGTACGCGCCAGTCCAGGACGTGCGGGTCGTGGTAGCCGATCTGTGCGCCCATGTCCATCAGCCGGCCCGCGATCTCGCGGGCGGGGGACGCCTCCTGGTCGGCGAGGTCCGGCTTGTAGGTGACCCCGAGGAGCAGCACGCGAGCGTTCCGGACGGACTTGCCGTGTTCGTTGAGGAGGGTGGCGCAGCGCTGGATCACGTACTGCGGCATCCGGTCGTTGATCTCCTGCGCGAGCGAGACCATGCGCAGGGGGTGCCCTGGGGTGCGGCTGTTGTACGGGAGGTGGCCGGGGTCCACAGGGGTGCCGTGGCCGCCGACACCGGGGCCCGGGCGGAAGGGCTGGAAGCCGAAGGGCTTGGTCTCGGCGCACCGGATGACGTCCCAGAAGTCGACACCCAGGTCGTGGCAGAGCACTGCCATCTCGTTGACCAGGGCGATGTTGACGTGCCGGAAGTTCGTCTCCAGGACCTTGGCCATCTCCGCCTCGCGCGGTCCGCGGGCCCGGACGACCTTGTCGGTGAGCCTGCCGTAGAACGCCGCGGCCGACTCGGTGCAGGCCGGGGTGAGGCCGCCGATCACCTTGGGGGTGTTGGCGTAGACGTACGTGCGGTTGCCCGGGTCGAGGCGGCTGGGGGAGTAGGCGAGGTGGAAGTCGCGTCCGGCGCGCAGCCCGGAGCCCTCTTCCAGCAGGGGCCGCAGGAGGTTCTCGGTGGTGCCGGGGGGCACGGCCGATTCGAGCAGCACGGTGGTGTGCGGGCGCAGCCGGGCGGCGAGGGCGCGGGCCGCGTCGCCGAGGGCATCGAGGTCGAGGGTGCGGTCGGCGCCGAGGGGGGTGGGGGCGCAGATTACGGCGGTACGGACCCGGCCCAGCTCAGCCGGATTGGTGGTGGGCCGGAATCCCCCGGAGATCATCCGGCGGATGTCCGAGGCCGTGAGCGAACCCTCGACGGGGCTGCGGCCCGCGGAGAGCTCGGCGAAGGGCCGGGGGTCGGTGTCGTAGCCGACGGTCTGGATACCCGCTGCCGTGGCGGCTTGGGCGAGGGGCAGGCCGAGATGACCGAGTCCGATGACAGCGAGGTCTGCGGGCATGTGGAGGGTCGTCCTTCCCTAGGGCCTGTCCGGCGGGTCATGGCCGGGTCAGCGCGTCTGGCACGGCACCTCGCCGCGCCAGACGCGCCCTAAGACCATGAGGCCGGAAAGCGCAACTGCTGGGGACAGCGCAATGTCAGACTAAGCGTAAATATGACCTATCTGTCGCATTGTGTGACTCCAGTCGCCGGGGTGTTGTCCACAGGCGGTGGCTGAAGTCGCGGTCCGCGGACAGAATCGAGTCGTGGGCACAGTCGGCCGGCCACCCGCGCCGGCCCGCAGCACCGTGCCGGACACCCCGATCTACCGGGAGGCAGCAGTGAGGACAGCGACACTGGGACCCGCCGAGCGCGCCGACGCGCTCACCGCGATGGCCGAGCGCGAGTTGGACGTGCTGGTCGTGGGGGCGGGCGTGGTCGGCGCCGGGACCGCACTGGACGCGGCCACCAGAGGGCTCTCGACCGGTCTGGTCGAAGCGCGCGACTGGGCGTCCGGCACGTCGAGCAGGTCGAGCAAGCTGATCCACGGCGGGCTGCGCTATCTGGAGATGCTCGACTTCGCACTCGTGCGGGAGGCGCTGAAGGAGCGCGGACTGCTCCTGGAGCGGCTGGCACCGCATCTCGTGAAGCCGGTGCCGTTCCTCTACCCCTTGCAGCACAAGGGCTGGGAGCGGCTCTACGCGGGCTCGGGCGTCGCCCTCTACGACGCGATGTCCGTGTCGTCCGGGCACGGCCGCGGACTGCCCGCCCACCGTCACCTCTCCCGCCGCCAGGCCCTGCGGGTCGCCCCCGCGCTGAAGGGCGACGCCCTCGTCGGGGCCCTGCAGTACTACGACGCCCAGATGGACGACGCCCGCTACGTGGCCACGCTGGTGCGCACCGCGGCGATATACGGCACGCACGTGGCGAACCGGGCACGGGTCATCGGATTCCTCCGCGAGGGTGAACGGGTCGTCGGGGCCCGGGTGGAGGACGTCGAGGCCGGTGGCGTCTACGAGGTCAGGGCCAAACAGGTGGTGAACGCGACCGGGGTGTGGACGGACGACACCCAGGCGCTGATCGGTGAGCGCGGGCAGTTCCACGTCCGCGCGTCCAAGGGCATCCATCTGGTCGTCCCGAAGGACCGCATCCACTCCTCGACCGGGCTGATCCTGCGGACCGAGAAGTCAGTGCTGTTCGTGATCCCCTGGGGCCGGCACTGGATCGTCGGCACGACGGACACCGACTGGGACCTGGACAAGACGCACCCGGCGGCGTCCAGCGCCGATATCGACTACCTGCTGGAGCATGTGAACTCGGTCCTGGCCACACCCCTGACCAGGGACGACGTACAGGGTGTCTATGCGGGGCTGCGGCCGCTGCTGGCCGGGGAGTCCGACGCCACCAGCAAGCTGTCGCGCGAGCACACGGTGGCGCATCCCCTGCCCGGGCTCGTCGTCGTCGCGGGCGGCAAGTACACGACCTACCGGGTGATGGCGAAGGACGCGGTGGACGAGGCGGTGCACGGGCTCGACCAGCGGGTGGCGGACTGTGTCACCGAGGACATTCCGCTGCTGGGCGCCGAGGGTTACCGGGCCCTGTGGAACGCGCGGGCCAGGATCGCCGCCCGGACGGGGCTGCATGTCGCCCGACTGGAGCATCTCCTCAACCGCTACGGCTCACTGACGGAGGAACTCCTCGACCTGATCGCGGCCGATCCGTCCCTGGGCGAACCGCTGCCCGCCGCGGACGACTACCTGCGCGCGGAGATCGTCTACGCGGCCTCGCACGAAGGGGCCCGCCACCTCGACGACGTACTGACACGGCGCACCCGGATCTCCATCGAGACCTTCGACCGGGGCACCCGCAGCGCACGGCTCTGCGCGGAGCTGATGGCTCCGGTGCTGGGCTGGGACAGCGGTCAGATCGAGCGGGAGGTCGAGCACTACGAGAAGCGGGTGGAGGCGGAGCGGGAGTCGCAGCGTCAGCCGGACGACCAGACGGCCGACGCGGCGCGGCTGGGCGCGCCCGACATCGTCCCGATCTGACGGGCTTCGGGGCGTCCCGGTCGGCGGTGAGGGGCGCGACGGGCAGAACTCCGCTTCGAGCAGACCGGTTCCCAGGGTCTCGTCGGCAACGCGTCCGTGCTGCCGCGGAAGGTGAGGGAGCGTCCGCCGTCGCGGGTCGCGGCGGTACGGACGTAACTGCCCGGAACGCGGCCGTCGTGGCCCCTGACCGTGGTCCCGCGGGACAGCCTCTGCGGGGAGATGCCCAGACCGTAGGCGCCCCGGGCGGCCCGGCGCCGTAGTCTGCCCTCGGCGGCGAGTTGGAGCACGGCCGTCGCGACGAACGTCCTGGTGACGCTTCCGGCCCGGAACCGTCGTCGGGCCGGTGCCGGAAACCGGCCGATGCGTAGAAGTCGTACGGGGGGTAGGCGGTGTTACCAGCCGGCAGCGCCGCCGCCGGGGCACCGCCCCGGACGACCAGCCGGGGGAGATGGGAGGCCGCGGGTGTCAGGTGTGGTTCGCTGGGCAGGGTCGCCGTTCCCAGGCCGGGCAGACTCAGTACGAGCGGGGCGGCAGGCAGCGCCCTGAGAAACGGTATGGCGGGGGGTTCCTTCCTCCCGTCCCAACATGGCCGACCCCGGACCCGGCACCAGGACCGGTCCCGGGGTGAGGGACAATGAACGCTCTGCCAGGGCGGGTTGATCGCAGAGGGGACGCATGTCGGAGGCGGAGCAGGCACGGGAGCCCCAACGGGACAAGGAAGACCGTCTTCTCGCGGGGCGGTACCGGCTCGGGGAGGTGCTCGGCCGGGGCGGTATGGGCACGGTCTGGCGCGCCGTCGACGAGACGTTGGGCCGCACGGTGGCGGTCAAGGAACTGCGGTTCCCCTCGGCCATCGACGAGGACGAGAAGCGCCGGCTGATCACGCGCACCCTGCGTGAGGCGAAGGCGATCGCCAGGATCCGCAACAACGGTGCGGTGACGGTCTACGACGTCGTCGAAGAGGACGACCGCCCGTGGATCGTCATGGAACTCATCGAGGGCAAGTCCCTCGCCGAGGCGATCCGCGAGGACGGGACGCTGACGCCGAAGCGCGCGGCCGAGGTGGGTCTCGCCATCCTCGACGTACTGCGCCAGGCGCACCGCGAGGGCATTCTGCACCGTGACGTGAAGCCGTCCAACGTGCTGATCTCCGAGGACGGGCGCGTCGTGCTGACCGACTTCGGGATCGCGCAGGTCGAGGGCGACCCGTCCGTCACCTCGACGGGCATGCTCGTCGGGGCTCCCTCGTACATCTCGCCGGAGCGGGCCCGCGGGCACAAGCCGGGACCGCCCGCCGACCTCTGGTCGCTCGGCGGACTGCTGTACGCGAGCGTCGAGGGCTGCCCGCCCTACGACAAGGGGTCGGCGATCGCCACGCTGACCGCCGTGATGACCGAACCGCTCGACCCGCCCAAGAACGCGGGGCCCCTGGAGGAGGTCATCTACGGCCTGCTGGCCAGGGAACCCGACGAGCGGCTCGACGACGCCGGTGCGCGGGCCCTGCTCAACGACGTGATCAACGCACCCGAGCAGCCCGAGCGGCCCGTACCCCCGCCGGCCGACTCGACGCAGGTCATGGCCCTGCCCACGACCGCCGACATCGCGGCCGGCGCCGGTGCGCCTCCGAAGCGGACGCCCAAGGCCCCGTCGAAGTCCGCTCCGAAGCCCGCCGCCAAGTCCGCCTCGGTCCCGGCCGCCGCGACCGCGGGGCCGGGCGGGTCCGGCGACGGCGCCCGGGAGCGGCTGCGCGGTGCACTGCGCTCCGTACGGAACGCCAAGGCGGCGCCCGCTGCGGCGGCTTCGGCCGCGGGTGTGCCCCCGCAGCGTCCCGCGAGTTCACCCACCACCCAGGCCCGCGCCTCGCTCACGGACGTGGTGCCGCGCCGCACGCTCGCCGTCATCGCGGGCATCGTCGTGCTCGCCGTGATCGGCACCGTCCTCGCGTTCAGTCTCGGCGGCGGTGACGAGGACCCCCGGGGCGGCGGCCCGACCGGTGGCGACACGTCCGCATCGGCAGGAGCCGCCACGGGCGGCTCCGACGCCTCCGGCAAGGGCGAGGGCACGGACGGGAGCGGAAAGAAGGACGAGGACCAGGGCAAGGGCCAGGGCAAGGACAAGGCGTCGGACAAGCCTTCGGAGGACCCGAAGACCGACAAGCCCGCCAAGCCGGACCCGGCCGACGCGCTGCCCGCCGGATACGAGACGGTCACCGACAAGCGGTTCCGCTTCGCCATGGCGATGCCCGCGGACTTCAGGCGCAACGACATAGCGGGCAGCAACTCGGGCGGCATCTACAACGTCGACGGTGGCTTCCCGCGCGTCCAGGTCGACTACAACAGCTCGCCCAAGGACGACGCCGCTGCCGCCTGGTCGGCGGCCGTCGCGGGTACCAGGGCCCTCAGTGACGGCTACAAGCACCTCGGCATAGACACGGTGGAGTACAACGGCTATCCGACCGTCGCCGACTGGAAGTTCGAGCGGAATCAGAAGGGCCAGCGCATCCGGGTCCTGAACCGGGGCTTCAAGGTCGACGCCACGCACGGCTACTCGATCATGATCAGCTGCAAGTCGAGCGAATGGAACGGCAAGGAGTGCCGGACGCTCCGCGAGACGGCGTTCGCCACCTTCAAGCCGACCGACTGACGGAGCCGCGGGACGGCCGGGTTGAGGTGACCCGGCCGCGCCGCGGCGACTTGCCACGTATCGTGAGAGGCCGAGGACCGTACGCAGCCGGAATGACGGGTCAGTTGCAGGGTAACTGGCCATAATTGACGGCTTTACTGCGATCTCGGTGACCGGGGGACAGCGCGCTCTGGGGAGGCGTCGTGGACGACTACGCGGGTCGGGTACTTGCCGACCGCTACCGCCTTCCGCTGCCCCCGTCCGATGAGTACGAACTGGTCGAGACCCGGGCGTTCGACACATACAGCGGCCAGGAAGTCCTGGTACGCCAGGTGCCGTTGCCGGAGGTCGTGGACGCCGAAGTGCTCGACGACGGCCGGGACCCGCACGACTTCCGCGCGGACGGACCGCCCTCCGCCGCCAGACGCGCCACCGGCCGTACGGTACGGAGGTCCACGGACCCCGCGGTGCGGCGCGCGATCGAGGCGGCCCAGGCCGCGGCGCAGGTCCCGGACCACCCCCGGCTCGACCAGGTCTTCGACGTGTTCGCCGAGGCGGGTTCGCTCTGGATCGTGAGCGAACTGGTCGCCGCCCGCCCGCTCGCGGCTCTCCTCGCGGAGCGGCCGCTCAATCCGTACCGGGCCGCCGAGATCGGCTCCGACGTGCTGACGGCCCTGCGCGTGCTCCACGCGCACGGCTGGACCCACCGCAACATCACCGTGCGGACGGTGCTGATCTGCGACGACGGCCGCGTCGTGCTGACCGGCCTGGCCGCAGGGGCGGCCGAGGAAGCACTCTGCGGGTACGTCCCGGCGCCGCAGTTCGACGACGAGGACGGCTACGCCGCCCCGGCGGTCGAGTCCGGTCCCACCGGCCCGTACGTGCCGCCCGGCGACCCGGAGCCGTACCGGCCCGCGTCGCCCGCCGCCGAGGTCCCGGCCTCCCGTGCGCCCGCGGCGCTCGACGCGCCGGCCGGTCCGCCGTTCGGTGAGGCGCCGGCGGCCGACGGCCGGGAGCTCGTACCCCGTCCCGCGCATCCCGCCGTCCCCGTCGCCGAGCCCGGCGCCGGGAGCGCGGCCCATCTGCGTGCCGCGCGCGCCGGAGCCATCGCCGCCTACCGCGCGGGCGCCCGCGCTGCGGGCCGCGTCAACGAGGAGCGGGACGGCGGCGCGGACATTGCGGCCGGCGACGAGGACGGACAGGACGCCCTCCCGGTCCAGCGGCCGCCCGCCGAACGACCGCTCCTGCCCGGAGCCTGGAGCTCGACGGCCGAGGACCCGTACGACGACGAGGACGACGAGGAGTACGACGGCGGCGGCGACGAGCCGCCCGGCCGGCGGGTGCACCTGGCCGGCACCTGGGACGACGGCCCCGGCTCCGGACGCCCCGTGCCCGCGGGCGGCTCCGGCGAGGACGCGCTGCGCGCCGACTCCCGCCGGCTCGGCGGCGGCTCCCAGGGACCCGGCCACGGCACGCCCCAGGAGCGCCGGCCGCTGCCCGTGGGCGAGCCGTCGGGCAGCTGGGAAGAGGTCGTCGCGGGCAGCAGCCGCAGCACGCCCGCCTACCGCGGCCCCGCGACGCCGCTCGCCGCCGAACGCGCCCGCCAGGCACGGATCGCCGTCGTCGGCGCGGTCACCGAGCGCTGGGCCCCCGAGCAGGCGGGCCCGGTCCACGAGAACTGGCAGCTCGCGCCGCCCATCGGCCCGTCCACCGACCTGTGGGCACTCGGCGCCCTCCTCTACCGGGCCGTCCAGGGCCACGCCCCGTACCCCGAGGAGAACGCGGCCGAACTCGTCCAGATGGTGTGCGGGGAGCCGCCCGCCTTCGCGGAGGAGTGCGGCGCGCTGCGCCCGGTCGTCGAGTCCCTGCTGCGTCAGGACCCCACCGAGCGGCCCGACTTCGAGGAGCTGCGCGGCTGGCTGCGTTCCCTCGTCCGTTCGGCGCCCGAGCCGGAGGCGGGCACCGAGGTCGTACCGCTGCCGTCGCCCGACGACACCCGGCTGCCCATCGTGCGCCGCAGGGGCGAGCTGGTCCGCAGACGCCGCGGCCGGTCGGGCGGGCCCGCGCACGGGCGGCACCGCCAGGGGAAGCAGAAGCAGAAGTACGAGAAGCCGCGGTACGACCAGCCGCGGTACGAGAAGCCGCGGCGCGAGCCCCGGCTGCCCCGTGAGCCCAAGGGGCCCAAGGCGCTGCGTACGCCCCCGCCCCGACGGGACGACGGGCATTCGCCCCGACGGCTGGGGCGTCTGCTGCTCGTGCTCATCCTGCTCGCCATGGCCGCCGCCGTCACCTACGCCCTGATGTTCATGCCCAAGTCCGAGCCGGACGCGGACACCGGCACCCAGGGCGCCCCGTCAGGTTCGGCGGCCCCCAGCGAGCCGGGCAGCCGGCCGCCTTCCGACGACGCCTCGGAACCGGACGGTTCGCAGCAGCCGCAGACCAGCCGCTCCGCCGTCGCGCTCGCCCCCGGCTATGCTTTGCGAAAGGACGCGGAGGGCTTCGAGATCGGCGTGCCCAAGGGCTGGCAGCGCAGCCCGGCGAACACGGACCGTCAGGTCCGGTACGGCAGCGACGGGTTCAGCGTGCTTGTCGTGCCCGGCCGGGACACGGTCGAGGCCAACGGCAGCGATCCGCTCGACTACCAGCGTGACAAGGAGCCCGAGCTCCAGCCGTTCCGCGAGTCCAGCTGGTCCTCCTCGACGGGGCTGCGCCGCGTCGACGTCGGCCGACAGGCCATGGCGGAGGGCCAGTTCACCTGGCAGGAGAACGGCGGCCGCGAGGTCTACGTCCGCAACCTCGTGATGATCGTGGACGGCCGCTACCACACCGTGCAGGTCATCGGCCCGGAGGACGAGCGCGACCGCGTCACCGAGATCTACGAACAGGCCATCGCGTCCTACCGTGTTGCCCCCTGAGCAGTCGGCGCATCACGTCCGGGGGGACAAGCATCACAGTGCGGTCTCGTGAGCGGTCCGAGGTTCCATGGCCGTCCGTCCCCTCCGTAACCTGGCATTCGAGGGAACGGGGCGGGGACACACGTGGAACATACGCAGGGCACAGACGCGGGACCCGTACTGGCCGGGCGGTACCGGCTCGGTGAGGTCCTCGGGCGGGGCGGCATGGGCAAGGTCTGGCGCGCCCACGACGAGGTGCTGCACCGGACGGTGGCCGTCAAGGAGCTGACCGCCGGGCTGTACGTGGCCGAGGCCGACCGGGCCGTGCTGCACGCCCGTACGCAGAAGGAAGCGCGCGCGGCCGCCCGTATCACCCACCCCGGCGTCGTCACCGTCCACGACGTCATCGAGTACGACAACCGCCCCTGGATCGTCATGCAGTACGTCGACGGGCCCTCGCTCGCCGACGCCGCCAAGGAGTCCGGCGAGATCGAACCCCGGGAGGCGGCCAGGATCGGCCTCCACGTGCTGAGCGCCCTGCGTGCCGCGCACAGTGCGGGGGTGCTGCACCGCGACGTCAAGCCCGGCAACGTCCTGCTCGCCCGTGACGGACAGGTACTGCTCACCGACTTCGGGATCGCCGCGATCGAGGGCGACTCCACCATCACCCGGACCGGCGAACTCGTCGGCTCCATCGACTATCTGGCGCCCGAACGGGTACGCGGCGGCGACCCGGGGCCCGCCTCCGACCTCTGGTCGCTGGGCGCCACGCTCTACACCGCGGTCGAGGGACGCTCGCCGTTCCGGCGGACGTCTCCCATCTCCACCATGCAGGCCGTCGTCATCGAGGAACCCCCCGCGCCCCGCCTGGCGGGTCCGCTGGGCCCGGTGATCACCGCGCTGCTGCGCAAGGAGCCGGGGGACCGGCCGACGGCGGCCGAGACGGAACGCATGCTCCTGGACGCGATGGAGGGCCGCGAGCCCCGGGAGGCGCAGGCGTACGTGCCGACCCAGCGGGTCCCCGACGGGGTGCTGCGGGGGATGCCGGTGCCGGACGGTTCAACGGCCCACCTCCCGCAGCCGGTTCAGCCGGACGCTCACGCCACCCTCGCCGGGCCCGGAGGCATCGGCGCTCCCTCGTACACGCGCCCGCGCGATGGCCGGTGGCGCCCGGCGCTCGTGGCGCTCGCCGTGCTCGTCGTGTTCGGTGCGGTGGCCGGTCTCCTGGCGACGAAGTACGGGGGCGGCGAGGAAGGTCCGCGTACCGAGGAGACCGCGACGCCGGCCTCCGGTCCCACCTCGGCAGCGCCGAGGCCGACCGAGGACGGCGAGCAGGCCGCCCCCGAGATACCCGACGGCTGGCACCGGATCGAGGACCCGGCGGGCTTCAGCCTCGTCGTGCCCGTCGACTGGCAACGGCAGACGGACGGCAGTCAGATCGACTACACGCCGGACAACGGCAGACACCGCATCCGGATCAGCATCGATCCGGCGCCGGACTTCGAGAGCCCGTTCGCGCACACGCAGAACATCGAGAGGGACCTCGAAAAGCGGCTGCCCGGCTACACCCGCCTGGCCCTCCATTCGAACGTCTACCGCGACCGGCCCGGCTCCCTGTGGGAATTCACCTGGACCGAGTCCAAGGACCACCCCGGCCCGCGGCACGGGATCGATCAGATGTACTACGCCGAGACCGGCGGCCCGGAGTACGCGCTCTACATGACGGGCCCCGAGGAGGACTGGCAGACCAGCCGCGAGCGGTTCGAGACGATGCTGCGCAGCTGGCGGCCGCCGGGCCAGGGCGGCTGATGCCGCGAAGATTTTCTCCGCACCTGCCGGAGGCCCGGCGGGCGCGATCTCCGGTCCGGGGCGGGGGCGGCCGGTGCGGGGATAGCCGCTGATCAGCAGTTATGTGGCCAGCGATCACTGGCTTGGTTGGCGGCTCGGTGGCGGGTCCGCTCGCGGGGCTGTTGTGGGGATGGTGAAAACCTATTACCGACGGGTACCCAAAGAGTGCGGCTGCACATACTCTCGCCCTCATGACGGACACGCAGGCATCCACGGCCACCTCCGGCGCCTCCCTGGGCACGAACCCGGTCGCCCCCGCCCCGGCGGGCGCGCGCACCGCCGCCGACGTGGTCACCCCCGAGGTGGTCGCCCAGCTGACCCGTGGCGTCGTCGGTTCCGGCCGCACCGCCAACCACACCCCCTTCACCGGGGAGAAGCTGGCGGACCTGCCCGAGTCCACCCCGGAGGACGTGGCGACCGCCTTCCAGCGGGCCCGTGCCGCCCAGCCCGTGTGGGCCGCGATCCCCGTACGCACCAGGGCCGCCGTGCTCCTGCGCTTCCACGACCTCGTCCTGGAACGCCAGGCGGAGGTCCTCGACCTCATCCAGCTGGAGACCGGCAAGGCCAGGCTGCACGCCCACGAGGAGGTCCAGGCGGTGGCCGTCGCCGCCCGGCACTACGGCCGCAAGGCGTCCTCGTACCTCAAGCCCAAGCGGCACACCGGTGTCATCCCGACGCTCACCAAGGTGACCGAGCTGCGTCAGCCCCGCGGGGTGATCGGCCAGATCGCGCCCTGGAACTACCCGCTCGAACTGTCCGTGGGCGACGCACTGCCCGCCTTCGTCTCCGGCAACGCCGTCGTGATGAAGCCCGACACGGAGACCGCGCTGACCGCCCTGTGGGCCCGTGACCTGCTCATCGAGGCCGGGCTGCCCGCCGAGGTGTTCCAGGTCGTGCTCGGGGAAGGCCCCGTCGTCGGCCCCGAGGTCGTCAAGCGCGCCGACTACGTGTCGTTCACCGGCTCGACCGGCACCGGACGCCAGGTCGCCCAGGGTGCCGCCGCCCGGCTGGTCGGAGTCTCGCTGGAGCTCGGCGGCAAGAACGCGATGCTCGTCCTGAAGGACGCGGACGTGGAGAAGGCGGCGGCGGGCGCGGTCCGCGCCTGCTTCTCCTCCGCGGGCCAGCTCTGCATCTCCATCGAGCGGCTGTACGTCCACGCGTCCGTCGCCGACGACTTCGTGGAGCGCTTCGCCGCGCGCACCCGGGCCATGCGGCTCGGCAACTCCCTCGCGTACGGCGCCGACATGGGCTCGCTCGTCGGCGAACGGCAGCTGGAGACCGTCACCCGGCACGTCGACGAAGCCGTCGAGAAGGGCGCCAGGCTCGTCGCGGGCGGCGTCGCCCGGCCCGACATCGGCCCGCTCTTCTACGAGCCGACCATCCTCGACGGCGTGCAGGAGCCGATGGCCGTCTGCAACGAGGAGACCTTCGGGCCCGTCGTCTCGATCTACCGGTTCGACGACGAGGACGAGGTCATCGCCCTCGCCAACGCGACCCCGTACGGACTCAATTCGAGTGTATGGACCAAGGACGGAAAGCGCGGCCACCAGGTCGCCGCCCGGCTGCGGACCGGCACGGTCAACATCAACGAGGGGTACGCACCCGCCTACGGCAGCGTCCAGTCCCCGATGGGCGGCATGAAGGACTCCGGCCTCGGCCGCCGCCACGGTTCCGAGGGCATTCTCAAGTACACCGAGGCCCAGACCATCGCCCAGCAGCGGCTGATCCCGCTCGCCCCTTCCTTCGGGATGGACGACGAGAAGCACGCGGCCTTCATGAGCGTCAGCCTGAAGGCCATGAAGGCGTTCCGCCTGCGCTGACCGGTCGTCCCGCCGCAGCACCTGCTGATCAGCCCCCGGCACACAGCAGCACCTTCTGTCCTTTTCGTACCGAGGAGAGCCATGTCCCAGGACAGCCCTGCCCAGAAACGGTCCGTGCGCGACGGAGTGGCCGACGACGACGCCGCCTTCGACTACGACGTCCTGATCGTCGGTTCGGGCTTCGGCGGCGCCGTGTCGGCGTTGCGGCTGACGGAGAAGGGCTACCGGGTCGGGGTCCTGGAGGCGGGCCGCCGCTTCACCCCCGCGACCCTCCCCAAGAACTCCTGGGACATCAAGAACTTCCTCTGGGCCCCCGCCCTCGGCCTCTTCGGCATCCAGCGCGTCCATCTGCTCGGCAACGTGATGGTGCTCGCCGGCGCGGGCGTCGGCGGCGGCTCCCTCAACTACGCCAACACGCTGTACGTTCCGCCGGCCCCGTTCTTCCAGGACCGGCAGTGGGCCGGCATCACCGACTGGCACGACGAGCTGAAGCCGTACTACGACCAGGCCAGGCGCATGCTGGGGGTGCGGCTCAACCCGACCACGACGCCCTCGGACGTCCATCTGAAGGCGGTCGCGCAGGCCATGGGTGTCGGCGACACCTTCCATCTCGCCCCGGTCGGCGTCTTCTTCGGGGACGGCGAGGACGCCGACGGTACGGCGAAGGCACGGCCGGGAGGCGCGGTCGCCGACCCGTACTTCGGCGGCGCGGGCCCCGACCGCAAGGCGTGCACCGAGTGCGGCGAATGCATGACGGGATGCCGGCACGGCGCGAAGAACACCCTCAACGAGAACTACCTCCACCTCGCCGAGAAGGGGGGCGCCGTCATCCACCCGATGACGTCCGTCGTCGCCGTCACGGACGGCCCGGACGGCGGCTACGTCGTCTCGACCGTCCCGACCGACCGCCGCAGGAAGGCTAAGCCCACCCGGCTGCGCGCCCGTAAGGTGATCGTGGCGGCGGGCACGTACGGCACGCAGACCCTCCTGCACACGATGAAGGACCAGGGGCTGCTGCCCCGGCTCTCCTCCCGGCTCGGCGAGCTGACCCGCACCAACTCCGAGGGCCTCGTCGGCTCGCAGACCACTGACCGCAGGTACCGGAAGAAGCACGGCGCCGCGAAGGCCGACTTCTCCCAGGGCGTCGCCATCACCTCGTCGATCCACCCCGACGAGAACACCCACATCGAGCCGGTCCGCTACGGCAAGGGCTCCAACGCCATGGGTGCGCTGACCATCCTCCAGGTGCCGTACGGCAGCCGACGGGTCCTGCGCTGGGCCGGCAGCATGGTCAGGCACCCCGTGCTGGCCGTGCGTTCCCTCTCCAACCGCCGCTGGTCGGAGCGGACCATCATCGGTCTGGTCATGCAGTCGCTGGACAACTCCCTGACGACGTACCGCAAGCCCGGCGGCATCGGAAAGGGCCTGCTCACCGCGCGGCAGGGGCACGGCGCACCCAACCCCACGCAGATCGAGGCGGCGACGCGCGGTGCGACGCTGCTCGCCGAGGAGATCAACGGCTTCGCCGGGTCGAACATCGGGGAGCTGATGGGCACCCCGCTCACCGCCCACTTCCTGGGCGGCTGCCCGATCGGCGCGGACGCCGAGGCCGGTGTGATCGACCCGTACCACCGGCTGTACGGCCACCCGGGGATCTCGGTCGTCGACGGCTCGGCGGTCTCCGCGAACCTCGGCGTGAACCCCTCGCTGACGATCACCGCGCAGGCGGAGCGGGCCATGTCCTTCTGGCCCAACAAGGGCGAGACCGACCCGCGTCCGGCGCAGGGCGAGGCGTATCAGCGGCTGTCGGCGGTCGAGCCCCGGACGCCTGCGGTGCCGAAGGACGCGTTCGGAGCGCTGAAGCTGCCGTTCCTGGGCATCCCCACGGTCCCGCCGAAGGCCGAGCTGTAACGGTCCGCGTCCGGAGCCGGCCAGAGGTCCGGCAGACACCGTCGTCGAGGACGAGAAACCGGTCTCGGCGGAGCTTCTGGCCCGCCCTGTCGGCCGCGGCGCCCACTCGTACCGGCCGTCGGCGCGGCTTTGTGTTCGCTTCTCCGTGCTCAATCCGTGATCTTGAGCAGGACAACTCTTCGAACGGCTGCGTGGTCGAACCCGCAACTGCGTCACAGCAGTCCCACAGCTCTTGTTGATCACCAGAGGTTCGCGATGACACGCCTTTCCCCGAGGACTGCGCTGCGCCACACCGCAGGTAGCCTCACCGCCGTCGTCCTGCTGGCGGCCGGTCCGGAGTTCACGATCGGCGGCGCCGCCGAGATCGCGCTGCATCCCCACCCCGCGAACGGATCGCCGCAGAAGACGTCCCTCGGGATCACCGTCGACAACCCGTCCGAGGACGAGGAGAACGGCGGTTACGAGGGCGAGATCACCGTCACCTTCGACCTCAGCGGTGTCGCGGGCGTCGCCGATGTCTCGTTCGGCGAGGACGCCGGCGCGGACTGCGAGGTCACCGGCGCCACGGCCGTCTGCCACGACTACGGCGTGTACCCGGGCCTCAGCACCCTCGCCGAGCTCGGCCTCGCCGCGGCCGAGGGCGGCAAGGACGGCGCCTCGGGGACCATCAAGGTGACGGGCTCGGCGGAGGGAGCGACCTTCGTCCCGTTCTCCACGAAGGTCACCATCGGCGGCCCCGACCTGGTGATGAAGCAGCTCCCCTTCAAGCAGGAGACCGTTCCCGGCCAGGTCCAGCCCGCCCCGGTCACCTTCACCAACGCGGGCACGACCGCCGCCGACGGGGTCCTGCTCACCCTGATGTACTCGCGCGGCCTGGAGCTCCCGGAGCGCTACGCCAACTGCGAGTACACCGAGGGCGCGGGCCCCCAGGCCGGCATCCCCTGGTCCACCGCGCTCTGCTCCTTCCCCGGTTCGTACGAGGCGGGCGCCACGTACACGCTGGCCGAGCCGCTGTCCGTCAAGGCCACCGAGCGCGCGTTCCACGACACGTTCGTCTACCGCGTCAACGAGGACAGCGCGGAGCAGCGCGCCGCACAGCGCGCGGGTGCCCGCTTCGACCAGGGCAGCGGCCGGGCCCTCACCCTGAAGAAGGCCCCCAACGCACTGAGCGCGGACCTCGCCCCCCGCGACAACCAGCAGGAAGTGGACTTCCGTACGAAGAACACCGCCGACTTCGCGGCGTACGGCGACACGGCCACCGGCGCCGAGGGCGACACGGTGACGGCCACGATCGGCTTCCACAACGACGGACCGGCCTGGATCGGCCACCTCCGCTCCGGAGAGCCCGTCGCCACGCTCGACCTCACCGTCCCGGAGGGGGCGACCGTCACCGGGAAGCCCGACTCCTGCCGGGGAGTGACGGCGCAGGGCACGTACCGTGAGGAGCAGCTCGGTGCGCCGCGCTACGTCTGCGAGACGGGGATGACCGTCCGGGACGGCGCCGACATCGCCCGGTCCTTCGACCTGAAGATCACCAAGCTGGTGCGGGACGCCTCCGGCGCGGTCACGGTCCGCAACACCAGGCTCGCCGACCCCGCTCTGCCCTTCGACCCGAAGCCGGCGAACAACACCGCGCGGCTGGTCCTGAACGGCACCGGCTCGCAGGACTCCGGCGGTACGGCGGACGGCTCGACGGGAACGTCCGGCTCCACGGGCGGCGACACGGAGGGCACCACGACCGGCACCACGACCGGCACCTCGGGTACGACCGGCGGTACGGATACCTCCGGCGCCTCGTCGGCCTCGGGTTCGACCGGCTCCTCGGACTCCACGGCGGGCTCCACCGGCGGCGGTCTGGCCGCCACCGGCAGCTCCGTCGCCCTGTGGGCATCGGGAGCGGCCGCCGCAGCCCTGGCCGCGGGCGGAGTGCTGTACGCGGTGACCCGGCGCCGTACCCGGCAGATCTGACCCGCCGCAAGGGTGAGCTGGGCTGAGCTGAACGGAACAGAGCAGGACAAGGCCCCGTGGACCACGAACCGGTCCACGGGGCCTGTTGCCAGGAGCACCGGAGTACAGGGCGGCATGCCGGTGCCGCCGAGCGGCGCCGGGGGAAGCGCCGTGCGGGAGGCGGGTGCGGGTGTGCAGGTATGAGGGCGGCCCGGGGCAGCGGCGGCGCGCGGCTGGCGGGGACAGTGGGGACCTGCCCTGGGCTTCGAACGGGAGGGTTGCGGCCTGCGCAACCGTGGGACCGGATGCGGCCGGTTCGGGCGTCCCCGAAACCGACCGCACTTGGGGTGACCGGGCTGCTGTCCCCTGCCGACCGGTCACGCGCGCCGGGGTGCGGTCCCACGACGTACCTGCAGTACGTCACACACCCCAGCGGAGCCACGCGTGGTTTCCTACCGATGCCGCCCCTGGTTGGCACGGACACCCGGACCAACGAAGCCGGTGCGGCACCGGTCACGCGCCGTACGGGTGAGACCCGGCCCGAACGCAGATACGGCCGTACAGCCTCCCCGCACCTCACACCCGGCCGCGGCACAGCTCCAGCAGCGTCATGGCGAGCGAGGTGCCCGGCTTGCCGAGCGCCTCCCTGTAGTGGCTGAGGACGTCCATCTCGCGGGAGAGGTTCACCCGGCGGCCCCCGGAGGTGATCCGCGCCTCCTGGATGACCGCCGAGACGGCCATCCGTTCCTGGACGAGGCCGATGATCCGGTCGTCCAGGATGTCGATACGGCCGCGGGCGTCGCCGATCAGCGAGGCGGCCTCGTCGGTGTGCGCGCCGGTCTGCTCGGTGGCCGTCTTCAGGGGGGCGGGGGCGGTGCTGTTCATGAGGTGACTCCTGGTGGGGTGCGGCCCCCCGGAGCGACAGGCCCGGAACGCCAGAACGCCCCGGGCCTGTCGGCCCGGGGCGCCTGGAACGTTGCTTGTCAGTAGCTCAAGCAGCACGACCATGGCAGCCGGCGGGCCGGGTGCCATAGGTAAAGACGAAGGTCGTGTGCTGACGCATGGCGCCCAGTATGGCCCCGCCCCGGCCGCCGGGCCAAAGCCGGGCCCGGATGGTGAGACGGGGGCGGGCGGCGGCGTCGGTGCGCCCCTCAGGAGGAAGCGGAATCCGCCGGGCGGGGGGAGGTGTTCCGTGGCCGGTAGAATTCATGCATACCGACCCCCTCTCCACCGCCGGAAGGCCGCCCCGTGCCAGCAGCACCCCCCGCCGCCCCCGACACCACCACCGACGTGGTTCTCGTTGTCGACTTCGGCGCGCAGTACGCCCAGCTCATCGCCCGCCGTGTCCGTGAGGCGCGGGTCTACAGCGAGATCGTCCCGTCCACGATGCCGGTGGCCGAGATGCTGGCCAAGAACCCGCGCGCGATCATCCTGTCGGGCGGCCCGTCCTCGGTGTACGCGGAGGGGGCGCCCACCCTGGACCGTTCGCTGTTCGAGGCCGGGGTCCCCGTCTTCGGCATGTGTTACGGCTTCCAGCTGATGGCCACCACGCTCGGCGGCACCGTCGACGACAACGGCGCCCGTGAGTACGGCCGCACCCCGCTCTCCGTCTCCAAGAGCGGCTCCACGCTCTTCGAGGGCACGCCCGACGAGCAGCCGGTGTGGATGTCGCACGGCGACGCCTGCTCCGCCGCTCCCGAGGGCTTCACCGTCACGGCGTCGACCGACGTCGTACCGGTCGCCGCCTTCGAGAACGACGAGAAGAAGCTGTACGGCGTCCAGTACCACCCGGAGGTCATGCACTCCACGTACGGCCAGCAGGTCCTGGAGCACTTCCTCTACCGCGGCGCCGGCATCGAGCCGACCTGGACGACCACCAATGTCGTCGAGGAGCAGATCGCGCTGATCCGCGAGCAGGTCGGCACCAAGCGCGCCATCTGCGGCCTCTCCGGCGGCGTGGACTCCGCGGTCGCGGCGGCCCTCGTCCAGAAGGCCATCGGCTCCCAGCTGACCTGCGTCTACGTCGACCACGGGCTGATGCGCAAGGGCGAGACCGAGCAGGTCGAGAAGGACTTCGTGGCCGCCACCGGCGTCCAGCTGAAGGTCGTCGACGCGGCGGACCGCTTCCTGAACGCGCTGGCCGGTGTCTCCGACCCGGAGCAGAAGCGGAAGATCATCGGCCGCGAGTTCATCCGCGTCTTCGAGCAGGCCCAGGCCGAGATCGTGGCCGAGGCCGCCGGTGGCGAGGACGTCGCCTTCCTCGTGCAGGGCACGCTCTACCCGGACGTCGTCGAGTCCGGCGGCGGAACCGGAACCGCCAACATCAAGTCCCACCACAACGTGGGCGGGCTTCCCGAGGACATCGAGTTCCAGCTCGTCGAGCCGCTGCGCCAGCTGTTCAAGGACGAGGTCCGGATGGTCGGCCAGGAGCTCGGCCTGCCGGAGGAGATCGTCCAGCGCCAGCCCTTCCCCGGCCCGGGTCTCGGTATCCGGATCGTCGGCGAGGTCACCAAGGAGCGGCTCGACCTGCTCCGCGACGCGGACGCCATCGCGCGCGAGGAGCTGACCGCGGCCGGCCTGGACCGTGACATCTGGCAGTGCCCGGTGGTCCTCCTCGCGGACGTGCGGAGCGTCGGTGTCCAGGGCGACGGCCGTACGTACGGCCACCCGATCGTCCTGCGCCCGGTCTCCTCCGAGGACGCGATGACGGCCGACTGGTCGCGCCTGCCGTACGAGACGCTGGCGAAGATCTCCACCCGCATCACCAACGAGGTCGCCGACGTCAACCGCGTAGTCCTCGACGTGACCAGCAAGCCGCCGGGCACCATCGAGTGGGAGTAGTCCCACCCGGACCCGATCGACGGCGCCGCCGCCCTCCCCGGAGGGCGGCGGCGCCGCCGCGTTCCGGGCGCGAAACCGGTGGCGCCGGTCGCGGACCCGTGCGAGGCTCCGCGCTCATGTCCGCTGATGAGATCCGTGCCCTCATGTCCGCCGCCCACAACGACCGTCTGACCTGGAACACCCCGCTCTCCGAAGAACACGCGGCTCAGCTGGTGACCGCATGCGATCCCGCGGAAGGGGCGCGGATCGCGGACCTCGGCAGTGGCTGGGGCGAGCTGCTGATGCGGCTCGTCGAGGCCGCCCCCGGCGCGACCGGTGACGGTGTGGAGACCGACCCGGAGGCCGTGGAGCGCGGCCGGCGCCTCGCGCGGGAACGCGGCCTCGCCGAGCGGGTCCGCTTCCACGAGGTGCCCGCCGCCGACTGGACCGGCGGCGACTACGACCTGGCCGTGTCGATCGGTGCCGCGCACGCCTGGCCCGGTTCCACCCCGGAGGCGCTGAAGGCCCTGCGGGCGGCCGTACGGCCCGGTGGCCGGGTGCTGTTCGGCGACGGCTTCTGGGAGAAGGAGCCCTCGGCGGCCGCCCTGAGGGAACTGGAAGCCGAACCGGGAGACTTCCCCACCCTGCTCGGACTGATCCGGCACGCCGAGGCCGCCGGGCTGCGCCCGCTCCAGGTGACCGTCGCCGACCAGCGCGAATGGGACCTGTTCGAGTCGAACGCCAACATCGGGAGGGGCGAGCGCTGGGCCCTGGCGAACCCCACGCATCCGCTGCGACGCGAGGTCGTCGCCGCTGTCGACGCCCGCCGCACCGGTTACTACGGCGGCTACCGGGGAACGCTCGGCCTCGCCTACCTCGTGCTGAGCGCCTGACCCGTACCGAATCGGTGACGTGAGCACTCTGGCCACCCGGGGCGGCCGGCGGTAACTTCCGTTTCCGTACGCCCTGGGAGCCAGAGGAGCCGCCGTGTCCGAGCCCGCCACCACGCCCGTCCGTTCCGCCTCCGTGCCCGCCCCCGTCCCCGTCGAGCAGCTGCGGTTCGCGATGCCGCCCGCGCACGCGTCGGCCGACGAGGAACGCGCTTACCGCAAGGAGCGGCTGGCGGGCGCGCTGCGGCTCTTCGGGGAGTACGGGTACGAGGACGGCGTCTCCGGGCACCTCACCGCGCGGGACCCGCAGTACCAGGACTGCTACTGGGTCAACCCGTTCGGGGCGCCCTTCGACGGGATGGCCCCGCAGGACCTGATCCTGGTCAACGGCGACGGCCAGGTCGTCCAGGGCCGCTTCCACGTCAACCAGGCGGCGTTCGCCGTGCACGCGCAGGTCCACCGGGCGCGCCCGGACGTCGTCGCCGTCGCGCACACCCACTCCCTGCACGGACGGGCCCTTTCCACGCTCGGGGAACTCATCGAACCGATTACCCAGGAGGCATGCGCCTTCTACGAGGCCCACGCCCTCTACGACGCGTACACGGGCGTGGTCGTGGACGAGGACGAGGGGCGGCGGATCGCGAGCGCGCTCGGCGGCCACAAGGCGATCATCCTGCGCAACCACGGGCTGCTGACCGTCGGGGACTCGGTGGACGCGGCGGCCTGGTGGTTCCTCACGATGGAGCGCTCCTGCCAGGTCCAGCTGGCCGCGCGGGCGGCCGGGAAGCCCGTCCCGATCGAGCACCGGGACGCCGTCGCCACCCGTGAACAGCTCGGCAGCGACCTCGTGGCCTGGATCAACTACCAGCCCCTGTGGCAGCGGATCAGTCGCACATTCTGACGAAACGCACCGCCCCTTCGCCCCGATGCGGCCCACAGTCGTCCCGTACGGCACAATTCGCAGAAATCGTAGGTGAGTTGACCGGGACCTGGGCGGAAAGGGCGGCGTTCTTCGTGGCGTTGGACGAGGCGAGAAAGAGCAGCACGCACGGCGGTGGCTGTACGTGCGGCGACTGCCCGCACGGAGCACGCGAGGGTCACAGGCGAGCGGTCGCGGCCTTCCTCGCCAAACGGGACGAACTGGCCGCGGGCAACGGACTGCCCGCGGGGGTCGCCCAGTCGCCCTCGGCGTCCCGGCAGTGGGTGTCGGACGAGCTGACCGAATCGGCCCGTGCCGTCGCCGACCGCGGCCGGGAGGCGGGGGACGCCTGGCTCCACCAGGTCTGGCGGCGCACGCTGCTCATCGTCTGGGGCGCGGTCGCCACCCTCGTGATCGGTGAGACCGCCACCGCCATCGGCGCGGGCTGGTCCACCGCCCGCACCGCCGGTCTGCTCGCCGGACTCGTCACCGCGGGGCTGCTGACCGGCGCCGCCCGCTTCCACCGGGCCCGCGGCGGCCTTCTCGCCCCGCTGATCGGTGAGGACAACCGGCTCTCCACCTCCCGTACCGTCGCAGCTTCCTGGGTGCTCCTCGCCGTCTTCTCCGTCCTCGTCCTCGCGCTCCAGCTGGCCGGAGCCTCGGCGCACACGGACCGTGACGAGCTCATCGAGGGCCTGGACCTGGTGCGCTCCGCCGGTGTGCTGACCGTGCTCGCGCTGGTGTGCGCCGTCGCCGTCCTCGTACGGCGGGTGGTGACCGTACGTGTCCTGGCACAGCGGCTGCAGAAGCCGAGGGCCGACCGGCCGCGCGCCGCCGATCTGCTCACCGACGACTCCGGGCGCGGCAGCTTCACGGACGTGCAGTACGTGCTCGTCAGCGCCGTCGCCGTACTGTTCGCGGCCGTCCGGCTGGCCCGCCGCCCGGAGCAACTGCCCGATCTGCCCTGGGGGCTCGCGCTTCTGGTGGCGGTCTCCGCGGCGACGTACTTCGCGGGGAAGTACGCGGAGGGCGGCCGCCCGGTCATCCTCTCCGTCGTACGGACCCGGGAGGCCGGGGACCTGGACGCCCCGATCCGTACCGGGGACGACATCGAGATCCGCGGCGCCGGCTTCGTGCCGCCCGGGGCGGGAAGCCCGGACCGGCTGGCCCGGCTGGTCGTCAGGATCGGCCGGGTCCACGTCCACGTACCGCTGATCCCCGTCGCCGGGGGCTTCGCCAACCCGACCGACACCGTGCTCACGGTGCCGGTGCCCGTGGAGGTGGAACCGGGCGTCGTGGACGTCCAGGTCGTCACCGCGGCCGGGGTGGAGACGAACCGGGTCGTCATCGACGTGACCGACTGAACAACTGCGCACGGAGGCACCCCGGTTGGTCGGCCGCCAGTACGATTCCTGGAGTCGGGCAGGCGGCGGCGACGGGGTGCGTGACCGGGATGACAGTGGACAGCTCAACAGCACCTCCGACCCGGACGGCCCGGCACTGCTCCTGTGCGTACCGGAGTACGTCTCCACGGCCTGGCAGTCACTGGACTACCTGGACGACGAGTACCGGTCTGCGCGCACTCGGTCCGGAGGTGCCCGACGTGGCCACGACGGTGGCCGAGACGTGGGCGCGGGTGCCCCGGGCCCTGGACGGCTGCTGACCGGCCCACGCCCGGTGAGCGGCACGATCACCGCGTACGTATCGTCTGGTGACGGGTCAAGGGAAGGCAGGTCGGCCATGAGCGGCTACGGAACCAACGGCTACGGACTGAGCGAGCCGAGGAGCCTGCGCGAGCGGGCGCGGCGGCACGCGCTCCTGCCGTTGCGGGTCTTCCTCGGCGTCACCTTCATCTACGCCGGTCTGGACAAGCTGACCGACAGCGGCTTCATGTCCGCCGACGGCACCGGCTCCATCGGCGAGATGATGAACGCGGTGAGGGACTCGTCCGCGATTCCCGCTCTCGTCGATCTCGCGCTGAAGAGCCCCGTGGGCTTCGGCTACGCCATCGCGATCGGTGAACTCCTCGTCGGGATCGCCACGCTCCTGGGGCTGTTCGCACGGGTCGCCGCGCTCGGCGGGGCACTGATCTCGCTCAGCCTGTGGCTGACCGTGAGCTGGCAGACCGAGCCCTACTACTACGGCAACGACCTGATCTACCTCATGGCCTGGCTGCCGCTGGTGCTGGCAGGCGCCGCCGCGTTCTCCGCGGACGCCTTCCTCGCGGCGCGGCGGCGGCGCACCCTGTAGCTCACCCAGGTGGTCGTCGCGGCCAGCGAGAGGCCACCGAAGAACAGTGGGAAGAAGAAGCTCCACGGGGCGTCCCACTCGCCCGCCGCGTCCGCCGCGTAACCGGCGGCCAGGGCGAGCATGACGACGCCCGCCACCGCGCGGCCGGGCCGGAATTCATGACGCAGCACGGGTGACCTCCACTTGTCCGACGCCGACTTCCAGTCTCAGCTCGACCGTGCCGGCCGGCTCGGCCCCCCTGGGCGGCACGATGGTCTGCTTCCGCCTCTGGTCCGGGCCCACGTCCACGTCGTCCGGCTTCTGGGCCGGCAGCTGGATGTCCCCGAGGCCCGCCTCGGCGTCCAGCTTCACCGTCACCCCCTCCGGTACGACCACGACCACCCGGCCCACGCCCACTTCCACGGCCGTCACGACGGTGTCGCCCGCGGGCACGACGACCTCGGACAGGTCGAGCCGGGCGACGCCCGTGCCCAGCTCGTACCGGGGCTCGACCGCGGCGACCGACGCGGGGGTCCACTCCTCGCGGATCCAGTCCGTGCCGATGTCCTTCGGCACGGCCGACGCACCGGCCAGCAGCCCGGCCGTGACGCCCGCCAGGAAGAGGGTGCCGAACCCGGTCCGGCCCAGGAACGAGCTGACCAGCATTCCGAGCCCGAACACCGCGAGCGCGGCACAGAGCCCGACCTGAAGGCTGGTTCCGAGCGGATGGTTCTCCCAGCTCAGGACCGTGCCGACCGCGCCCGCGATCATCGCGAGGGTGAAGACCAGGCCGCCGATCGAACGCGGTCCTCGGGTCCCCGGAGGGCGGTAGGGGGCGCTGTACGGGGCATCCGCCGTGGCGGTCCGCGCTCCCGGTGCCCGGGAGGCGGCGGATTTCGCGTCCTGCGGTCCCCACAGGTAGCCGGGACCGATCGGGCCCGAGGTGCCGTCCTTGACGATCGGATCGCGCCACCAGGAAGGGCTGCCCGGCGTCGGCGGAGCCTTGACCTCCGGAGGTGCGCCGTGGCCCGCCGTGCCCCCGGCCGCCTGCGCCGCCGCGGTGTCCGGCGGGGTGTCGGGCAGGGCCGACCTGCGGTGCTGCGCCCAGACCGTGGAGCCGATGACGGCGAGCGACAGCATCGCGGCGAAGGCCAGCATCCCGCGGTTGTGCAGCATGGAGAGGAACAGCCCGCAGCCGACCAGGGCGAGCACCAGCGCGATCAGCGAGGCCCCCTCGACCCGGCCGGACAGCAGCTTGCGCGCCTCGTTCTCCTCCTCGCCCTCCAGGGGGAGCAGCAGCCAGGCGAAGCCGTAGAAGATCAGTCCGATGCCGCCGGTCACCGAGAGGACGCCGAGCACGATCCGGAAGATCACCGGGTCGACGTCGCAGTACCGGCCGAGCCCGCCGCACACCCCGGCCACCACTTTCTGCCGCGAGCTGCGGTGCAGCTGTGGTTTCGGCTCGGGGGGCGGCGTGACACCGGGGGAGGCGTCCTGGGTAGCGGTCATGTCCCCATGGTGACGGTCCGTACGCCCCCGCGGCACCCGCCCCGACCCTGGCAGGTCCCTGATATTGACTCCCGGCGACCCCTGGGGGCCGTGGCGCGCTCCCGGACCGGCGTCAGGGTCGAGTAGGGGCCCGACCCTGATGCCACCACCGGCGCGTACGTGTGACGATCGTCGTATGCCAGCCGCCACGACCCGAGCCGCAAGCTCCCTCGCCTCCGATCCGGAGGAGCCGCCCGTACGCAAGCTGTACCGCAGCGCCGACGGACGGCTGCTCGGCGGCGTCGCGCGAGGGCTGGCCGGGCACCTCGGGCTGCCTGTCGCCTGGGTGCGGTTCCTCTTCCTCGGGCTGTTCTTCGCGGACGGTCTTGGCGCCCTGCTGTACGCCGTGTTCTGGATCGTCGTCCCGCTCGGCGTCGGCGGTGTGGACGCACCGCGCTCCGTCTTCGAGACCGCGCCGGACGGCCGGCGCCGGCTCCGCAAGCCGGACAAGGGACAGTTCTTCGCGCTCGTCGCGCTGCTCGTCGGCGCCGTGATCTTCGTCGGCAACGTCGACATGGGCAGCGAGGCCGACCGCTACATCTGGCCGACGCTCCTGATCGGCGCCGGCTCCGTACTGGTCTGGCGCCAGGCCGACAACGCCCGGCGGGCCCGCTGGATGGAGGTCGGCCGCCGACGCAGGGTGCTGCAACTGGCCCGCGGCCTCGCCGGTGTGGCCCTCGTGGGCCTCGGCCTGGCCGTCTTCATCGTGGTCCGAGGCTCGGCCGCACAGCTCGGCAACGTCCTGACCGCGGCCATCGCCGTGCTCACCGGCATCGCCCTGCTGGCCGGCCCCTATCTCGTACGGATGACGCAGGATCTCTCCGAGGAACGGCTCATGCGCATCCGCGCCCAGGAGCGCGCCGAGGTCGCGGCGCACGTGCACGACTCCGTCCTGCACACCCTCACGCTGATCCAGCGCAACGCGGACGACGGCGGCGAGGTCCGCAGGCTGGCCCGCGCCCAGGAGCGCGAGCTGCGCAACTGGCTGTACAACCCCGAGGGCACCGGCAAGGAGGAGGACGACGAACCGTCGAGCCTCGCCGAAGCGGTCAAGCGCGCCGCCGCCGAGGTCGAGGACAAGCACGGCGTACCCCTGGAGGTCGTCGTCGTCGGCGACTGCCCCCTCGACGACAAGCTGGCCGCCCAGATGCAGGCCGCACGCGAGGCAATGGTCAACGCCGCGAAGTACGGTGGCGAGGGTGGCGCGGTCCAGGTGTACGCGGAGGTCGAGGGCCGCACCGTGTTCGTCTCCGTGAAGGACCGCGGTCCGGGATTCGACCTGGATTCGGTCCCGGGCGACAGGATGGGCGTACGAGAATCAATCATCGGCCGGATGCAGCGCAACGGCGGTACGGCCCGGCTGCGTTCGGTGCCCGGTGGGGGCACGGAAGTCGAGCTGGAGATGGAGAGGACGAGCGAATGACCGAGAACACCGAAGCGACCGGGGGCCCGGAGCGACGGGTACGGGTCGTGCTCGTCGACGACCACCGGATGTTCCGTACCGGCGTCCAGGCCGAGATCGGCCGCACCGAGGAGACCGGGGTCGAGGTCGTCGGCGAGGCCGCCGACGTCGACCAGGCCGTCACGGTCATCACCGCGACCCGCCCCGAGGTCGTCCTCCTCGACGTCCATCTGCCGGGTGGCGGCGGCGTCGAGGTGCTGCGCCGCTGCGCCCCGATGATGGGCGCGGCCGAGAATCCGGTGCGCTTCCTGGCGCTGTCCGTGTCGGACGCCGCCGAGGACGTCATCGGCGTCATCCGTGGCGGTGCCCGTGGCTATGTCACCAAGACGATCACCGGTACGGACCTGGTCGACTCGGTCTTCCGGGTGCAGGACGGTGACGCCGTGTTCTCGCCCCGGCTGGCCGGCTTCGTGCTGGACGCCTTCGCGTCGACCGACGCGCCGCCGGTCGACGAGGACCTGGACCGGCTGACGCAGCGCGAGCGCGAGGTGCTGCGGCTGATCGCCCGCGGGTACGCGTACAAGGAGATCGCCAAGCAGCTCTTCATCTCGGTGAAGACGGTCGAGTCGCACGTCTCGGCGGTGCTCAGGAAGCTCCAGCTGTCCAACCGGCACGAGCTGACCCGGTGGGCGACGGCGCGCAGGCTGGTCTGACCGGCGCGGCCGCTCACGCCACCCTGGTCGCGCCCGCGAAGGGCATCTGGTCGATCGGTGCGATGCGCACGGGTGCGCCGGGGCGCGGTGCGTGGATCATCTGGCCGTCGCCGATGTACAGCCCGACATGGCTGATGCCGGAGTAGAAGAACACCAGGTCTCCGGGGGCGAGTTCGGAGCGGGTCACCCGCTGTCCGGCGTTGATCTGGGTGTACGTGGTGCGGGGCAGGGAGACGCCCGCGGAGCGCCAGGCGGCCTGGGTGAGGCCGGAGCAGTCGAAGGAGGAGGGGCCGGTGGAGCCCCAGACGTACGGCTTGCCGATCGCCCCGTACGCGAAGCCGACGGCCTGCGCGGCACGGGGGTTGGGGGCGCTGACCGCTCCGCGCGGGGTGGTGCGGTCGGCTCGCACGGCGGCGCCGCCGTGCCCCGCGTCGGCCGCCCGCTCGTAGTCGGTGCGCTGGGCCTCGGTGAGGGTGCTGAGGAGGCGCCTGGCGTCGGCCAGCTTGGTGCGGACCGTCTCCTTGTGCTTCGTCAGCTCGGCCCGGCGTGCCGTGAGTGTCGCGAGCTCGCCCTCGGCGCGGGCGCGGAGCTGGGCGACGTCGGTGACCTGCCTGCGGATTCCGTTGAGCAGCCCGGCCTGACGGTCGCCGGCCCGGTCCAGGTACGAGGCGCGTTGCAGGTACTGGTCGGGGTCGGAGGAGAGCGCCAGCTGTACGGCGGGGTCGATGCCGCCGGAGCGGTACTGCGCGGTGGCCAGCGAACCGAGCGTGTGGCGTGCGGTGTTGAGGCGTTCGGTCCGGCGGGCGGCCTCGTCGCGCAGCGCGTCCACGGACCTGGCGGCCGCGGCCGCCTTCTCCTTCGTGCCGTTGTAGCGCTCGGTGGCGACCTCGGCGTCGTGGTACAGCCGGTCGATCTTGGCCCTGACCTGGGCCGGGGTGAGCTGCGGTTCGGCGTGCGCAGCCCCGTCGAAGGCGGTGGTGGTCGCGGCCCCGGCGAAGGCCAGGGTCGCGGCGGTGCGGGCAGCAGAGCCGGTGAACGGGCGCTGCCTGGGCTTCCGGTGAGCGGCTTTCCGGTGTGCTGCCACGAGGGCGGCATCCTTCCTGTTCGGCTGCCCGTCGGGAGCTACCGGCGGGCCCGGGAGGTGACCGTGTGCCGTCCGGTACGTATGTGACGGCGGGGAAACGGTCATCTGGAAGGGACGCTAACCCCAGGACACGGGAAAGGGTCGACATGACAGCTATTGCCCTGATGTGACGTTTCGCTACCTCTGTGTGATCGGAAAAATAGCGTCAGAGTCGGGCGATTCGTACAGGCGCGAGCGAAGTCACCGGGAAGCGCGACCTGGCCGGTGAGGGGTGATAAGGGCCCGGCTAGGCTCCGGAGTCATGGACGTACTGATCAATGTCTTCGTCGCCCTGCACATCATCGGGATCGCCTCGCTGCTCGGCGGTTTCCTGACCCAGATGAAGGCGATGGGAGCCGGCACCGCCCGCTTCGTGCCGGCCATGCTGCACGGTGCGCTGACCATGCTGATCACGGGAGTCGCGCTGGTCGGCCTCAACCAGGCCGACGGCCAGACCGTGAACAACGTCAAGATCGGCATCAAGCTGCTGATCCTGGTCGTGATCCTCGCGCTCGTCTACATCAGGCGGGACGAGGAGAAGGCCGGCAAGGGCGAGTTCGCCGCGGTCGGAGGTCTCACGGTCGCCAACATCTTCATCGCGACGCTCTGGACCTGACGAAAGGAACTGCTGACCCCGTTGACCCCGATCAGGACCGCGTCGCCGTTCCGCACCCCTCGTCCGCCGTCTTCATCCGGTCGGCCATCGACGTACTGCGGTCGTAGGGATCGACCTCGGGGCCGCCGTCCGCTCCGGCGTCCGGCCGGCCGGCGCCGAACGAGGGTGTGAGGTAGCCGCTGACATTCTCGCAGCCGCCGTTGGTCGTGTCGGCCGTGTACGAGACGAGGGAGAAGGTGCCCGGCTCGGTGACCACCTCGGCGGGATCGTCCCAGTTCAGGACCAGCTCCCGGCGCACGATCGTGCGCCCGGCCTCGTCGCTGTCCGCCGCCGGTGCGACCGGATATACGAACGTGACGTCGGCCGTCACCTGGAGGGCCCCGCGCTCGCCCTCCCGGTACGTCATCCGCCCCCGGGTCCTGACCACGTCCCCTACCGGGCGCGTGATCGACGGATCGAACCGGCTGAAGAGCAGCAGGGGATCGTTCTTCCCGCCGGGCGTGCGGAACGCGGCCGCCAGAAAGTCCTGGACATCCCGCTGATGCGGGTTGATCAGCGCGATCGCCTTGTCGGGGTGCTCGCCCCGCAGCGCGCCCGGTTCCAGATTGGACGCGTAGAGGAAGTCCTGGGTCCGCTCAAGAGCCCCTTTCACCTGCGCCGTGCTCATCCACCCGGTGGCCCTGGCCGTGGGCACCGAGATCCCCGCCGTGCCGCTCGCCCAGCGCTCGGCGGGCGAGCCCCTGAACGGTTCGTCGGGGGTGGCCCGTCGGGCCGCGCTCCCGGGAGGCGGCTGGTCCGGGCGTTCCGACTCCGCCGCGAGCGGCCCCCCGGCGCCGCCGCCCCCGCCGAACCAGCCGGTCACCCGGTCCGGGGCCACGGCCACGGCCAGCAGGGCCAGAACGACCAGCAGGCCGACCGCGTACCAGCCCGTTCTCCGCTTCGGCCGGGCCGGTGAGTAGCCGCGCCAGGCTTCCGGGCGGGCGGGCTCCTCGCTCAGCCGCCGCGCCACCTCGCGGGCCCGCGCCGACGGCTCCTCGGGCGCGTCCGCCGTACCGGCCACCGACTCCCGGAGGAACCGCTCCCACTCCTCGTCAGGCACGGACGAACCGTTCCGCTCCCCACCCGCGTTCACACCGAACTCCTTGTGTCCACACTGCTCCGGCCCCCTCCCCAGAAGGCGCATCGGCATGATCGCACAGCGATCCGCGCGGCAACCGGCCAGTTCGGGAAGGGAGCGACGGGGCACCTCACGTCGTCCCGTCCACCTGGCCCGGTGGACGGGACGGCCGGACGGAACGACGAGAGTCACGCGCCCTGAGCGGACAACGGCGTCACGCCGGCCGCACGCTCCCGTAGATCGGCATGTAGTAGATCGATTCCTCGCGCACGTTCGCCCCGGGCTTCGGCGCGTGGATCATCATGCCGTCGCCCTTGTAGATGCCGACGTGGCTGATGTCGTCGTAGAAGAACACCAGGTCGCCCGGCTGGAGGTCCGACGTGGCCACCCGTGTGCCGACCTCGACCTGGTCCCAGGTGGTACGCGGCAGATCGACGCCCGCCGTCTTCCAGGCCGCCTGCGTCAGCCCCGAGCAGTCGTACGAGGAGGGGCCCGTCGCCCCCCAGACGTACGGCTTGCCGATCTGGGCAGCCGCGAAGGCCAGGACCTTGTCCGCCTTCGCCGCGTAACCGCTGTCCTCGTCCGCGCCGCGGCCGGTCCCGGCGTCCGTGCCGGTGCCGGGCTGCTCGGTCTCCTGCGCGTCCTCGGCGGCCTCCTTCGCCGCCTCCTCCCGCGTCTGGCGCTCGGCCTCCGCGGCGGCCTGCTGGCGGGCCAGTTCCGCGGCCTTGCGCTTGGCCTCCGCCTCCTTCTCGCGCTCCAGCTCCGCGAGCCGCGCCTTCTCCTCGGCGGTCAGCTCGGACAGCAGGGTGCGCGCCTCGGTCAGCTTCTCCTGCACCTGCTGCTTGCTGGCGCGCAGCGTGGTCTGCGCCTCGGTGAGCGTCTCCAGGCTCTTGGTGGCCTCGGCGCGCTTCTTCGCCGCCTCGTTCTGCTGCGTACGGAAGTCCGCGACCGTCTTCTGCTGCTGGCTGGTCATCCGCGCCATCAGCTGGTCCTGGTCGAAGTACGACTGCGGGTCGTCCGCGAGGAAGAACGTGGCCGTCGGGGCGACCGCGCCGCTCCGGTACTGCGCGGCGGCGAACTGACCCAGTTCGCGGCGCGTCTCGTTCAGCTTCTCGGCCCGCTTCGCCGCGGCCTCCAGGAGCCCGTCGACCTTGGCGCGCTGATCGGTGGATGCCGACTTCGCCTTGTTGTACTGCTGGGTCGCGGTGCCCGCCTGCCGGTAGAGGTCGTCGACCTTCTTCTGGACGTCCTCGATGCTCGGCCGGGGCGCCGCGGGCGCGGCCGTCGCCGTCTGCGTGGAGAGCAGGGTCACAGAGGCCAGTGCCGCCGTCGTGAGTCCCATGCCGGGTGAGGTGGTGCGCATTCGGGTGCGCGGTTTGCGATGCGATGCCAAGACCGGCATCTCCTTCCGTGGACCGCCTACCGGGTTAGCTGTCGGGTTCGGGCGGAACGGAAGGCTGCCCTACGGTCCAAGTGAAGGTCGCGGACCGATTCACCCCGGTGTTGCGTGTGGGTCCCCGGTTCCGAACGCCTGTGAGGGCAGCCCGGATTCGGCGTGGGTGTCCGCTAGGCGTGGTTCGCCTCAAAGGGGGTACGGGCCACCCGTCGGAGCACGCTAGCCAACCCGTGCTGTCCCTGTGAAGGTTGATGTTCGATATGCCCGATACATGTTCGTGACCTCGGGGGAATCGATGCGGGCGGGCCGGGAGAGGGCCTCCTTCCCTTACGGGGTGTGGCCGCCCGGTCTCCGTACGCGCACGGTCGCGGGGTCGTCCTGCGGAATGCGGCCCCTGGGTGTCAGTGGGGCCGCCTAGACTCGTCAAGCGATGAGCAGCCTCTTTGACGACAGCTTCCTGACCGGCCTCCAGAACTCGGAGGAAGGGCCCCCGCCGCCTCCCGAGGACCACGCACCCGAAGCGGTGCCGGAGGGTCTCTTCGAGGGTGTCTTCGACGCGCCCCCGCCGCCCCGCGAGGGGTACTACCGCGACGGGGCGCCCCGTCCCGTCATTGACGCCGCCGCGCTGCTCGACGGGCTGAACACCGAGCAGCGCGCCGCTGTCGTGCACGCCGGTTCGCCGCTGCTCATCGTCGCCGGTGCCGGATCGGGCAAGACCCGGGTGCTCACCCACCGGATCGCCCATCTGCTGGCCGAGCGCGGGGTGCACCCCGGCCAGATCCTCGCGATCACCTTCACCAACAAGGCCGCGGGCGAGATGAAGGAGCGGGTCGAGCAGCTCGTCGGACCGCGCGCCAACGCCATGTGGGTCATGACCTTCCACAGCGCGTGCGTGCGCATCCTGCGCCGCGAGTCCAAGAGGCTCGGCTTCACCTCGTCGTTCTCGATCTACGACGCCGCGGACTCCAAGCGGCTCATGGCGCTCGTCTGCCGCGATCTGGACCTCGACCCGAAGCGCTACCCGCCGAAGTCGTTCACGGCCAAGGTCTCGAATCTGAAGAACGAGCTGATCGACGAGGAGACCTTCGCCGGGCAGGCCGCGGACGGCTTCGAGAAGACCCTGGCCCAGGCGTACGCGCTGTACCAGGCACGGCTGCGCGAGGCCAACGCCCTGGACTTCGACGACATCATCATGACGACGGTGCATCTGCTCCAGGCGTTCCCCGATGTCGCCGAGCACTACCGCCGCCGCTTCCGGCACGTCCTGGTCGACGAGTACCAGGACACCAACCACGCGCAGTACACGCTGGTGCGCGAGCTGGTGGGCCCGGCCGGTGAGGCCGACGCCCCCGCCGAGCTCTGTGTCGTCGGTGACGCGGACCAGTCGATCTACGCCTTCCGGGGCGCGACCATCCGCAACATCCTCCAGTTCGAGGAGGACTATCCGAACGCCACCACGATCATGCTGGAGCAGAACTACCGCTCCACGCAGACGATCCTGTCCGCGGCCAACGCGGTCATCGAGCGCAACGAGAGCCGCCGCCCCAAGAACCTCTGGACGAACGCCGGCACCGGCGCCCGGATCACGGGGTACGTCGCGGACACCGAGCACGACGAGGCGCAGTTCATCGCCGACGAGATCGACCGGCTCACCGACGCCGGCGACGCGAAGGCGGGCGACGTCGCCGTCTTCTACCGTACGAACGCGCAGTCCCGTGTCTTCGAGGAGATCTTCATCCGGGTCGGCCTGCCCTACAAGGTCGTCGGCGGTGTGCGCTTCTACGAGCGCAAGGAGGTCCGCGACGTCCTGGCCTATCTCCGGGTCCTCGCCAACCCGGAGGACACCGTCCCGCTGCGCCGCATCCTGAACGTGCCGAAGCGAGGCATCGGTGACCGTGCCGAGGCCATGATCGACGCCCTGTCGATGCGCGAGAGGATCTCCTTCCCCCAGGCACTGCGCCGCGTCGACGAGGCGTACGGCATGGCGGCCCGCTCGTCCAACGCCGTGAAGCGCTTCAACACGCTGATGGAGGAGCTCCGCACGATCGTCGAGTCCGGGGCGGGCCCCGCGGTCGTCCTGGAAGCGGTCATGGAACGCACGGGCTATCTGGCCGAGCTCCAGGCGTCGACCGATCCACAGGACGAGACCCGCATCGAGAACCTTCAGGAACTGGCGGCCGTCGCGCTCGAATTCGAGCAGGAGCGCGCGGAGGAGGAAGGCGCGGGCACGCTGGCCGAGTTCCTGGAGAAGGTGGCCCTCGTCGCCGACTCCGACCAGATCCCCGACGAGGACGAAGAGGGCTCCGGGGTCATCACGCTGATGACGCTGCACACGGCGAAGGGGCTGGAGTTCCCGGTCGTCTTCCTGACCGGCATGGAGGACGGCGTCTTCCCGCACATGCGGGCGCTCGGCCAGGCGAAGGAGCTGGAGGAGGAGCGGCGGCTCGCCTATGTCGGCATCACCCGTGCCCGCGAGCGGCTGTATCTGACCCGGGCCGCGATGCGCAGTGCCTGGGGCCAGCCCTCGTACAACCCGGCCTCGCGGTTCCTGGAGGAGATCCCGGACCAGCATCTGGAGTGGAAGCGCAAGGGCCCGATGTCCGCTCCGGCCGGACCGACGTCGGGGATCACGTCCTCGCTGTCGTCCTCGCGCTCCAGGTCCGGGCCTTCGGGCTTCGCCACCCGGCGCACCTCGGACAAGCCGGTGGTCGCGCTGGTGGTGGGGGACCGGGTCACGCACGACCAGTTCGGTCTGGGCACGGTGACCGCGGTCGAGGGCTTCGGCGACCAGGCGAAGGCCACGGTCGACTTCGGGGACGAGCGGCCGAAGAAGCTCCTCCTGCGCTACGCACCGGTCGAGAAGCTGTAGGTCCATGGCGCTCGCGCAGATGGCTGTGGCCCCGTCGGACGGACGGGGCCACAGCCATCTGCGGTGTGATGATCTGCGGCGTGATGCTCAGTTCGGGTTGAGACCGTGGCTGCGGAACCAGGGCATCGGGTCGATCGCCGAGCCGCCCCCGGGCCGGACCTCGAAGTGCAGGTGCGGGCCGGTGGAGTTCCCGGAATCCCCGGCGTACCCGATGGTGTCGCCCGCCTGCACGGAGCCCGAGCGGATCCGGGTGCTGCTGAGGTGGCAGTACCAGGTCTCGGTGCCGTCCGCCGCCGTCACGATGGCCATGTTCCCGTAGGCGGTGTTGAACTGGGTGCGTACGGTGCCGTCCGTAGCGGCCAGCACCGGAGCGCCGTATCCGACGGGGAAGTCGACGCCCGTGTGCACGGACATCCAGTTGACGCCCGCCTGGCCGTAGTACGCGCTGAGACCGTGCTCCGTGACCGGCAGTGAGAACTTCGGGCGCAGCGCCTCTCGGCGTGCGGCCTCCGCCTCGCGCTTCTTCTTCTCGGCGGCCTGGCGTTCCCGCAGGTCGATGCGTTCCTGGGTGCGGCTGGCGCGGTCGGCGAAGTCATCGGCGTCGGCGCTGAGGTTGGCGAGCTGCGTGTCCAGCTTGTTGTTGGCGGTCACCGGCTTGACGGTGCCGGGGTCGACCGCCGCCATCGAAGCGGTGTCGTCCTTCTTCTGCTCGTCGCCGGTGATGCCGCTGACCGAGGCGGCCGCGATGCCCGCGACGCTCATGACACAGGCCGAGGGAACGGCGACGGTCAGGAGTGCGGACCGCTTGGCGGGGGTACGGCGCCGGCCGCGGCTTCCCGCTCCACCGCGGGGCGCCCGGCCGGCCGGGCGAGGCGTGGCGGGGGAGTGCGAGGCGGCGGTCACGAGCTCGGGTTCGTCGGTCCCGGACTCGGCCGCGGACTCATGCGTCTCGGCGGCGTGGACGTCGGAGGCAGGTACGTCGGTGCCGTGGACGTCGTAGTCGTGGCCGTCGTGCGCGTGGTTCTCGGTGGAGGCGTCCGTGTCACTGTCGGTGTCCACGTCCGCGGTGCTGAACTCGGCCGTTGTGTACGGCTCGTAGGTCTCGTACGGAGTCTGCTGCTCGGCCGGCTGCTGTTCGTACGAGGAGTACGACAGCTGTTCGGGCTCGTACGGAGCGTTCCCGGGCGTGGCGCCGGAGTTCCAGGCGGTGGCGTCGTAGGCGCCGGTGTCGGAGCCAGCGTCCACGAACTGCGCGGCGGTGTACGTACCGGTCCCGTAGGTCGTGCCGGCGAAGGTGGTGGTGGGGAAGGCGCCGGTGTCGGTCGTCGCCCACTGCTCGGCCTGACCGGTCTGGCCGGCCTGGACCCAACCCGAGGTGTCCCACTGGCCGGTGCTGTCGTACTGCTCCTGCTGCGGCTGGTGGGTCTCGTGCGGGCGGGCGGCGTATGCGTCGTACGAGGCGGTCTGATGCGCGCCCGTGTCCCACTGGGTGGAGTCGTACTCGCCGCTGTGGCCCTGCCCTGCGGCCGCGTACCCGTTGTCGAAGCCGTAGGTGGCGCCCTGAGCGGTGTCGTAACCGCCGCCGTAGCCGCCGGTGGCCTCGTAGCCATGGGCGGAACCGGGAGTGGAACTGCTGTCGTAGCCGCCGTCGTGATGACCGGGGAGAGCGCCGAAGAGCGGATCGGTGGCGTAGCTGCCGGTGGGCTGGTTGTCGTAGTCGACGTACCCGGCGTGGGGGTGCTGGTCGTTCACCAACTTCTCTCTCGCCTCGGCAGCAGGACCTGTTCCGGTGTCCGTGGGGGACTCCAGGGGAAAGCAGTGGCCGCGACTGTACCCGGCGGTACGTGACGACGACAATCTTCGCCGGGTTCCAGCCGTTCAGGAAACGGGCAATCGGCCGCCTTTCGGCGGACAGCAGGCGCAGCCTTGGCCCTACGTTCGAAATGCGTTCTATTTGGGTGGCTGGCTTCAGGCCGTTCGCGCGGCCGGTTCAGGCCACCGAGGCGGTCCCGGAGCTGCTGGTGGTGGCTTCCTGGCACTCCAGGGCCTCCCGGATACCGGCGGCGACCGCCGGGTGTACGGGCAGTGCGAGATGGCCGATTCCGGTGACGCGCACGTTCACCACGTCCAGGTCGGGGTGGTCCATGCAGGCCGTCTCGACCGGCACCATCACCCGGTCCAGTTCGCTCCAGAAGTTGACGAACCGGGTCCGGCAGCCGGGAGCGGGCGTGCGCAGTTCCTCGATGAGGGCGGAGCCGCTGCGCATCTGCCGCACGATCGGGTGAGCGCTCGCCGGCCGCGCGACGGAGGTACCGCTGTGCGGGGTGCCGAGCGTGACCAGGGTGCGAACACGCTGGTCGCCGCCGAGCCGCTGGACGTAGTAGCGGGCGATCAGCCCTCCTAGACTGTGTCCGACGATGTCGATCTCACGGTGCCCCGTGCGGACACAGATCTCCTCGACATGCCGGCCGAGCAGCTCCGCCGCCGTGCGGACGTCGCAGGTCAGCGGCGAGTAGTTGAGGGACTCCAGATGGCGCCAGCCGTGCCGGGCGAGCGAGCGCCGCAGCAGGACGAACACCGAGCGGTTGTCGATGAACCCGTGCAGCAGTACGACGGGTGGCCGGCCGGTCTCGCCGTCGGCGAGCAGGGCGGTGGGTCCGGCGCGCTCCGTACCGGTCTGCTCGGGGGCGTCGGGAAGCGAACCCTCGTCCGGGTCCGCGCCCGGTGTGCCCGGTGTGCCCGGTGCGGGCGTCGCGGCCCGGCGCTCCGGGGCGATACCGCAGGGGTAGATGAGGAGGTGCCCTGCGAGGATCGCGAGCTCCAGCACGGTGGCCTTGACCAGCGCCGATGACAGCCGGGTGGGCAACGGGCACGGCGTGCGCAGCAGCAGCGGGGAAAGGAAGGACAGAACCTTCATGGCCGACCTCCTGCACTGACATACGGAAGCGGCTCCGGTCCCGCATGCCCTCATGGGGTGTCGGCGCGAGGGCGGCGATCGTCGGGTGATCGGCCGTGAAGCCGTACCACCGTGCCGTGCGGCTGACGGCGCGGTGGTACGGCGACCTCGCAGCGGCTCCCTTTGCGGCCGTTCCCGTGCGGCGGATGGGCCGCATGGAGCAGGAACGACGCTCAGCGAACATGTCCCATGTGTGATTTCCCCCTCCCCGTCCACCGCGAAACGGCGGCTTGCGGGATGCTGTAGATAACGTTCGTTCACATCCCCGGCCCTTCAGGCGCGGGAGATCCATGTGGAGGCAGTGATGGGTGTGACCGGTCCGATCCGTGTGGTGGTGGCCAAGCCGGGACTCGACGGCCACGACCGTGGAGCCAAGGTGATCGCGCGGGCGCTGCGGGACGCCGGTATGGAGGTCATCTATACCGGCCTCCACCAGACGCCCGAGCAGATCGTCGACACGGCGATCCAGGAGGATGCCGACGCCATCGGCCTCTCGATCCTCTCCGGTGCGCACAACACGCTCTTCGCGAAGGTGATCGAGCTGCTCAAGGAGCGCGAGGCCGAGGACATCAAGGTGTTCGGCGGCGGCATCATCCCGGAGGCTGACATCGCGCCGCTGAAGGACCAGGGCGTCGCGGAGATCTTCACCCCGGGTGCGACGACGACGTCGATCGTCGACTGGGTGAACGCCAACGTCCGTCAGACGACCGGCGCCTGACCGGCCGCGGCCCGGCCCCCGCCCCGCCCCCCCCCCGCGCCGGGCCCGGCGGGC
>NZ_JBHXQO010000059.1:0-37787 GCF_042717135.1 Streptomyces sp. NPDC058620
CCCCGGACAACGTGACCCCCGCGCCCCCCGAGGGGGGGGAGGGGCCCGCGATGGTCTGACGGCTGGACCCCCGCCTGGCGGCCGGTACGGGACTCCCGTACCGGCCGCGGCTGTTTCCGGATACCGGGCCTCAGCGACCGGGCCGTAGCCGGCGCACCAGCCGACGGAGATCGCGACGACGCCGGCGTGCACGGCCAGCCACGTGAAGCACCCCGGCACCAGGGCCAGGCAGGCGCCGGACACCGGGAGCGGCGGCAACTCGTTCAGGGAGCCGGGCGTACGCACCGGGGCCTTGCCTTGACGTCCGCGTCAAGGATTACGGTCGGGTCATGCGAATCGGGGAGCTGGCCGAGCGGGCGGGGACGAGCACGCGGACTCTGCGCTACTACGAGTCACGCGGGCTGCTGCCGGCACGGCGGGCGGTGAACGGCTACCGCACGTACGACGAGAACGATCTGCGGATGCTCCAGCAGATCCGGACCCTGCAGGACTTCGGGTTCGGTCTGGAGGAGACCCGCCCGTTCGTCGAATGTCTACGCGCCGGCCATCCGGCCGGTGACGCCTGCCCGGCGTCCCTGGCCGTCTACCGCCGCAAGCTCGGCGAACTCGACGAGCTCATCGAGCAGTTGCGGACGGTCAGGGCGCAAGTGGGTACGCAGCTGGCCCGAGCCGAACTGGAGGCTTCGGCCCACCTGCCCGGCGGCCCCGAACCACGTTGCGAACTGGGAGGATGACGAATGATTCACGCAGAAGGTGTGGCCGAGGTCACCGACGCGACCTTCGACGAGGAGGTGCTGGGAGCGGATCTCCCGGTCCTGGTCGAGTTCACCGCGGACTGGTGCGGCCCCTGCCGCCAGCTCGCCCCGGTGCTCAGCGCCGTGGCAGCGCAGGAGAGCGACCGGCTCAAGGTCGTCCAGATCGACGTGGACGCCAACCCGGGCATCACGTCCCGGTACGCGGTGCTCTCGATGCCGACCCTGATGGTGTTCCACGGCGGCGAACCCCTGAAGTCCATGGTCGGCGCCCGCCCCAAGCGCAAGCTCCTCCAGGAGCTGGAGGACGCGTTCACACCGGCCTGAGCGGGGCCCTCGCTTACCTCGCGGGAGGTATCTGACAAATAAGTGGGTTCTTGGCGGGAGCCGTTGCCGCGATGACCATGGTGCCTATGACGACGCCCACGCACACCACTTCCACTCCTGTCACAGTCATCGGCCTCGGCGACATGGGCCAGGCTCTCGCCGGAGCCTTCCTCGACGCCGGTCACCCCACCACCGTCTGGAACCGTTCCACGGACAAGGGCGAGGCGCTCGTCGGGCGGGGGGCGACCCGCGCCGCGTCCGCCGAGGAGGCGGTGCTCGCCTCCGGGCTGGTCGTGGTCTGCGTCGTCGACCACGACGCCGCGCAGAAGATCCTGGACCCGCTGGCGGACGTCCTGGCCGGGCGGGTCCTGGTGAACCTCACCTCCGACACCCCGGAGCGGGCCAGGGAAGCGGCCACCTGGGCGGCCTCGCACTCCCTCTCCTACCTCGACGGCGCGATCATGGTGCCGGTCCCGGTCATCGGCGGACCGGAGGCGCTGATCTTCTACGCGGGGGACCGGGCGGCCTACGAGCGGTACGAGTCCGTCCTCAAGGTGCTCGGCGCGCCCGCCGCCTTCCTCGGCGAGGACCACGGTCTGGCCGCCGCCTACGACATGGCGATGCTCGACTTCTTCTACGGGGCCATGGGCGGTCTGGTGCACGCCTTCGCGCTGGCCCGCGCCGAGGGGGTCGAGGCCGCGGCGCTCGCGCCGTACCTGAACACGATCGCCGGCATCCTGCCGCCGATCGTGGCGTCCACGGCCGCGGACATCGATGCCCGTACGTACGACGGCGCCGGCGCCAATCTCGCCATGATGACCGCGAGCGTCGACCACATCCTGCACACCGCACGCGGACGGGGCCTGGACACCGCACAGCTGGAGGCGGTCAAGGCGGTCTCGGAACGGGCGATCGCGAAGGGACACGGCCGCGACTCGTGGGCGAGCACCTTCGAGGCCCTGGGCGGCGCGTGAGAGGGAGCCCGCACCGGCGGATGCGGTGCGGGCCCCCCTTTCCGGGCCGGGTGGGCCGGGTGCGGGATCAGATGGTCACGCCGGCCGGAAGTACACCGTGGCCAGCGGCGGCAGGGTCAGGAGCACACTCGTCCGCCTGCCGTGCATGGCCACCGCCTCCGGCTTCAGCGGCTCCTCGTTGCGGACGTCGCCACCGCCGTAACGGGCCGCGTCCGTGTTGAGGACCTCCACCCAGCTCTCGAAGCCCTCGGGCACGCCGACGCGGTAGTCGTGGCGCACCACCGGGGAGAAGTGCGAGATCGCCAGGAGCGGCGAGCCGTCCGCGTCGTAGCGCAGGAACGCGAACACGTTGTCCTCGGACGCGTTCCCGTCGACCCAGGCGAAGCCCTCCGGCACGGTGTCGCGCTGCCAGAGGGCGGGCACCGCCCCGTACACCGCGTTGAGATCGCTCACCAGGGTGCGTACGCCGCGGTGGTCGTCCGAGGCCGAGTACGAGGGGTCGAGCAGCCACCAGTCGGGGCCGTGCCCCTCGGACCACTCCGCACCCTGGGCGAACTCCTGGCCCATGAAAAGGAGTTGCTTGCCCGGATGGGCCCACATGAAGCCCAGGTAGGCGCGGTGGTTGGCGCGCTGCTGCCACCAGTCGCCCGGCATCTTGGTGACCAGCGCCTGCTTCCCGTGCACCACCTCGTCGTGCGAGATCGGCAGGACGTAGTTCTCGCTGTACGCGTACACCATCGAGAACGTCATCTCGTTGTGGTGGTACTTGCGGTGCACCGGCTCCTTCGAGACGTAGTCGAGCGAGTCGTGCATCCAGCCCATGTTCCACTTCAGCCCGAAGCCCAGGCCCCCGAAACCACCGGGCCCGACGTGGTGCGTGGCGCGCGTGACGCCGTCCCAGGCGGTGGATTCCTCGGCGATCGTGACGACGCCCGGATTGCGCCGGTAGACGGTCGCGTTCATCTCCTGGAGGAAGGTGACGGCGTCCAGGTTCTCCCGGCCGCCGTGCTCGTTCGGTGACCACTGCCCGTCCTCGCGGGAGTAGTCCAGGTAGAGCATCGAGGCCACCGCGTCGACCCGCAGACCGTCGATGTGGAACTCCTCGCACCAGTACGTGGCGTTGGAGACCAGGAAGTTGCGGACCTCCTTGCGGCCGTAGTCGAACTCCAGCGTGCCCCAGTCGGGGTGCGCGGCCCGCGAGGGGTCCGAGTGCTCGTACAGCGGGCGGCCGTCGAACTCCGCGAGCGCCCAGTCGTCGCGCGGGAAGTGCGCGGGCACCCAGTCGACGATGACCCCGATGCCCGCCTGATGCAGCGCGTCGACGAGGTGGCGGAAGTCGTCCGGGCCGCCCATGCGCGAGGTCGGGGCGTAGAAGCCGGTGACCTGGTAGCCCCAGGAGCCGCCGAAGGGGTGCTCGGACACCGGCATCAGCTCGACGTGCGTGAAGCCCAGATCACGTACGTAGTCCGGCAGCTGCGTCGCCAGCTGGCGGTACGTCAGACCGGGGCGCCAGGAAGGGAGGTGGACCTCGTAGACCGAGAACGGGGCCTCGTGGACCGGGCGGTCGCCCCGGTGCGCCATCCAGTCCGCGTCCTGCCACTCGTGGTGCGAGGCCGTGACCACCGAGGCGTTGGCGGGAGGAACCTCCGCCTGCCGGGCCATCGGGTCGGCGCGCAGTGTGTGGGAGCCGTCGGGGCGGCAGATGTCGAACTTGTACAGGGCGCCCTCGCCGACCGCCGGGACGAACAGCTCCCACACGCCCGAGGAACCGAGCGAGCGCATCGGGAAGCCCTTGCCGTCCCAGTAGTTGAAGTCACCGGCGACGCGCACCCCCCGGGCGTTCGGCGCCCATACGGTGAAGCGGGTGCCGGTCACGCCCTGGTGCTCCATCGGCTGGGCGCCGAGAGCGGTCCACAGCTCCTCGTGCCGTCCCTCGCCGATCAGATGGAGGTCGAGCTCGCCGAGCGCGGGCAGGAAGCGGTACGGGTCGTGGACCTCGATCTCGTTGTCCTCGTAGGTGACCGCGAGCCGGTACTCGGGGACGGCGGACACCGGCAGGACCCCGGCGAAGAACCCGTCGCCGTCCTCGTGCAGTTCCGCCCGCAGCCCCCTGGCGAGCACGGTCACCGAACGCGCGAAGGGGCGCAGCGCGCGGAATTCCACCCCGCCCCTGGTCAGGTGCGCGCCCAGCAGGTCGTGCGGGGCGTGGTGCTCACCGGCGAGCAGCCGGGCCCGGTCCCCGCCGTCCATGGCGACGGCGGGCAGCACGCCCTTGCTGCCGCCACCGCGCCGGGGCCGGGGCGGCGTGGCGCCGGTCCGCCTGGCCCGGGCCCGCTTGGCCGGCGGCGCGGCGGCCGCGCTCGCGGACGCGCTCTTCTCCGAGGGTGCCGAGGGTGCCGCGGATGCCGCGGATGCGGCGGGTGCGGCGGGTGCGGCGGCTGCGGCGGGTGCGGTCGGGGCGGAGACCTCGGCGGTCACCGGCTGCTTGACGGGCGGGACCTCGATGGGGTCGGACGTTTTGCGGGACGGCTTGCGGGCGGTCACAGGGACTGCCTCCTCGGAGGGGGAGAGAAGCGGAGGGGAGGGGTAAGCGGGGGGAGAAGCGGGGCGGTTCAGTCGGTCGTCGTGGCCAGGCGCTGGATCGCGGCCATCGGCACCGGCAGCCAGTCGGGCCGGTTGCGTGCCTCGTACAGCACCTCGTAGACCGCTTTGTCGGTCTCGTAGGCGCGGAGCAGTTCCGGCTGGCTGCGCGGATCGGTGCCCGCGGCCTGTGCGTATCCCTCGCAGTAGGCCGCACGGCAGCGGGCCGCCCACTCGGCGTTCCACGGGCGGTGCGAGCGGGCCGCGTAGTCGAAGGAGCGCAGCATGCCCGCGACATCGCGCACGGGCGGCTGCGGACGGCGGCGTTCCGGAAGGGGCCGGGCGGGCTCCCCCTCGAAGTCGATCAGTGACCAGAAGCCGTCCTCGGCGCGCAGCGTCTGACCGAGATGGAGATCGCCGTGGACCCGCTGGACCGCCCAGCCGTTGTCCCCGTGGCCGAGTGCGTCGAAGGCGGTACGCAGTCCCGGCACGTACGGCACGAGTGCCGGTACGGCGCGGGCGGCGGCCTCCAGCCGCTCCGTCATCCCGTCGACCAGCTGTCTGGTCTGCGAGCGGCACAGCGCGGGCGTCGGCAGCGCCGCGGCGAGCGCGATGTGCACCTCGGCGGTGGCCCGGCCCAGGGCATGGGCCTCCGGTACGAAGTCCCGGCCCGCCGCGAGTGCGCCGAGGGCGAGCTGCCAGCCGTCCCGCGCACCGCGCAGGAACGGCTGCAGCACACCGAGCGTCACCGGCTGCGGAGCGGTGGCCTCGAACCAGGCGACCGGTCCGGGCACCCTTCGGCAGCCTTCGCGGGTGAGGGCGAGGGGCAGCTCCAGATCGGGGTTGGTGCCCGGGAAGACCCGGCGGAAGATCTTGAGGATGTAGGTGTCGCCGTAGACGAGCGAGGAGTTGGACTGCTCCGTGTCCAGCACCCGGGGAGCGAGCCCGGCGGGGATCGCGGTGGCCTGGTCGAAACGGAGCGGACCGAGGGGGCCGGGGCGGCGGAACCGTTCCAGCAGAAGTTCCGCGACGCGCGGGTCGTGCAGACCCTCGTATACCGTGCGGCCGGCCAGCGGCCCGTTCTCGAGCCGGCCGATGCGGGCGGCGGCCAGCCGGGTCGGGAGCATGGACCGCACCCCGAGCAGGAGCTGGTAGCAGTCGCCCAGCGCGTTCGCGGGCATACCGGGCTGATGGGCCCTGACGAGCAGATGGAGCAGCCCCGGACCGGTACCGGCAGAGCTCACCGGCAGTATCTCGGTCGCCGAGACGAGCGAGAAGCGGGTGACCGGCTGTCCCTTGCCCGCGAACCAGCGCTGACCCGGCAGCCAGGCGTGCAGCAGGGGGGCGAGGGAGGACAGCAGCTCCGCGCCGGCGACAGGGCCGGACGGCACACACGCCGTCGCGCTCCCGGACATCTGCCCCGGTGCGCCGCCGGCGGTTCTGTCCGTCGCCTCCGCCTCGGGGCTCGTCTTCTGAGGCGATGGGGCGCTCTTCGTCGTGCTCGTTGTTGTGCTCTTCGTTTTACTCTTCGATGTGGCGACTCGAGTGGATGCAGCCTCCGACATGGCATCGCGTCCTTTCCCCGGGCACACCACAGGATGCGAAGAGTGTCCCGGATTGCGGCAATGGCTGTCCGGCTGTGCGGGACGTGTCGGGAGAGGAAGGTCCGTACGGACTCGATCTTTGGCCCCAAAAGGACCGGAGGAGCCCGGAAGAGCTCGATATGGGGGGAGAGTGCCCCCTGCGGGGCGGCGGAAACCGCCCCGCGAGAGGTCGTGCGCCGTCAGGCGACGACGGGTGGGTCCTTCCGCAGCCGGAACCAGTAGAAGCCGTGCCCCGCGAGGGTGAGCAGGTAGGGCCACTGGCCGATGGCGGGGAAGCGCACCCCGCCGATCAGCTCCACCGGGTGACGGCCGTTATACGCCCGCAGATCCAGCTCCGTCGGCTGCGCGAACCGCGAGAAGTTGTGGACGCAGAGCACCAGGTCGTCGGTGCCGTCGCCGTTCGGCGGGGCCTCCCGGATGAAGGCCAGGACGGCCGGGTTCGAGGACGGCAGCTCCGTGTACGAGCCCGTTCCGAACGCGTGGTTCTGCTTGCGGATCTCGATCATCCGCCGTGTCCAGTGCAGCAGCGAGGACGGTGAGGCCATCGACGCCTCGACGTTCGTGACCTGGTAGCCGTAGACCGGGTCCATGATCGTGGGGAGGTACAGACGTCCCGGATCGCTGGACGAGAAGCCGGCGTTGCGGTCGGGGGTCCACTGCATCGGGGTGCGTACGGCGTCGCGGTCGCCGAGCCAGATGTTGTCGCCCATCCCGATCTCGTCCCCGTAGTAGAGGATCGGGGAGCCGGGCAGGGACAGCAGGAGCGCCGTGAACAGTTCGATCTGGTTGCGGTCGTTGTCCAGGAGGGGCGCCAGCCGGCGGCGGATGCCGATGTTGGCGCGCATCCGCGGATCCTTGGCGTACTCCGCGTACATGTAGTCCCGCTCTTCGTCCGTGACCATTTCGAGCGTGAGCTCGTCGTGGTTGCGCAGGAAGATCCCCCACTGGCAGTTCTTCGGGATCGCCGGGGTCTTGGCCAGGATTTCCGAGACCGGGTAGCGGCTCTCGCGCCGTACGGCCATGAAGATGCGGGGCATCACCGGGAAGTGGAATGCCATGTGGCACTCGTCGCCGTCGGTCTGGAAGTCGCCGAAGTAGTCGACGACGTCCTCCGGCCACTGATTGGCCTCGGCCAGCAGCACGGTGTCCGGGTAGTTGGCGTCGATCTCCTTGCGGACCCGCTTGAGGAAGGCGTGGGCCTCCGGCAGGTTCTCGCAGTTGGTGTTCTCGCGCTGGTAGAGATACGGCACGGCGTCCAGGCGGAAGCCGTCGATGCCCAGGTCCAGCCAGAAGCGGAGCGCCGAGATGATCTCTTCCTGCACCGCCGGGTTCTCGTAGTTGAGATCGGGCTGGTGCGAGAAGAACCGGTGCCAGTAGTACTGCTTGCGCACCGGGTCGAAGGTCCAGTTGGACGTCTCGGTGTCCACGAAGATGATCCGGGCGTCCTGGAACTGCTTGTCGTCGTCGGCCCAGACGTAGTAGTCCCCGTACGGCCCGTCGGGGTCGGTGCGGGACTGCTGGAACCAGTCGTGCTGATCGCTCGTGTGGTTCATGACGAAGTCGATGATCACGCGCATGCCGCGCTGGTGCGCGGCGTCGACGAACTCGACGAAGTCGGCCAGGTCGCCGAACTCCGGCAGGACGGCGGTGTAGTCGGAGACGTCGTAACCGCCGTCGCGCAGCGGCGACTTGAAGAACGGCGGCAGCCAGAGGCAGTCGACGCCCAGCCACTGCAGATAGTCGAGTTTGGCGGTGATGCCCTTGAGGTCGCCGATGCCATCGCCGTTGGAGTCCTGGAAGGACCGGACGAGGACCTCGTAGAAGACGGCGCGCTTGAACCAGTCGGGATCGCGGTCCTTGGCGGGAGTGTCCTCGAACAAGTCGTGGACGGGCTCGTTGACGATCATGGTGTGGGTGACCCTCCGGTCGGCGGGGACGGTCGCAGAACGACGATGTGCGCGGGTGTCACACCCGGCTCCAGACGCACATAGAAGGTCCTGCCCCAGTGGTAGGTGTCGCCGGTGAGCTCATCGCGCACCGGCACGCGCTCATGCCAGTCGAGGCAGAGCTGTGGCATGTCCAACGAGACCGTGGCCTCCTGGGTGTGGTGGGGGTCGAGGTTGACGACCACCAGGACGATGTTCTGGCCCGAGCGCTTGCTGTACGCGATCAGCGCCTCGTTGTCGACGGAGTGGAAGTGCACGTCGCGCAGTTGCTGGAGCGCGGGATGGCGTCGTCTGATCCGGTTGAGCGACGTGATCAGAGGGGCCAGCGAACGGCCCTCGCGCTCCGCGGACTCCCAGTCCCTGGGCTTGATCTCGTACTTCTCCGAGTGCAGGTACTCCTCGCTCCCGGAACGCACCGGGGTGTTCTCGCACAGCTCGAAGCCCGCGTACACGCCCCAGGACGGGGACAGCGTCGCGCCCAGGACGGCCCGCGCCTCGAAGGCGGGGCGGCCGCCGTCCTGCAGGTAACCGGGAAGGATGTCGGGGGTGTTCACGAAGAAGTTGGGCCGCATGTACGAGGCGGAGTCGCCCGAAAGCTCCGTGACGTACTCGGTGAGTTCCTGCTTCGTGTTACGCCAGGTGAAGTACGTGTACGACTGCTGGAAGCCGACCGCGGCCAGCGTGCGCATCATCGCGGGCCGGGTGAACGCCTCCGCCAGGAAGATCACGTCGGGGTCGGTGCGGTTGATCTCGCCGATCACCTTCTCCCAGAAGACCACCGGCTTGGTGTGCGGATTGTCGACGCGGAAGATGCGTACGCCGTGGTCCATCCAGAACCGCAGGATGCGGACGGACTCCGCGACCAGCCCGCGCAGATCCTTGTCGAAGGCGATCGGGTAGATGTCCTGGTACTTCTTGGGCGGGTTCTCCGCGTAGGCGATGGAGCCGTCGGGACGGTGGTGGAACCACTCCGGGTGCTCGGTCACCCAGGGGTGGTCGGGGGAGCACTGGAGGGCGAAGTCCAGGGCGACCTCCATGCGCAGGGTGCGGGCCGTCTCGACGAAGTGGTCGAAGTCGGCCAGTGTGCCGAGCTCGGGATGGACGGCGTCGTGACCGCCCTCGGCGGAGCCGATCGCCCACGGCACACCCGGGTCGTCCGGGCCGGGGGAGAGGGTGTTGTCCGCGCCTTTGCGGTGGGTGGTGCCGATGGGGTGGATGGGCGGGAGGTAGACGACGTCGAATCCCATCGCCGCGACGGCGGGCAGCCGCTCGGCGGCCGTGCGGAACGTGCCGCTGATGATCCGGGTGGCGGGCGGCTGCGGCTTCGCGGCCTTGCCGGCCCGCCCCTTCCTCGTTCCCTTGGGCGGCTTGATCTGCTCCACCCGGGCGCCCTCGGAGCGGGGGAACAGCTCGTACCAGGAGCCGTAGAGGGCCCGGCGGCGCTCCACGGTCAGGGGCATCGGGCGGGAGGCGGAGACCAGTTCGCGCAGCGGGTGGCGGGACAGCGCCTCGTCCGCGGCGGGGGCGAGCGCGGCGGCGAGCCGGGAGGCCGCCGGGCGCGTGGTGTCGCGCAGGGCGTCGGCGGCGGCGAGCACGGCCTCCCGGCCGTCCTGCTTCGGTACGTCCTCGGCGGCCCGCTCGTAGAGCGCGGCTCCCTCGGCCAGGACCAGTTCGGTGTCGATGCCCGCGGGGATCTTGATGCGGGCGGCGTGCCGCCAGGTGGCCACCGGATCGCTCCACGCCTCCACCGTGTAGGTCCACCGGCCTTCGGCCGACGGGGTGACGTCGGCGCCCCATCGGTCCGTGCCGGGCGCCAGTTCGCGCATCGGCGTCCATGGCCCCGGGCGCCCGCTGGAGTCCCGCAGGACGACGTTGGCGGCCACCGCGTCATGGCCTTCGCGGAAGACGGTGGCGGTGACCTGGAAGGTCTCACCGGCAACGGCTTTCGCCGGCCTTCTGCCGCAGTCGACGAGCGGACGGACGTCGAGGACGGGAATGCGACCGATCATGGAATCACCTGGGGGCTGGAGCTCGGAAGACACGGGGCACGGCGAGGCTGCGGGGAGCTGTACGGGCGCGCCGCGCATGTTGGGGTTTGTCCTTTGTAGCCGCTCTGCTGTCGGCTGGCTGGCTGTGGGCATGGCCGCTCCTGTCCGCGTTCACTCGAATGGCACTCGAATGGGTGGTGCGCGGGGTATCCGCGCCCGATTCGGTGCGCGGATACGGACTGCCGGGGCTGTGTACCGGGGAAGCCTGCCCACCGTTCTCGGGTGGGCAATCCGGCGGTGTGTTAACTACTCGGTCGTAGCTGCCGGGTGCCCGCGGCGGTTCCCCGTTCCCCGGCCGCCACTCGGAAGCCTTCCCTGTGCCCCGAAGCCCCACAAGGCCGCATGAGGGTGCGGAATCGGCCATATCACCTGGGGCGGATTCATACGCGTTGGGCCAACGGGTGGGCTGAGGCGCACGGGTCGGGACCGTACGGAGGGGGCGGGACGCGTCAGGAGGTGCCGGGGAAGCGGGCGCGGGGCGGAGCCGGGGCGCGAGGGTGCGGGCGGGAGGTGACCGCCGGACCCGGTGAGCCGGTCGTACGCCGTGGCAGGGTTCCACGGCGCGCCGCTACCTTCGAGAGTGACGGAGGGGGTGCACACCGTGGTGCGTCCCCTCGGATTCGTACGTCCCCTGTAAAGGTGGAATACGTGAAGGCCATTCGTCGATTCACCGTGCGTCCTGTCCTCCCCGATTCCCTCCAACCGCTTCAGGATCTTGCGCGCAACCTGCGCTGGTCCTGGCACACCGAGACCCGTGAGCTCTTCCAGGCCGTCGACCCCGATGGCTGGCGGCCCGCGGACGCCGACCCCGTCCGTCTGCTCGGCGCCGTGTCCGCCGGACGCCTCGCCGAGCTGGCCGGGGACCCGCAGTTCCTGCGCCGGCTGACCGAGGTCTCCGACGACCTGCGCGAGTACCGAGACGGCCCGAGGTGGTATCAGGACCAGCTCGCCGCCGGCGCGGAACTCCCCGCCGCCGTGGCCTACTTCTCGCCCGAGTTCGGAGTGACCGCGGCCCTGCCGCAGTACTCCGGCGGACTCGGCATCCTCGCGGGCGACCACCTCAAGGCAGCCAGCGACCTGGGCGTACCGCTCATCGGAGTGGGCCTGCTCTACCGGCACGGCTACTTCCGCCAGACGCTGTCCCGCGACGGCTGGCAGCAGGAGCACTATCCCGTCCTCGATCCGAACGAACTGCCGCTCACCCTGGTGCGGGAGGCCGACGGCACTCCCAGCCGGGTGGTCCTGGCGCTGCCGGGCGGCCGCTCGCTCCATGCCTGCATCTGGCAGGCCCAGGTCGGCCGCGTCCCGCTGCTGCTGCTCGACTCCGACGTCGAGGAGAACGCGGCGGGCGAGCGCGATGTCACCGACCGGCTGTACGGCGGCGGCAGCGACCACCGTCTGCTCCAGGAGATGCTGCTCGGCATCGGCGGGGTGCGCGCCGTGCGGACCTACTGCCGGCTGACCGGGACCCCCGCCCCGGAGGTGTTCCACACCAACGAGGGGCACGCCGGATTCCTCGGCCTGGAACGCATCCGGGAACTATCCGAGACCGGGCTGGACTTCGACGCCGCCCTGGAAGTGGTGCGGGCCGGCACGGTCTTCACCACCCACACCCCGGTGCCCGCCGGAATAGACCGTTTCGACCGCCAGCTGGTGGCCCGGCACTTCGGGGACGACGGCGAACTGCCCGGCGTCGCCGTCGACCGCATCCTCCGGCTCGGCATGGAGACCTACGAGGGCGGCGAACCCGGCCTCTTCAACATGGCGGTCATGGGGCTGCGGCTCGCCCAGCGTGCCAACGGGGTCTCCACCCTGCACGGAGCCGTCAGCCGGGAGATGTTCTCCGGCCTGTGGCCGGGATTCGACCCCTCCGAGGTGCCGATCACCTCGGTGACCAACGGCGTGCACGCCCCGACCTGGGTGGCGCCGGAGGTCTTCAGGCTCGGCGCCGGGAAGGTCGGAGGCGGCCGGGCCGGGGACGCGCTCGAGGGCGGACCGGTGGAAGGCGCCCTCGACGGCGAGTCGCTCGGACGCCCCACCGGCACGCTCCGGCGCTGGGACGCCGTGGCCGGCATCCCGGACCGGGAGATCTGGGACCTGCGCCGGGTCCTGCGCGAACAGCTGGTGACGGAGGTGCGCAAGCGGCTCTACGCCTCCTGGCGCAGGCGCGGCGCCGGAACGGCCGAGCTCGGCTGGATCGACGGCGTGCTGGACCCGGACGTGCTGACCATCGGGTTCGCCCGCCGCGTGCCCTCGTACAAACGCCTCACGCTCATGCTCCGCGACCGCGACCGGCTGACGGAGCTGCTGCTCCACCCGGAGCACCCCATCCAGATCGTCGTCGCGGGCAAGGCGCATCCGGCCGACGACGGCGGCAAGCGGCTGGTGCAGGAGCTGGTGCGGTTCGCGGACGACCCGCGGGTGCGCCACCGCATCGTCTTCCTGCCGGACTACGGCATGGGCATGGCGCAGAAGCTCTACCCGGGCTGCGACGTCTGGCTCAACAACCCGCTGCGCCCGCTGGAGGCGTGCGGCACCAGTGGGATGAAGGCGGCGCTCAACGGCTGCCTCAACCTCTCGGTGCGGGACGGCTGGTGGGACGAGTGGTACGAGCCGGACTTCGGCTGGGCGATCCCCACCGCCGACGGCTCCGCCACGGACGAGGACCGGCGCGACGAACTGGAGGCGAACGCCCTCTACGCCCTGATCGAGGACCGCGTCGCGCCGCGCTTCTACGACCGGGACGCCGAGGGGCTGCCGGAGCGCTGGATCGAGATGGTCCGCCGCACCCTGGCCACACTCGGACCCAAGGTGCTCGCGGGCCGCATGGTGCGTGAGTACGTGGAGCGGCTCTACGCCCCCGCGGCGCTGGCGAGGCGATCCCTCGACCCGGCGGCGGCGCGGGAGCTCGCGGTGTGGAAGGCCCGGGTACGGGCCGCCTGGCCCGGGGTGGCCGTCGACCACGTGGAGGCGTCGGCCGCCTCCGTCACGGGCGGCTCGGCGGAGCTGGGGTCGACCCTGTCGCTCCGGGTCCGGATCGCGCTGGGCGGGCTCGACCCGGACGACGTCGAGGTCCAGGTGGTCGCGGGGCGGGTCGATTCCGGGGACGCGATCGCGGACGCCCAGGCGTTCCCGCTGAAGCCGGCGGGCGGTCACGATCTGGAGGACCGCTGGCTGTACGAGGGTCCGCTCGCCCTGGACCGGACGGGACCGTACGGCTACACCGTGCGCGTCCTTCCGTGCCACCGGCTGCTGGCCTCCGGCGCGGAGCTCGGCCTGGTCGCCATGCCGGCGGAGGGCGCGGTGGACGGCACGGCCGAGGGCGCGGGCGTACTGCTGCGCTGACGGCCCGTCGCCGACAGGGAATGGCGAACGGCCCGGGAGGAGAGTGAACTCCGCCCGGGCCGTTCCGTTCAGTGGACCTCGAAGACCGCTGGGTCTCAGAAGGTCAGTTTGAAGCTGTTGATCCTGCCGGTGTCCTGCGCGGCGACGTCCTGGACCTTGAGCTTCCAGGCGCCGTTCGCCACCTCGGACGAGGCGTTGACCGTGTACGTCGTGACCACGTTGTCCGCGGAGTCGCTCGACGAGGAGTTCTTCAGCCGGTAGGCCGTGCCGTCGGGGGCGACGAGGTCGATGACGAGGTCACCGCGCCAGGTGTGCGTGATGTCCACGCCGACCTGGAGGGCGCTCGGCGCGTTGCCCGTGACACCGGTGACGTTGACCGTGCTGGTGACGGCCGCGCCGTTGTCCGGGACCGCCACGGCGGTGGTGTTCTCGAAGACGGTGCCACCGCCGCCACCGGGGCGCGAGCCCACGGCGATGCCGGCCCAGGCGTCGGCCACGGCCTTGTACTCGGCGCTGGTCGTGCCGTACAGCTCACCGGCCACGGCGAGGGTGCCTGTGCGGGCCCCCGCGTAGTTCGTGGTGGAGGTGAACTTGGTGGTGAGCGCCTTGAACCAGATCTGCAGGGCCTTGTCCCGGCCGATGCCGGTCACGGGCAGACCGTCGGAGGTCGGCGAGTCGTAGGAGACACCGTTGACGGTCTTGGCGCCGCTGCCCTCGGAGAGCAGGTAGAACCAGTGGTTCGCCGGGCCCGAGGAGTAGTGGACGTCGATCGAGCCGATGCCCGAGTACCAGGCGTCCTTGGACGAACCGTCCCTGCTGGGCTTGTCCATGTAGCGCAGCGGGGTGCCGTTGCCCCTGATGTCGATCTTCTCGCCGACGAGGTAGTCGCCCGGGTCCGCGGCGGTGTTGCTGTAGAACTCCACGCCCGCGGCGAAGATGTCGGAGGTCGCCTCGTTGAGACCGCCGGACTCACCGCTGTAGACCAGGTTGGCCGTCGCGGCGGTGACGCCGTGCGACATCTCGTGGGCGGCGACGTCGAGCGAGGTCAGCGGCTTGGTGTTGTTCGCGCCGTCGCCGTACGTCATGCAGAAGCAGCTGTCCTGCCAGAAGGCGTTGACGTAGGCGTTGCCGTAGTGGACGCGGGAGTACGCGGCGACGCCGTCACCGCGGATACCCGTGCGGCCGTGCACGTTCTTGAAGTAGTCCCACGTCTTGGCGGCGCCGAAGTGCGCGTCCGCCCCGGCGGTCTCCAGGTTCTGCGGAGTGCCGTCGCCCCAGATGTCGTCGGCGCCGGAGAAGAGCGTTCCGGTGCCCGACGTGCCGCGGTTCAGGTTGTACGTCTTGCCGTTGCCCCGCGTCGTGTCGGTCAGCGTGTACGAGGGCGCCGTGCCGAGCGTCACCTGGCCGTTGTACTGGGTGTTGCCGGTGCCGTTCTCGACGGCCTGCCACTCGAAGAGCTTGGCACCGCTGGACGCGTCCGTGACGACGTGCAGCTCGTTCGGGGTGCCGTCGTGCTGGAAGCCGCCGACGACGGTCTCGTAGGCGAGCTGCGGAGTGCCGCTCGCCAGCCAGACCACCTTGCGCGGGGCCTTGCTGGCCTCGGTCGCCTTCGAACCCTCGGTCTTCGCGGCGCCCAGCGCCTGCTTCTCGGCGGCGGCCGGAGCGACGTCCGCCGTCGTGCCTACGGCCTTCAGCTGAGCGGTGGTGGCCTTGGACGCCTTGGTGACGCTCTCGGTCTTCCCCGCCTTGGTCTCCTGCACGACGAGGTCGCCGCCGAGGACGGGAAGCCCGTCGAAGGTGCGCTCGTAGCGGGTGTGGGTGGTGCCGTCGCGGTCCTGGACGACATCGCGGGGGACGAGCTTCTCCTGCGGGCCGAGGCCGAGCTGCTTGGCGGTGGCCGCCTTGGTGGAGTTGGCCTCGCGGAGCAGTTCGGCGCGCTGCGAGGGCGACAGCTGGGCGGGGAGCGAACCCGGGTCGGCCTTGGCGGCGGCCGGGGCGGCGACGGGGCCGCTGCCGGGAGTAGCGGTGGCGGTGCCGGTCTGGATTCCGACGGCGAGCAGGGCTGCCGCGGCTATCAGAGCGCCGGTCGCGGTGGCACGACGGCTGTGCGTGGATCTCACGCTGACTCCTTCTGCGAGGGGGGTGTTCGGGCGGCTGGGTGAGCCATCCGGGCAGAGCAAGCGGTGCGCAGAACGGGGTGAAGAGTGTCAGCAGATGTGTGTACCTGTCAGGACCGCGTCAATAACTTGGCCGGAAATAGTCCGCTGCCGGAAAGGCCATGTTCGTTAAGCGGACGTTTCCCCGATCATTGCCGCGATGGCGTCCGGAGTTCGACGGAGCCGGTGATACCAGGGCGAGCGGGGGTACGAAGCCCACACGGTGTGTTCGAACGACCCAGCGGATTCCGGCCGATGACCACCTGCTGAGACGGCGCGGAGTGTGGCTCGTTCCGCGCCGTCCCCTCCGGCCTCGGGCCGGGTCCGGCCCGGGTCAGGCCAGGCTCTCCCGCCAGGCCCTGTGCAGCCCGGCGAACCGGCCCGTGCCGCCAATGAGGTTGGCTGGGGACCCGTCCTCCACGATCCGGCCGTGCTCCATCACCAGCACCCGGTCCGCGATCTCCACGGTCGACAGCCGGTGCGCGATCACCACCGCCGTACGGCCGTGCAGCACCGTGTCCATCGCCTGCTGGACCGCGCGCTCGCCCGGGATGTCCAGGGAGCTCGTCGCCTCGTCGAGGATCAGCACCGCAGGGTCGGCGAGCAGGGCGCGGGCGAACGCGACGAGCTGGCGCTGGCCCGCGGAGATCCGGCCGCCCCGCTTCCGTACGTCCGTGTCGTAGCCGTCGGGCAGGCTGCTGATGAAGTCGTGCGCGCCGATGGCCTTCGCCGCGCGCTCGATCTCCCCGGGCGTCGCGTCCGGCCGGCCGATCGCGATGTTCTCGGCGACCGTCCCGGAGAACAGGAACGCCTCCTGGGTCACCATCACCACGCCCCGCCGCAGCTCGGCGGTCGCGAGGTCCCGCAGATCGGTGCCGTCCAGCAGGACCCGGCCCTCGGTCGGATCGTAGAAACGGGCCAGCAGCTTCGCCAGCGTCGACTTCCCCGCGCCCGTCGAACCGACCACGGCGACGGTCTGCCCGGCCGGCACCGTCAGATCGAAACGGGGCAGGACCTCGCCGCCCGTGCGGTAGGCGAAGCGCACGCCGTCGAAGGTCACCTCCCGGCCCGGGTGTTCACCGGTCAGGGCCGGGAGCTCCTTCGGATCGGTCGTCTCGGGGACCGTGGGCGTCTGCGCCAGCAGGCCCGCGATCTTGTCCAGCGAGGCGGCGGCGGACTGATAGGAGTTCAGGAACATCCCGAGCCGGTCGATGGGGTCGTAGAGCCGCCGCAGGTACAGCACGGCCGCGGCCAGCACCCCGAGGGCGAGCGTCCCGGACGCCACGCGGTAGGCGCCCCACAGCACCATCGCCGCCACCGCCGTGTTGGCGACCAGCCGGGAGCCGATGACGTAGCGCGCCATCTCCAGCATCGCGTCGCCGTTCGACCGCTCGTGACGGTGGTTGAGCACCGCGAAGTCCGCGTCGTTGCCCCGCTCCCGGCGGAACGCCTGGACCGGACGGATCCCGTTCATCGTCTCGGCGAACTTGACGATGACCGAGGCGATCGCCGTGGACCGGACGGCGAACGCCTTCCCCGCCCGCCGCTGGTACAGGCGCACCAGCAGATACAGAGGTACGAAGGAGAGCACCGCGATCGATCCCATGGCCGGGTCCAGCCAGAGCAGCAGCACGGAGATGGACACGAACGACAGGATCACGCCGATCAGTTCCTGGAGCCCCTCGCTCAGCAGCTCCCGCAGCGACTCCACATCCGTGGTCGAACGCGAGATCAGCCGCCCGGAGGTGTAGCGCTCGTGGAAGTCCACGCTCAGCGCCTGGGCGTGGCGGAAGATCCGGCCGCGCAGATCGAGCAGGACGTCCTGGTTGATCCGCGCGGAGCCCCTGATGAACGCGTACTGGAGGATTCCCGCTCCGAGCGAACAGAGCGCGTATCCGGCGGCCACGGCGACCAGCGGCCCGTAGTCGTGGTCGCGGAACGCGGGTACGCCAGTGTCGATGGCGTACGCCACCAGGAGCGGCCCCGCCTGGACGGCCGCCTGCTGGAGCACCAGGAACAGCGCGGCCACCCACACCCGGCCGCGCAGCGGACGCAGCAGGGAGACGAGCAGCGCACGGGTCGCGCCACGCGGCGCGGGCAGGGCGTCCCGGTCGAACGGATCACCGGCCGGTCCAGCCCGCCCCGGCTCCTCGGGCGGCAGGCCCTCGCCGGCGAGAGCGGGTCCGTCGGTCGTGGCACTGGTCATCGGGTGCTGCCCTCCTCGGCAGTGGCGTCCTCGGGGGCGGCCGGAGCGTCCTGCGGGAGCTCCGGCTCCGCCGCACCCGACATCAGCCAGGCGTACTCGGCGTTGGTGCGCAGCAGTTCCTGATGCGTGCCGACGGCGCTGATCCGGCCTTCGGAGAGCAGCGCCACCCGGTCGGCGAGCATCACGGTCGACGGGCGGTGCGCCACGACCACGGCGGTCGTCCGCTCCAGCACCTGCCGCAGCGCCGCCTCGACGAGCGTCTCCGTGTGCACGTCCAGGGCGGAGAGCGGGTCGTCCAGCACCAGGAAGCGGGGACGGCCGACGACGGCACGGGCCAGCGCGAGACGCTGCCGCTGACCGCCGGAGAGGCTGAGCCCCTGCTCACCGACCTGGGTGTCCAGACCGTGCGGAAGGCCGTACACGAAGTCGGCCTGCGCGACGGAGAGGGCGCGGCGCAGCTCCTCCTCGCCCGCCCCTTCGGCGCCCATCAGCACGTTCTCGCCGACGGTCGCGGAGAAGAGGGTCGGCTCCTCGAACGCCACCGACACCAGCTCGCGCAGCCGCGGCCGCGCCATACCGGCGATGTCCTCGCCGTCCAGCATGATCCGGCCCGCGGTCACCTCGTGCAGCCGGGGGACGAGCGCGGTGAGCGTCGTCTTCCCCGAACCCGTGGCGCCGACCAGGGCCATCGTCTCGCCGGGGCGGATACGCAGATCGATATGCGCGAGTACGGGCGCGGAACCGGGCTCGGCGTCGGGATACCGGAACTCCACGCCTTCGAAGACCATGCCGGGCTCGTCGGTCTCACGGCCACGGCCGTCCCCGTCGGCGCCGCGCTCCTCCGCCACGTCCATGACCTCGAAGTACCGCTCGGTCGCGGTCGCCGACTCCTGGCTCATCGCCAGCAGGAATCCGATCGACTCGACCGGCCAGCGCAGCGCGAGGGCCGTCGACAGGAAGGCCACGAGCGTGCCCGCGGAGAGCGCGCCGTCGGCCACCTGGACCGTGCCGAGCACCAGCGCCGCACCGATCGCCAGCTCCGGAATGGTGGTGATGAGGGCCCAGATCCCGGCGAGCAGCCTGGCCTTGCCCAGTTCCGTACCGCGCAGCCGCTGCGAGAGCTCGCGGAAGGCCAGGGCCTGGCTGCGGTGCCGGCCGAAGCCCTTGACGATCCGGATGCCGAGCACGCTCTCCTCGACGACCGTCGTCAGATCACCCACCTGGTCCTGGGCCTTGCGCGCCACCACGGAGTACTTCGTCTCGAAGAGCGAGCAGAGGATCACCAGCGGCACGGCGGGTGCGAGCAGCACCAGACCGAGCGACCACTCCTGGTCGAACAGGATGATGAAACCGACCAGGATCGTGGTCGCGTTGACCACCAGGAAGGTCAGCGGGAAGGCCAGGAACATCCGCAGCAGCATCAGGTCCGTGGTCCCGCGCGAGAGCAGCTGCCCCGACGGCCAGCGGTCGTGGAAGGCCACGGGCAGCCGTTGCAGATGCCGGTAGAGGTCGGCGCGCATCGACGCCTCGACCCCCGCGAGCGGCCGCGCCACGAGCCACCGGCGCAGGCCGAAGAGCCCCGCCTCGGCGATCCCGAGCAGCAGCAGGTACAGCGCCCCCAGCCACACGCCGCCGGGGTCACGGCCGGCGACCGGACCGTCCACCATCCACTTCAGTACGAGCGGGATCACGAGCCCGAGGCAAGAGGCCAGGATCGCCACGAACGCCGCGCTGAACAGCCGGACGCGGATGGGACGGACATAGGGCCACAGGCGCAGCAACGAGCGCACGGCGGACCGGTCCGTGTGCTCTGCAAGTGTTTCGGGCATCAGAAGCGAGCCTACGGTTCACCACTGACATCTCTCATGTCCTTTTCGCGCCGCATCCGGTCCGCGCGCCGCCGCGCGGGGGCGCCCGTCCGCCCTTCGCGGCGTCACGCAGCCACCCGCAGCAGCAGCACCGCCCGTCCCGGCACCGTCAGGACCGTGCCGCCCGGGTGCAGGGTTCCCGGGGCGGCCGACTGGTCCTCCAGCGAAGTGTCCAGAACCAGTTCGTACGTCGTCGCCCAGGGCGGTCCCGGGAGCGTGAAACCGGTCGGCCCGTCGCCCGCGTGGAGGATCGTCAGGAAGCTGTCGTCGGTCACCTGTTCGCCGCGGGCGTCCCGGCCCGGGATGTCCCGCCCGGACAGGTACAGGCCGAGTGTCGCCGCGGGCGCGTACCAGTCCTGCTCCGTCATCTCCCTGCCCTCACGGGTGAACCACGCCAGGTCGCGCAGACCGTCCGGCGCCTGCGCGCGGCCCGAGAAGAAGGCCCGCCGCCGCAGGACCGGGTGGGTGTGGCGCAGGGCGAGTACCCGGGCGGTCAGCTCGGTCAGCCCGCGCCACTCCGGCTGGTCCAGCAGCGACCAGTCCAGCCAGCTGACCTCGTTGTCCTGGCAGTACGCGTTGTTGTTGCCCCCTTGCGTACGGCCCATCTCGTCGCCCGCCACCAGCATCGGGACACCGGTCGACAGGAGCAGCGTGGTGAGGAGGTTACGCAGCTGGCGGCGGCGCAGCGCGTTGATGCCGGGATCGTCCGTCTCGCCCTCGGCTCCGCCGTTCCAGGCGCGGTTGTCGTGCGTACCGTCGCGGTTGCCCTCGCCGTTCTCCTCGTTGTGCTTCTGCTCGTAACTGACCAGGTCGCGCAGGGTGAAGCCGTCGTGCGCCGTCACGAAGTTGACCGAGGCGTACGGCCGTCGGCCGCCCCAGGCGTACAGGTCGCTGGAGCCGGTCAGCCGGTAGCCGAGGTCCCGGACGTCGGGCAGGGCGCCGCGCCAGAAGTCGCGCACGGCATCGCGGTAGCGGTCGTTCCACTCGGTCCAGAGCGGGGGGAACGCGCCGACCTGGTAGCCGCCGTTGCCGACGTCCCACGGCTCGGCGATCAGTTTGACCCGGCGCAGCACCGGGTCCTGGGCGATCACCGCGAGGAACGGGGACAGCATGTCGACGTCGTGCATGGAGCGGGCGAGCGCCGCCGCCAGGTCGAAGCGGAATCCGTCGACGCCCATCTCCGTCACCCAGTACCGCAGCGAGTCGGTGATCAGCCGCAGGACCTGCGGCTGAACCACGTGCAGGGTGTTTCCGCAGCCGGTGTAGTCCGCGTATCTGCGGGCGTCGGCCTGGAGGCGGTAGTAGCCGCGGTTGTCGATGCCGCGCAGCGACAGCATCGGGCCCAGCTCGCCCGCCTCCGCCGTGTGGTTGTAGACCACGTCGAGGATCACCTCGATCCCGGCGTCGTGCAGGGCGTGCACCATCCGCTTGAACTCGCCGACCTGCTGGCCCGCGGTGCCGCTCGCCGAGTAGTCGGCGTGCGGGGCGAAGTAGCCGATGGAGTTGTAGCCCCAGTAGTTGTGCAGCCCCCGCCGCAGCAGATGGTCCTCGTGCGCGAACTGGTGCACCGGCAGCAGCTCGACCGCCGTCACCCCGAGCCGCTGCAGATGGCCGATGGCCGCCGGATGGGCGAGGCCGGCGTACGTACCGCGCAGCTCCGGGGGGATGTCCGGGTGGAGTTCGGTGAAGCCGCGCACGTGGAGTTCGTAGATGACGGAGTCCGCCCAGGGCGTCTTGGGACGCCGGTCCTCCACCCAGTCGTCGTCGTCATGGACGACGACACCCTTGGGGACGAACGGGGCCGAGTCGCGGTCGTCGCGCACCGTGTCCGCGACGTGCTGCTGCGGCCAGTCGCGCACATGGCCGTACACCTCCGACGGCAGGGTGAAGGAGCCGTCCACCGCCCGTGCGTACGGGTCGAGGAGCAGCTTCGCCGCGTTCCAGCGGGCGCCGGTCCACGGGTCCCAGCGGCCGTGCACCCGGTAGCCGTAGCGCGTGCCGGGCCGGACACCCGGCACGAAGCCGTGCCAGATCTCGTGGGTCAGCTCGGTCAGCGGGCAGCGCGTCTCGTTGTCCTGTTCGTCGAAGAGGCAGAGGTCGACCGACTCCGCCCCGCCCGCCCAGAGCGCGAAGTTCGTCCCCGCCACTCCGTCCGGGCCCACCCGGAAGCGGGCACCGAGCGGCATGGGAGCCCCCGGCCATACGGGTGGTGTGGGGGATGCGCCGCGAACGGCTACGGCCCCGGCACGGTGGCCGTTCGCCACCGGGGCGACGGGCGCTTCCCCGGGGGCCGTGACGGGGTCCGTGACCTCCGGGGCCCGGTCGGTCCCAGGGCCCCCTGAATCCCCTTGCACCGCCTTCCCGACCGGCTCCTGCACTGTCTCCTGCTCGGCTGCGCTCGACACCTCTCAGCCTCCCGCGGCTCGTTCGGACCGGCACCGGCGAGGGAGCTCACGACGTCCCGGCCGCGGCCTTCCCGATGGGGTCCTTCCCTCTGTTCTGCCCAGGGCGGGCCCCGCACTCACGTTTCCCCCGAGCGGCCCTGATCGTTGGGGGTGCGTGAACCACGAAGCGAAAAGGGCACGGGCGGGTTCGGCCGCCGTGCTGACATGGGCAGGACTGCTCACCGTGCTGGCCGTACTGACCGGCTGCACCGACGGAAGGCCGGTCATCGGAGGGGGCAAGCCCCGCACGCACCTCGACGCGATCCGGATCTCCCCGCAGGACGGTGCCAGAAACGTCGGCCCGGGGACCCGGATCGAGGTGAAGGTCCCCGACGGGCGGCTGGAGAGGGTGAAGGTGACCCGGATTGAGGACGCCCAGCGGGAGGTGATCGCGGGCCGGATCTCGCAGGACGGGCTTTCCTGGGCCCCCGCGAGCGGCGCCGGCCGGCTCGCTCTCGCCTCGAAGTACAGCGTCGAGGCGGTGGCCGTGGACGCCGCGGGCCGCCGCTCGGCACGCAACACCGACTTCACCACGGTGGTTCCCGAGCACCGCTTCATCGGGTACTTCAAGCCGGAGAACCGCTCGACGGTGGGCACCGGGATGATCGTGTCCTTCTCCTTCAACCGCCCCATCCGCAACCGCGCGGCCGTGGAGAAGGCCATCCGGGTCACCGCGGAGCCGGCGGTGGAGGTGGTGGGCCACTGGTTCGGCAAGGACCGGCTCGACTTCCGTCCCGCGAGGTACTGGAAACCGGGCACCGAGGTCACCGTGGACGTGGGACTGCGCGATGTGGAGGGCGCGCCCGGGGTGTTCGGGAGCCAGCGGAAGAGGGTCGGCTTCACGGTCGGCCGTTCGCAGGTGTCCCTGGTCGACGCGGCCGAGCACACCATGGAGGTACGCCGTGACGGCGACCTGATCAGCACCGTGCCGATCACGGCGGGCGCCCCGAAGACGACCACGTACAACGGAAAGATGGTGGTCACGGAGTTGCACGAGGTGACCCGGATGAACGGTGACACCGTCGGATTCGGCGGTGAGTACGACATCAAGGACGTTCCGCACGCCATCCGGCTCACCGAGTCCGGCACCTTCCTGCACGGCAACTACTGGGCCCCGTCCGACACCTTCGGCTCCCTCAACACCAGCCACGGCTGCATCGGCCTGCGCGATGTGAAGGGGGGCAGCGGGGCGACCCCGGGCGGCTGGTTCTTCGACCGGACCCTCATCGGCGATGTGGTCGAGGTGGTCAACTCCCGCGACAAGAAGGTCGCACCCGACAACGGTCTCAGCGGCTGGAACCTCGGCTGGAGGGCGTGGAAGGCGGGCTCCGCCCTGCGCTGACACACGGCCCGCCCCCGGCTCCGCCGCACCCCGCGCCACCTGCGCATGTCCCCGGACAAGTTGGGACTGAACGGTGACATCCGTAAGGGAGCACTCCCCGCTTCCGGTGTGATTATCTAGCGCCGGGCGTGCATGTTCAGCGCGCGGGGGTGCGGGTTCCGGCGGGTCGCCGGGCCGTGCGAGGGGAGACAACCACATTGAACGGGCAGCCCATATGGGGGGCATCGGCCGGAACGGGCGGCGGACGGCGCGGGCGCGGGGGGTCCGGACTCCTGGCTCTGGTTCTGGGTGCGCTGCTGTTGCTGGTCACCGCCTGCGGCGGGGACGCGGCCGGGAGCGGGAACGAGCCCAGGAAGAACGACGGGCCGAAGGCAGCCGACACGAGCGCCTCGCAGGCGGTCGTGACCATCGCGCCGGAGGACGGCGCGGACTCCGTGGCGACGAGCGGAGCACTGAAGGTCTCGGCGGCCAAGGGCAAGCTGAGCTCGGTGAAGGTCGCCGACCCCAAGGGCAACGAGGTCGAGGGCAAGATCGCGGCGGACGGGGCGAGCTGGGTCCCGGACCGGCATCTGGCCGCGGCGACGAAGTACGCGGTGCACGCGGTCGCCAAGGACGCCGAGGGGCGTGAGTCGGCGAAGGACACCACGTTCACCACGCTCGTTCCGCGGAACACCTTCATCGGGCAGTACACGCCGGAGGACGGTTCGACCGTCGGCGTCGGCATGCCGGTGTCGATCCACTTCACCCGGGGGATCACCGACCCGGACGCCGTGGAGAACGCGATCCGGGTGACGGCCGATCCGCCCGTGGAGGTGGCGGGCCACTGGTTCGGCAACGACCGGCTCGACTTCCGCCCGGAGAAGTACTGGGCGGCGGGCACCAAGGTGACCGTGCGGCTCGACCTCGACGGTGTCGAGGGGCGGCCTGGGGTCTACGGCAAGCAGGCCAAGACGGTCTCGTTCACCATCGGCCGCAGCCAGGTCTCCACGGTCGACGCCGGTACCCACCGGATGAAGGTGGTCAGGGACGGCAAGCAGATCAAGGACATCCCGATCTCCGCGGGCGCCCCGGCGACGACCACGTACAACGGTCAGATGGTCATCAGCGAGAAGCTGAAGGTGACCCGGATGAACGGTGACACCGTCGGCTTCGGCGGCGAGTACGACATCAAGGACGTGCCGCACGCGATGCGCCTGTCCACCTCGGGCACCTTCATCCACGGCAACTACTGGGGCGGCTCGGGCATCTTCGGCACGACCAACACGAGCCACGGCTGTGTCGGTCTGCGCGACGTGCGCGGCGGATACGACGGCCAGACCCCGGCCGCCTGGTTCTTCGACCGGTCCCTCATCGGGGACGTGGTCATCGTGAAGAACTCCAAGGACAAGACGATCCAGCCGGAGAACGGCCTCAACGGCTGGAACATGGCCTGGTCGGAGTGGACCGCGTAGGTCCTTTCGTCCGACGGAGCGGGGCCGGTGCTGTGACCAACAGCACCGGCCCCGCTGTCGTTAGCGCCGGTTAACCTGCCTCCCATGACCGTAACCCTCGAAGTAAGCGACAACGTCGGTACGATCCGGCTGGACCGCCCGCCGATGAACGCCCTGGACGTCGCCACCCAGGACCGTCTGCGCGAGCTGGCGGAGGAGGCCACCCGCCGCGACGACGTGCGTGCCGTGATCCTCTACGGCGGCGAGAAGGTGTTCGCCGCCGGCGCGGACATCAAGGAGATGCAGGCGATGGACCACGCGGCCATGGTCGTGCGGTCCAAGGCGCTCCAGGACTCCTTCACCGCCGTCGCACGCATCCCCAAGCCCGTCGTCGCCGCCGTCACCGGCTACGCGCTCGGTGGTGGCTGCGAGCTGGCGCTCTGCGCCGACTTCCGGATCGCCGCGGACAACGCGAAGCTGGGCCAGCCGGAGATCCTGCTCGGCCTGATCCCGGGCGCCGGCGGCACGCAGCGGCTCGCCCGGCTGGTCGGCCCGTCCCGGGCCAAGGACCTCATCTTCACGGGCCGTCACGTGAAGGCGGAGGAGGCCCTCACGATCGGTCTGGTGGACCGGGTGGTGCCCGCGGCCGAGGTCTACGAGCAGGCGCACGCGTGGGCCGCGCGGCTGGCCCAGGGGCCGGCGCTGGCGCTGCGCGCCGCCAAGGAGGCCGTGGACGCGGGCCTGGGGACCGACATCGACACCGGGCTCACGATCGAGCGGAACTGGTTCGCAGGTCTGTTCGCCACCGAGGACCGGGAGCGCGGAATGCGCAGCTTCGTGGAGGAGGGCCCGGGCAAAGCCAAGTTCCTCTGACCGAACGCAAGTTGGGCACGGAGTGTCGTGCGTTCATCCATGCGGGCGGATTAGCTGGGCCTTAAGAGAACCTTAAGGCCCAGTAGCCCGACCGGTGCGGCACATCCCGCTTCGGAGGGTGTTTCCGCAGGTCAGGTGGGCCGTGTGAGCGGGCGCTCTGCCAGGGGCATATGCCTACCCGCACCTGCGGAACGGATGATTCCGGGGGAACGATTCCCCGGGAACGGCCCCGGGACCCGCTCCGTGCGGCCATGATGGTGGGCATGGCGGGCCTGGAGGGTGTGGAACAGCCGCGACCGCGCAGCAGCGCAACCGCGGCACGCTGGACATCGGCCGTTGAGGACGAACAGGCGTTCAAGGCGCTGGAGTTGTTCGGGAACCCGACGGAGGACGAGGTCCGGTTGCCCTCGCATCCGGAGTCCGCGGCGACCGCCCGCCGGCTCACCTCGGGCGTGGTGCTGCGGCAGTGGGCGCTCTCTCCGCTGATCGCCGAGCACGCGGTCCTGCTCGTCTCGGAACTCGTCGGCAACGCGGTCCGGCACACCGGTGCCCGGGTCTTCGGTCTGCGGATGCTGCGCCGCCGGGGCTGGATCCGGATCGAGGTGCGCGATCCCTCGCGCGGGCTGCCCTGTCTGATGCCCGTCCGGGAGATGGATATCAGTGGGCGCGGACTCTTCCTCGTCGACAAGCTCTCCGACCGGTGGGGAGTGGATCTCTTACCGCGCGGCAAGACCACCTGGTTCGAGATGCGGATCTCCGACCGCTGACCCGGCCCGGCTCTCGCCCCGCCTCTGCGTGCCCCCCCTTCCGTCATCGCGTCCGGACGCACAGAAGCCCCCGGTCAGCCGTTGTGCGGCGCGTCGGGGGCCTCTGTGGGGGGCCGTGAAATGGGGGGTGTGTTCACGGCCGCTATGGACGACCTGGCCCGGGTCAATGGGGGTCGTGGCAACGACTATGGCAGACCGGCGACCCTGGTGCCAAAGTCGCAATCCGGGCAAATGCTGACGCACATGCTCATTTTGCAAATAAATCGTAGGTGTGTTGGGTCACCCGCCTGGCTTTCGGTGCATAACCATGGGGGCGGTCGTGTAATTCATTGATCATCTGCTCAATGACCGGCCGTGAGCGGCGTCAGCAGTGCCTCGGCGCCCACCGGCCGGAAGCCGGCCGCCTGGAACGTACGCACGCTGCGGGCGTTCCCCGGCGACTGCTGGGCCCACACCACCGCGTCCGGCACCAGCCGCCGGGCCGCAAGGGCCAGCCACTCGCCGAGACGGCGGCCCCGCGCCGCCTCGTCCACCTCGATCCCGGCCTCCCAGCGCCCCGCCACCCCGCGGCCGAGGATCACCACCCCGCCGTCCGCCGCCCAGACGCGCACCTCGTCGCGGTACTTCCTCGCCCGCGCCACCCTCGGGTGGTCCGGATCGACGATCTCCCGCAGCCCGGGTTCCGGCCCGCCCGGCAGCGCGTCGGCCACCGTCAGCAGATCGATCGTGTTCATGCCGCGCCCGCTGCGGGCCATCAAGGTGCTCAGGAAGTACGGATGCATCGTCGCGGCCAGTGGATCGCCGGGTGTGGCCGCCAGCGTGGACCGCACCCACTCGGGGTCCTCGTCGGTGAACACCACCGAGTGCGCGGTGAGTGCCAGCACTCCGGCATCCCGCGCTCCCGGCTGCGCGACCACGGTCGTGGAGCCGTCCGGCGACGGGAACTCCCCGCGCGCCGCGGCCGCCAATACCCCCGCGAGTGCACTGGACATGACGGTCGACTCCTCGGTCAGCCCCCGGCCCGTCCCGCGGCGGGACCACCTCCATGATCGTTTACTGGCCGCCGCTCGGGCCACCGGATACGCCCGATAATCTGACCCCCGTCAGTGACGCATTACGAAGGGGCGGAACAGTGGCGGACATCGAGTCGGCACGCAAGGCATTCGACCGGTTCGACCAGAACGGCGACGGCCTCATAACGGCGAGCGAGTACAAGAGCGCGATGGCGCAGCTCGGCGACCCGTTCGTCACCGAGACGGTGGCGCAGGCGATCATCAACTCCAACGACGCGAACGGTGACGGTCTGCTCACCTTCGACGAGTTCTGGGCCGCGCAGAACAAGGCCTGACCGCCTGGAGGACCCCCGGCCGCAGGGCCGGGGGGCCGCCGGACGCGGCTCTCCCCCGTCAGCGGCGGTACGGGTCCCAGCCGCACAGTTCGTCCTGGCGTGGGGCGAGGACCACCGACGGCTCACCGGGGCCGAACGTCATCACCGGCCGGGTCGCGTCCCAGACCGGCCAGCCGGGATCGCCGGACGCCGCGAACCGTACCCACGCGCGGTGCATCGCGTCAGCCAGCCCCTGTGGGGCGTCGGGGCCGGTCAGGGCCATCGTGCCGGGCCGGTCCAGGGTGTCGAAGACGAAGCCGATCTCCAACGCGTGGCAGGCGCCGAGCCGCTGCACGGGGGAGGGCCAGCCGAACTCGTAGACATGGGTGGCGGCTCGCGCACCCGTGCGGCCGTCGGCCAGCCGGTTGAGCGGGACCCGCAGCAGCAGATCCGTCGCCAGGGCGCCGAGCAGCTCGCCGGGCGTGGCCCGGGGGCGGTTGCCGCGGTACGTACGGAGGGTGGCGCCCGGCACTCCGAACTTCCGCAGAGCAAGGCGCAGTCGGAGCCGTCCCAGCGTTGTCGTCAGTCCGCTGGGCACGAACCAGAGCCGGTACTCCTCGCTGTTCGCCCCCATCAGCAGATCGACGTCGTGGGCGGCCCCGTCGAGCAGGGCCTCGGCCGGATCGCGGGGCAGCAGCGCGCCGTCCACCACGATCTGGAAGGAGTTCCCGCCGGTCAGCGGGGAACCGCCGCTCGTCACCCCGGTCTGCGCGTCCAGCAGCCGCCCGGGGTCCACCGCGGCCAGCGCGACGGCCGTCGCCGGGACACCCAGACGTCTCGCGATCAGCTCCGTCGTGCGCCGCCCCGCCTCGGGGGAGAGTGCCGTGGGTCTGCCGCTCTGCAGCACCGCCCGCCGGAACAGGCCCGCCGACCGGGGCGCCGCGAGAAGCGCACCGATACTCACGGCTCCCGCCGACTCCCCGGCGGCCGTCACCCGGTCCGGATCGCCGCCGAACGCCGCGATGTTGTCCCGCACCCACTCCAGCGCCGCGAGCTGGTCGAGCAGCCCCCGGTTGGCGGGCGCGTCGGGGAGGACGCCGAACCCCTCGATGCCCAGGCGGTAGTTGACCGAGACGAGGACCACTCCGTCCCGGGCGAACGCTGCGCCGTCGTACACCGGAACGGCCGACGAGCCGTGCAGCAGCGAGCCGCCGTGGATCCAGACCAGGACGGGCAGCCCGCGCGCGCCGGCCGACGGCGTCCACACGTTCAGGTTGAGGCAGCCGTCGCCCGCCACCTCCGGGTCCGGCAGCAAGCGGTCCAGCGGCGGCGCGTACCCCCGTTTGGGTGCCGTCGGGCCGAACGCGACCGCGTCCCTGATCCCTTCCCACGGCTCGGGCGGTTCCGGAGCCCGGAAGCGCCGGGCGCCCACCGGCGCGGCCGCGTACGGAATGCCGCGGAACACCGTCACGCCCCGCTCGACGGTCCCGCGCACGGTGCCGTGGGCGGTGGCGACCAGTGGCGGAGTCTCCACCCGGGTCTCGGGCATGGTGCGCATCAGCCCTTTCGCAGGACGACGGCCGATGTGCCGCTTCGCTCCCCAGCAGATCACGACTTCGGGCGGCCGGCCGTCTGCGACAGCACGCTCCGTCGACGTCAGGAGCCCCGGTCCGACCGCCACCTGCCGATCGGACCGGAACGAATCGAACGCGACCGGATCTGACCGCTTCCGACTGTCCGGCTGCCGGTGCCGTCAGGCTGCGAAGTACCCGGACATCGCTTCCCGTTCGTCGAGCTCCAGCAGATCGGGACGGGTGTACCGCTCCGCCCGTGCGTGGTAGTCGAAATCGCCCCGGACGAGTCCGCGATAGTCCTGGACGCAGCGCTCCAGGGCGGCCTTGGTTCCGCCGTCGATACCCGCCGCGTATATTTCCTCGGCAAGTTCCCTTTCAGCCCGCTGTACGCGCTCGGCGATGCGGGCCAGCTGAATTCCAGCCTCGTCGACCGCTTCCTGGAGTGTGCATCTGCGGTCCCGCTGAATGAGCCGGACGGCGTTGTGCTCGTAACCGAGCAGAGCCTCCTTCTCGAAGGAGCAGATGTCGTTGCAGAGGCCAGAATGGTCGGTCACCGCGTTGCGCAGTGCGATATACGCGGGAAGACTGCGGGCGGACTCCGGGAGGTCGATTCCCGCCGTGATCTCGTGCAGATCGAGGAAGGGCTGCATCGCCACCGAGTCCCGGCGGTGCTTCATGAAGTCGGCCCGGCTCGGCACCTGTCCGGCGGCCCGTTCGACGGCCTCCGCGTAGTACGTCCACAGCCAGGCGACGGTGTCCCGGCGGAACTGGCGGATCCAGCGCTGAGAACGGTCCTGGCAGGTTCGCCACCGCAGCCCGTCGAGCGCCCGATCCATCGGGCCGTGCGGCACGGCGCCGTCCAGCACGTCCACGAGGCGGGCGATCGCCTCCTCGCACATCCGCGGGTCGCGTCCGGCGGGGCCGTCGTCGAACTCGTCGTCCACCAGGAAGGCCCAGAAGAGCCATTGGCAGAAGAGGTCGAGATGTTTCTGCGATGCGGACGGAAAGATGAGAGATATCCAGAGTTCCGGCCGCGTTCTCAGCATCTTCTTCCTGGCCACCGGTGACAGCAGGAGATCATTGGCTTCCGCCCACTCCCAGGCGGCCTTCCTCGTCAGCTCCATGCCTGGATTGCACCCTGCGCTCTGGAACGGCATATGAAACGCCGGCAACACAATCTGGCTCATTGGTGCCCCTCGTCGAGACGATGCGGATGAACGATACGAACGGGGAATTGATCGAATTCACGCATCGGTGCCGGCTCGTCGGCGAGAGGGTGCTCCAGGCGCATCGGTCCGGGCCAGAGGGGCGCCGTACGAGGTAGGACGGTCATCGCGGTCCTCTTCCCTCCGCCGGGCGCCCGGGGCACGGAGCCGTATGCGCGAGCTGTCGGGACCACTCGCGTCACCTTGCGTTACCTCCAGTGAACCCTTTGACGACGGCTGACGGAAGCGGTTTGTGACCGAAACTGCTTGATCGTCAGGAACACCTGAACGTTTCTGAGCATTCGGGTAACTCCTGTGACCCTACGCCGAGTTGGGGCGGGGACGTGTCCGTACACGACAGCGCCGGCTCCCGCACATGCGGGAACCGGCGCTGCTTCCCTCAGTGGCTACGGAGTGACGCAGCCGATCGAGCCGACCGGAAAGTTGTTGCCGGCCGATGTCGCCGTGAACCCGAAGGTGACGCTGCCATCCGGCTGGATGGTCCGGTTGTAGTCGAGGTTCCTGACGGTGAGCGTGCCATCGGACCCCGTGGTCAGCGCACCGTTCCACACGCTGCTGACCTGGGTGCCCGCGCCGGGTGTCCACTTCACGGCCCAGCCCTCGCGCGCCGTCGTGCCGTGGTTCATGACCTCGACGGAACCCTGGAAGCCGCCGCTCCAGGAGTTGGTCACGGTGTAGACGGCCATGCATCCGGTGTGCGGGTCGGATGGCGTCGGTGTCGGCGTCGGTGTCGGCGTGGGCGTCGGCGTGGGCGTCGGCGTGGGTGTAGGCGTGGGGCCCGGAGTCGGAGTACCGCCCGAGCCGCGGATGCCGGTCACCTCGCCGTTTCCGCCGTCGAAGACGACGTCGGAGCAGGAGAAGAAGTTCTCCTGGCTGTCCGAGCGAACCCACTGGATGAACATCACCGCGTCACCCGAACGGCCCGATGGCAGGTTCAGATTCCAGTAGTAGTGGCCGCCGTCCGTGCCCGGCGAGCCTGTCTGCGGCGGGTTGGTGACGGTCTCGATCAGCTCCAGGTCGTCCCAGCCCAGTTCGGTGCTGGGGGAGTAGCCGGGCTTGGACAGGTACACCCGGAACGAGCCCGGGTGCGCCGCCCAGTTGCTGTGCTTGACCTGGATGGTCTTCCCTGACGTCAGGTGCGTCCGAGGCCAGTCGGCGCGGGCTGCGTTGTAACCGGTGAAGTTGTACGGTGACCGGTCACCGGCGCTGCACAGCTTTCCGTCCGGGACGTAACCCGCTCCTCGCCCACCCGCGTTGGAGTCGAGCACGGCGAACCAGTTGTACAGCGCGGTCGCGCCGCTCTCGTTGAGCGCGGCCCTGCACGCCGGGTTGGTCGGGTCCAGGGCGCCGGTGCTGGTCTTGGCGTCCAGCCAGCAGAGGTAGGTACGCGATCCCGGCGTCATTGTCACGCCGTGCGCCTGGGCGTTGCCCTGGCCCATTAACGTCAGGGCGATCCCGCCGAGCAGCGTCGCGAGCACCGCCGCCAGGGAAACAAGTTGCTTCTTGCGTCGAGCCATGGTGTCTCCTGTGCCTGTGTGGGGATTGTCTTCCGGTGGGGTCTGTCTCCTGCGGTCACCGTCCGGTGATGGAACCCTCGCCCTTCCGGGGAAGGCGCCCGCCTGACGGGCGAGGAGTCTGGGTGGCGTGCGTGGACCAGGAGCACGGTGCGCCGCAGGCGGACCAGTCGTACGTGGTTCCCGTTCCGGCTGGATGACGCCGGTGTCCTCGGCGGCGGCGGCGCAGGCGCGTCAGGCCCTGGCGCCGGGCGCGCCGGCGTCCCGGGGACGTGGTAACGGGCGGTCACTTGGGCGGATACGGCCGCTGTGATGCCGGAGTTGACGATGCGCGGGCGGACGTAGGGCGCTGCGCACCGCGAGGCGACGCTCGCCGGTCGGCGGTGCGGTGGGGCGGGCGCCGGATGGTGTGCGGATCAGATCGCGCGAAGCCGGTGCCGTTGAGGCCGGACCCGGACGGCTGGGCCAACGCGCCGCTGCAGGCGCCCCGGAGGCCGGACGTCCGGCCGGTCCCTTGCCACGATCCGGGCGTGGCGCGCGAGGACGGTCGCCGTCACGGCCCCGGAGGTCGGGCCGGCCGCGGCGGGAGCGATGAGCAGCGCGCTGAGCAGGCTGCGCACGGTACTGGGGCCTTGTGGTAGCGCTCGCATGCGGGGCCTCTCTGGGAGGATGACCGGATGGGCGATCAGGGAATCGGGAGCGCCCGTCTCACATGTCTGGGAGCGCTCCCACTTTTTGGTTCGTAGGGGACTGTAAGTGTTTCGCCGTGTCCCTGACAACCCATCAGGAACAGAATGTGACGAACGGATTCCGCCGAGGAAGGTCCGGGTCGGTGAATGCTGTCCAACAGCTTGACGGCGTGTCTCGCGACCCACGAGATTGGGAGCGCTCCCACTTACGTTCCGCCCCACCGGACGCAACGCCGGTGTTCCAGTCACTGCGTGCCTTTCCCCTCCCGTAAGGACTTCGGTGTGCCGCGACATCAGCCTCTCCCTCCCCGCCTGTCCCGTATGTTCCGCCGATCGGGCCGCTCCAGACGTGCGCGTCTGTTACTGGGCGTGGCGGCCACCGCCGGGCTGCTGGCCGGCGGCCTTGTAGCACCCGCAGGCGCGGCGGAACCCGCCGACGAGGCCCCCGAGGTCATCGTCAACGGGGACTTCTCCACGGGCACCGCCCCCTGGTGGTCGACGGCCAACAGCCCCGTCGCAGTCTCGGACGGACGCCTCTGCGCCGACGTACCCGCAGGCACGGCCAATGCCTGGGACGCCATCGTCGGGCAGAGCGGGCTCGCCCTCACCGCCGGCGAGGGATACACCCTGAGCTACACGGCGACGTCCACCGTGCCGGTCACCATTCGCGCCAACGTGCAGAGGGCGACCGAACCGTGGACCACGGAACTCGCCACCGCGCAGCCGGTCGGGACGACCGCCGAACGCGTCACCGAGACCTTCACGGCCGGAGCCGACCACGAGGCCGCACAACTCGTGTTCCAGATCGGGGGCGGCGCCGAGGCGCTCACCTTCTGCGTCGACGACGTCTCGCTGCGCGGCGGGACCGCGCCACCGCCGTACGAACCGGACACCGGATCGCCGGTCCGGGTCAACCAGGTCGGATACCTGACCCACGGCCCCAAGGGCGGCACGTTCGTCACCGGGGAGACCGGCCCGCAGGCCTGGACGCTCGACTCGGCCGACGGGACGCGCCTGGCAGGCGGCACCACCACTCCCGCGAGCGTGGACACCGCTTCGCGGCAACACGTCCACACCTTCGACTTCAGCGCGGTGACCACGCCGGGGGAGGGCTACACCGTCACGGTCGCGGGGGAGAAGAGTGAGCCGTTCGCCATCGGCGACGACCTCTACGCGTCGCTGCGCACCGACGCGCTCGCGTACTTCCACCACAACCGCAGCGGCATCGAGATCGACGCGGACATCGTGGGCGAGCAGTACGCGCGGCCGGCCGGTCACTTGGGCGTGAGTCCCAATCAGGGCGACAACGACGTGCCCTGCCAGCCGGGCGTCTGCGACTACCGCCTCGACGCGGCGGGGGGCTGGTACGACGCCGGTGACCACGGCAAATACGTCGTCAACGGTGGAATATCCGTCGCCCAGTTGATGTCCACGTTCGAACGGACCCTGTACGAGGAGAACGCCGACGCCGGGCCGCTCGGTGACGGTGCGCTCAGGCTGCCGGAGCACGGCAACGCCACTCCCGACATCCTCGACGAGGCCCGCTGGGAGCTGGAGTTCCTGATGAGGATGCAGGTGCCCGCGGGGAAGCCGCTGGCCGGTATGGCCCACCACAAGCTGCACGACAAGGAGTGGACGGGGCTGCCGACCCGGCCGGACCGTGACCCCCAGCCCCGGGAACTGCATCCGCCCACCACGGCGGCCACCCTCAACCTGGCGGCCACGGCCGCCCAGTGCGCCCGCCTCTTCCAGGTCTACGACGCGGGCTTCGCCACACAGTGCCGGGAAGCCGCGCGGACGGCGTGGACGGCGGCCAAGGCCCACCCGGACATCCTCGCCGACCCCCAGGACGGCACGGGCGGCGGTGCCTACAACGACAACGACGTGCGGGACGAGTTCTACTGGGCGGCGGCGGAGCTCTTCCTCACCACCGGCGAGGACGCGTACCGCCAGGAAGTCCTCCGCTCCCCGCTGCACGGCGACACCGACGCCGTCTTCCCGCGCGGCGGCATGTCCTGGGGGTCGGTCGCCGGGCTCGGCGCCCTGAACCTCTCGACCGTGCCGGGAAAGCTGTCCGCCGACCAGCTCACCACGGTGCGCGGCATGGTCACCGAAGCCGCCGACGGATACGCGGCCGACTCGGCCCGGGCCGCGTACGGCCTTCCGTATGCGCCCGACGACGGGCACTTCGTCTGGGGCTCGAACAGCCAGGTCGCCAACAACATGGTCGTCCTCGGCTCGGCGCACGACCTGACCGGCAGAACCGCCTACCGTGACGCAGTACTGCGCGGAATGGACTACCTGCTGGGCCGCAACGCGCTGAACCAGTCCTACATCACCGGATACGGCGAGCGGGACTCACGCAACCAGCACCACCGGTTCTGGGCCAACCAGCTCGACCCGGCCCTGCCGCATCCCGCCCCGGGGTCCCTGGCCGGCGGCCCGAACGACGCCATCCAGGACCCGGTCGCGCAAGCCGAACTGCGGGGCTGCGCACCGTCGATGTGCTACATCGACGACATCGAGTCCTGGTCCACGAACGAGATCACCATCAACTGGAACGCCCCGCTCGCCTGGGTCGCGTCCTACGTGGACGACCTGGGCAGCGGCGCTCCGGCGAGGGCCCGGTGCGAGGTCACCTACACCTCGCACCGCTGGGACGGTGGCTTCACCACTCAGGTCGTGGTGAAGAACACCGGCGCCCTGACCATCAGACCCTGGCGGCTCGACTGGACGTTCGCCGACCAGCAGCGGGTGACCGACACATGGGGCGCCGACGTTCGGCAGAGCGGTCCCAGGACCAGCGCCGAAGCGCTGGGCTGGAACCTCACTCTCGCCCCCGGCGGGACGGTGCGGTTCGGCTTCAACGGCCGGTCCACCGGCCTCGTGAACGACCCGAGGGCCTTCAGGCTGAACGACCGGGCCTGCGGGACGACATCAGGACGATGAGCGGCCGACCCGGACACGGGCCCGTGCCGAGGCCGGCGTGTCGTTCCCACTGCGTACGAGGAGGAATGCTGTGAAACGCCTTCTGGCACTACTGGCGACCTGCGCGACGATCCTGGGCCTCACAGCCCTGTTCAGCCCCCAGGCGGTGGCTGCCGCCGGATGCAAGGTCGAGTACACGGTCACCAGCCAGTGGCACGGCGGCTTCCAGGCCGGAGTGAAGATCACCAACCTCGGTGAACCCGTCACCGGGTGGACGCTCAAGTTCGCCATGCCGGACGCAGGGCAGAAGCTCGTCCAGGGCTGGAACGCCACGTGGTCGCAGTCCGGTTCCGCGGTCACCACCGTCGGCCTCGACTGGAACCGCACGCTGGCCACCGGTGCGGCGGCCGACATCGGATTCACGGGCTCCTTCACGGGCGCCAATCCGAAACCCACGGCGTTCACGCTCAACGGCGTCGCCTGTACCGGCTCCGTCGACGAGACCCCGCCGCCCGGCCCGGGCGGCGGAACCCCCCTGGACATCAACGGACAGGTTCAGGTCTGCGGCGTGAACCTGTGCAACCAGTACAACCGCCCCATACAGCTGCGGGGGATGAGTACGCACGGCATCCAGTGGTTCAGTAAGTGCTACAACGGCGCGTCCGTGGACGCGCTGGCGAAGGACTGGAAGTCGGACCTGCTGCGCGTCGCCATGTACGTACAGGAGAGCGGCTACGAGACCGACCCGGCGGGCTTCACCAGCCGTGTGAACGGCCTCGTCGACATGGCCGAGGCGCGTGGCATGTACGCAATGATCGATTTCCACACCCTGACGCCGGGCGACCCGAACCACAACCTCGACCGCGCGAAGACTTTCTTCGCGTCCGTCGCGGCCCGCAACGCCGGCAAGAAGAACGTGATCTACGAGATCGCCAACGAGCCCAACGGCGTGAGCTGGACGGCCATCAAGAGCTACGCCGAACAGGTCATCCCGGTGATCCGGGCCGCCGACCCGGACGCCGTCGTCATCGTCGGCACCCGCGGCTGGTCCTCGCTGGGGGTCTCGGACGGCTCCAACGAGAGCGAGGTCGTCAGCAATCCCGTCAATGCCACCAACATCATGTACGCGTTCCACTTCTACGCCGCGAGCCACAAGGACGCCTACCGCACCACGCTGAGCCGGGCGGCTTCCCGGCTGCCGCTGTTCGTGACCGAGTTCGGCACGGTGAGCGCCACCGGCGGCGGAGCGATGGACCGGGCGAGCACCACGGCCTGGCTGGACCTGCTCGATCGGCTGAAGATCGGCTACGCGAACTGGACCTACTCCGACGCTTCCGAGAGCAGCGCGGCATTCCGGCCCGGCACCTGCGACGGCGGCGACTACAGCAGCAGCGGCGTGCTGACCGAATCGGGGGCGCTGCTCAAGAACCGGATCAGCACCCCCGACAGCTTCCCCACCAGCTGACCCGGGGCGGGGCTCCGGCCGGTCCGGAGCCCCCTCCGACTGTCCTGGGAGGTTCCAGGGACTTTCCCCTCAGCACTCGATGATGTTCACGGCGAGCCCGCCGCGCGCCGTCTCCTTGTACTTGACGGACATGTGGGCCGCTTTCGATTAAGGGTGTGACCTGCGGGTTTGGCACAGGCAGGTCCGACCGGCGTCACGTCAGGGACTTTTCAGGGACCTTCATGCCGACAGTTGCCTACAAAGATGTCCAGAGTACGTGCCGGTCAGCGGGTTGGTGGGGTGCCGGTGCGTCTCCCCCTACTGGTACTACTGAGATTGAACTCGTGAAGTCATAAGGGCTGACGAGGGGTGTCTGCCTGCGGTATCACGAGAGGATGAGGTATCCACAGGGTGGCGGGTTGA